>DASXCK010000480.1:0-10371 GCA_036491235.1 Xanthobacteraceae bacterium | reverse complement strand
GGCGATTCCGGCGGTCATCATCTACAATCACTTCAACCGCAAGACGCGCCGTCACCTCGATCTCGTCGGCCGCGCGGCCGGCACCATCGGCCGCCTGTTGTCGCGCGATCTCGATCGCATCCGCCTCGGCGGCGTGCGGGCACGCGCGGCGGAGTGAGCGATGGGTGCGGCGCTGGGCGATGTCGAGGACGCCGACGACGAGTTCGAGGAGACGCATGACATCAACGTCACGCCGTTCATCGACGTCATCCTCGTCCTGCTGATCATCTTCATGGTGGCGGCGCCGCTGTCGACCGTCGACCTGCCCGTCGACCTGCCGACGTCGAGTGCCGCGCCGCAGAAGCGGCCCGATAAGCCGATCTATGTCACCGTCCAGTCGGATCTTGCGGTGTCGGTCGACGAGACGCCGGTCAAGCGCGTCGACCTCGTGAAGGCGCTCGACTCGGTTTCCGAAGCCGCCAAGGATCGCCGCATCTTCCTGCGCGGCGACCGTGCGGTACCGTATGGCGAGATGATGAGCGTCCTCGAGCTTCTGCGCTCCGGCGGCTATACGAAGATCGCGCTGGTGGCCCTCGAGGGGGTCGGCGAAGCGGCCACCAAATGACGGGCGCAGCCGCCGCGGGGCGCGCGCTTGCGACGGACGCGATGCTGTCGGATCTCGGCGGCGCGCGGTCGCCCGCGCGCACCTGGATCTTTGCCGCGATCGGCGCCGGGGCGCTGCACGTCGGTGCGGTCGCGCTCGCGCTGGTGGCCATGCAACCCATCGATCAGCCGGACGAACTGGGCACCAACGCGATCGAGGTCGGATACGTGCGATTGTCGCCGAGGACGCCGGTGACAGACCTGCCCGCCGGCCCGAACTCGGAAGCGTCCGTCGCCTCGCCGGCCGTCCAGGAGCAGCAGGAAGTCGTCAAGGACGCCGACCTGCCGCAGGCGACGCCGACGGATGTCGAGGATCCCGACCGGATCGTGACGCCCGACAAGGAGAAAAAGTCGGTCGAGGAGAAGACCGAGACGCCGAAAGCGCCCGCGCCCGCATCGGCAGCCGCCGTCGCGGCCGAGGCGACCGCCGCACCGAGCTCAGAGGCCTCCATCGCCTCGATACGCTCGGTCGCGTCGGAGCGCGGCACGGGCGACAGCGCGCGGCGCGTGCGCACCACCTGGCAAAAGGAGCTCATCGCTCATCTCGACAGGTACAGGCGCTATCCGGCCGACCGATCGAAGCGGCAGGCCGACATCATGGTCATGTTTACGCTCGACCGCACCGGGCATGTCCTCTCGGCGAGCGTTGCCAGAAGCTCCGGCGACCGCTCGTTCGACGACGCGGCCCTCGGCATGATCCGCCGCGCCGATCCGGTGCCGGCGCCGCCTCCCGTGGTTGCCGACGACGGCCTGACCTTCACGCTGCCGGTGGAATTCCGTCCCAAGGACCGCAGATGATGCACCTCGGTGCGGGCGCCGACACTCACGTCGCCGGCTGATGGCGCAGCCCTCGCAAGCTATCGCGGAAAGATCAGGCACGTCGTCGTGCCGTGCGACAGGAGACGTGCGTTGCCGTCGGTGATCCGGCCTTCCGCCGTGCCGACGCGGCGGCCGCGGCTCAGCACCGTGCCTTCCGCCCGGATCAGGCCGGTCGCGGGCGTGAGCGGACGCACGAGCGAGACCTTGAATTCGAGCGTCGTCTGGTCGATGCCCTTGTCGAGCGTCGACTGGATGGCGAGCCCCATGGCAGTGTCGAGCAGCGTCGCCGAAAGGCCGCCATGCACGCCGCCGGCGGGATTGAGGTGTTTTTCGTTCGGCACGGCCGTGACGACCACCCGCCCGTTTTCTGCCTCGACGATGTCGTAGCCCAAAGTCTGCGCCATTGTGTTGAGCGGAAGCGATCCGTCGATCAGTCCGCGGACGAATTCGAGGCCGCTCATCTCCTTCTGGCGCTCCGGGCTGACCGTTCCGTATGTCTTCGGCATCGGCTGTGCTCCGATCGGCGGGCGGAAGGCTCTACGCTGATGATCTATTTTCGGTCGTCCCGTTTCTTGCTGTCACGCGGCATCGGCTCCGCGATGTCAACCCGTGTAGGATGGGTTTCGCTATCGCTCAACCTACAGACTGCGTTGCGTCTTCCTGTTTCTTGCGGTCGCGGCGCATTGGCAGCATCTTTGCAAGCTAAGTAGTCGTCAAAACGAAATGTGGGAACGTCGACATGGCCGAATTTCTCTTCCTGATGCATGACGACGCCACCACGGACGAGGTGGGCTCCTGGGAGGACTACATCGAGAAGCTCCAAGAGGAGGACGCATTCGAAGGCGGCAGCGTCGTTGGCGACGGGATTTGCGTGCGCCAGAATGGCGAAACGCCTCCGATCACGGCGCATTTGGTCGGATACATCCGTGTGAGTGCGTCGAGCATCGAGCAAGCGCAATCGCTGCTGGCGGGCAATCCGCACTTCGAGGCGGGCGGAACGGTCGAGATCCGCGAATTGCCCCACACCGAGTGACGAATCGGCTCGGCTCCGGTCGCCCGACCGAAAACAGTTCATGCGTGAAGTGACAAGAATCTCAGTCGGGCTTGATCCGCTCGGACTTGACCACCTTGGCCCATTTCTCGATTTCATCCGCGATGAATTTGCCGAAGTCGGCCGGGGAAACGATAAACGTCGACGAACCGAGGGCGGCAAGTCGGGCAGTGATGCTGGGATCGCCAAGCCCTGCATTGACCTCTTTGTTGAGCCTGTCGATGATTGCCGCGGGCGTCTTCTTGGGCGCAACGATCCCGTACCATCCGCTCATCTCGTAGCCTGGCACGAAATCATTGAGCGGCGGAATGTCGGGCAAGGCGGGGGCGCGCATCGCTGTCGTCACCGCCAGGGCGCGCAGCTTGCCGGCCCTGACATACTCGATGGACGTGGAAATGGGGGCGAAATAGACCTGCACTTGGCCGCCCAGTAGATCGGTTATCGCCGCAGGCGAGCCGCGGTAGGCGACGTGCGTCATGCCAACGCCGGCCATGGACTTGAACAACTCGCCAGCCATGTGTGGCGAAGTGCCGAGCCCGGGGGAGGCCATGTTGATCTTGCCCGGATTGGCGCGGGCGTAATTTATGAAGTCGGGAACGGTCGTGGCCGGAAACGCTGGATTGACAACCATCAGGTTGGGCTCACGGCTGAGCCCTGCCACCGGGGCGAGATCGCGGGCAAAATTGTAATTGAGGTTTTCGTAGAGCGTTGCGTTGATCGCGTATCCGGTCGCCACCAGCAGCAGCGTATGGCCGTCGGCAGCCGCATGGATGGCGGCCTCGGTGGCGAGGTTGCCGCTGCCGCCGGGTTTGTTCTCCACGACGAACGGCCGCGCTAGGCGATCCGACAACCATTGTCCGATCAGCCGTCCCGAGACATCCGGCGCGCTGCCGGGTGCGAAGCCCACGAGCATGCGTACTGGCCGCGTCGGATAGTCGAGCGCCGCGGCGACGCGTGGCCGAGCCAACAAGGCGGCGGCACTCGCTGCGTGCTGAAGAAATCTTCGGCGTGGAAGGCGCATCGCCTTCAGGCGCATGAGAGGTCCCTGTGCAATGGTCGTCATGACTTTCGACTCGGTGGTTCGTGGCGGATCGATGATAGTCGCTATGCCTTGATGGCCCACGCGCATGATTGAGGCTTGGAAACGATCTGCGCCCGCGCCGCGGCAGCCGCCGCGATGAGCCGCTCCGCGAGCGAATCCGGATCGTCCGCCTCGGTCAGCGCCGGCTCGACGCGCGCGATATGGGGAAACATGCTGCGGTATGTCATGGCGAACAATCTCCACAGCGGTGACTCCGGGCCCCCGGCGATCGATTCCCAGATCAGGCGGGGCGCAGCGAGCCCGGCGGCCTCGAAATAGGCGAAGAGCCGGCAGCCGGCGTCGATATGCGGAATCGTGGCACGGAATGCCGCGTTCAGACGGCGTTCTGCCGTCGCATAGAGATCCATGCTCGGAAACGTGTGGCCGCTCACCTCGCTCGCCGGCTCGTGAAACGCGACGATGCCGCCGCAGCGCACCGCCGCCGCGGCTCGACGGATCATGGCGACGGGGTCGGCCTGAGAGATCAGGATGTAGCGGCCCAAAGCAGCATCGAAGCCAGCATCGAGACCGGTCCAAGTGGCAAATGACTCGTCGGAAGCCACCATGAATTCGATTTGCCGATATCCGGCCGATTGCGCCCGCATGCGGGCGACCGCGATTGCGCGCGGCTCGCGGTCCACCGCCACGACGCGCCCCGTCTCGCCGACCGCATCGGCGAGCAGCATCGATACGTCGCCGGGACCGCAGCCGATGTCGAGCACGTGCATCCCGGTGCGGATCCCGCTTTGCTCGATCAGTCGCCGCGTGACCGGGCCGATGACCGCAGCCTGCAGCTGCAACCGCTCGATCTCGCGCGCGTCGTGGCCCAGGACATATCGGTGCTGGCTGCGCATGTCGTGGCCCGCTTCTGCTGAAAAACGCTCGCGCCGCCATGGCACCGCGCTGGTCGGCGGATTGAAGGATGAGCAGCCGCGGGGTAGAAGGGGAAGCCGCATTTTGCACTAACCATATTAGGAAACACTAATGTCGAAAACCCTCGATTGGGACAGTCGGGTCGGCCGCCGGCTGCGGCTGCGCGATCTGCACGTCTTGTTCGCCGTGGTGGAGCACGGCAGCATGTCCGGCGCCGGCGCCTACCTTGGCATGTCGCAGTCGGCCGTTTCGCAGGCGATCGCGGCGCTCGAGGACGCGCTCAAGGTTCGGTTGCTCGATCGCACGCCGCGCGGCGTCGAACCGACGCTCTATGCCGATGCGATCATCCGCCGCGGCAGGATCGTCTTCGATGAGTTGCGATCGGGCATCAAGGACATCGATTTCCTTGCCGATCCGGCCGGCGGCGAAGTCAGGATTGCCTGCTCCGACGTGCTTGCGGGCGGCATCCTCGCGCCGGTCGTCGAGACCTTCTCCAAAAAGTACCCGCGGGTCGTGTTCGAGGTTCTTCAGTCCAACGCCTTCGGGCGCGACTTCGTCGAGTTGCGCGCGCGCAAGGCCGACCTGGCCCTGGCGATGCTGCCGCGGCCCCTGGAGGAAAGCGCGGGCGCAGACTTGACCATAGAGCACCTGTTCGAGGAGGAGCTGTGCATTGCCGCAAGCGCGCGTGGGCGATGGGGTCGGCGACGAAAGCTCGGCTTCGCCGATCTCGCCGACGCCTCGTGGATCACGGCCTACTCGGGCGCGCCGGCGGAAAAAGCGCTGTTCGAAGCGTTTCGCACGCACGGGCTGCCACCGCCGCGCGTCGTCGTCAAAACCGTGTCGGCGCAATTGCGCAACTTTCTCAGCCGACGCGGTCCCTTCGTTGCCCTGGTGCCGGCGTCGTTCCTCAAGATCAATGCCGGCATGGTCGGATTGAAGATGTTACCGCTCCATCTGCCCATGCCGCCGCTGCCCGTCGTGATGATCACCCTGCGCAATCGAACGCTAAGCAGAACCGTGGAGCAATTTCTCGACTGTATGCGGGATGTCGTAAGATCGATCGCCCGGTCGCGCGGGTCGATCGCACGATGACCTCCATTCAGGAAGCGCGCCGCACGGCGGTTGTCGCCGCGGATCGCAGTCGGTTATGACTCGCATCGGGTCGCTCATCGGGCAGGAGGAATCCATGTCGCACCACACCATCACGCGCCGCACGGCGCTCGCAGGCGCTGCGTTCGCGGCGGCCGCGCTCGGCGCTGCGCCGGCCCGCGCGCAGGACGAGGAAGCCAGCTCGGCGAAGCAGGCGAAGGCACGCAAGACCTTCATGCTCGTGCACGGCGCCTATCATGGCGGCTGGTGCTGGCGCCGCGTCGCCGATCACCTCGAGGCGCGCGGCCACAAGGTCTATGCGCCGTCGCTCACCGGCAACGGCGATCGCTCGCATCTCATGAGCAAAGAGATCAACCTCGATACCCAGATCGCCGATATCGCCAACCTGGTGACGTGGGAAGACCTGCACGACATCTGCCTCGTCGCCCATTCGTTCGGCGGCTGGCCGGCCTCGGGCGCGCTCGAGATGATCCACGACCGCGTCGCCTCGATCGTCTGGCTCGATGCGTTCATGCCGGAGGACGGCCAGAAGGGCACCGACTTCATCTCGCCCTACAGCCGCAAGGCGATGGAGGAGGCGATGGCCAGGGGCGAGGCCGGCCGGAAGCCGCCGCCGGCTAAGACCTTTTCAAAGAGCACGAAGGACTATGCCTGGATCGACTCCAAGCTCGCGCCGCAGCCCAACGGCCCGGCGATGCAGGCGATCCGCCTTACCGGAAAGCGCGAGACCATCGCCAGGAAGACCTACATCCGCGCGCCGTCGTATCCGCAGGCCGCCTTCGACAAGGCCTACGCCGCGTGCAAGGCCGACAAGAGCTGGCGCACCTATATCTACGAAGATACCGGCCATGATGTGATGATCGACCGGCCCGAGTGGGTCGCCGACGTGCTGATGGTCGTGGCATAGGCGGCGCGAACAAAGTCGTTAGGTGGCGCGCATTCTTTCTTGTGGGCGAGTTTCTATTGGCTTACGCGTTCGAGCCGGATGATGGGAGAATTGCGGCCGACGCCGGAGACGAACGTGCACGCAGTCTGTCGCGTCATGGCCGGGCTTGTCCCGGCCATCCGCGCCTTGCTTTGACGTCGAAGACGTGGATGTCCGCGACATGCGCGGGCATGACGGTGAGGCGACGAAGAAGGGGCGCCGAGCAAAACAAAGCTAGAAAATTCAATGAATCCAATGGAGGCACAATCGACGTCAGTGGCGTAACGGATGACGAGGCGATTTGGCAGAACAAAGCCAATGCGAAAAACGCCAATGATTTCAGTCGACGCTCATTTCAGTCGGTGCTCAACGCATATACGGCGGCATCGCCTCCGCCGGCACGATCATCTTGCCGATCGGCCACAGCGCGAGGCCGGCGAGCTTGAGATGCGCCCAGGCGAACGGAATACCGATGATCGTGCAGGCGAGCAGGATCGCGGTGATCAGGTGCGCGAGCGCGAGCCACCAGCCGGCGAGCACCAGCCAGACGAGGTTGCCGAGCATCCCGAGCGGTCCGGTACCGGTGTCCTCGCGGCCAAAATAGTCGGCGCGTGACACCGCCTTCTGGCCGAACGGCAGCAGCGTGTATGCCGCGATGTTGAACGCCGCGCGTGCCCATGGGATGCCCACGATGGTGACCGCCATGATGAGGGCCGCGAGCAGCCAGCCGGCCGCCATCCACAGGCCGCCGCACACGATCCATAGGACGTTGAGCAGGAGCGAAAAGAGCGACATCCCCGACCTCACATGGTGGAACCGGCCGGCAAGACATGGTGACGGTGCGACAACTTTGCCAGCCCGCCGATACGGCCTGACGCAACGACGGCCGACGCAACGTGCGCGTCCGCCAGGCAGCCAATGGCGCGGCGTTTTGACATGCGACGATCAGCTATGCGCGGCCGCCGTGGCGTTACGGCGCGCATCGTGCCATGCGTCGAGAGACAGTACGTCGAACCACGCTTATGCCGATTCCCCGCTATCGTCCGCATAACGGCGCCGCGCTGTTCTCGGCCGGTTTCCGCCCGTTCTTCCTGTGCGCCGCGGCATGGTCGGCGCTCGCCATTCCGCTATGGCTCATGACCTATGCGGGCGCGGCCACCGTCCCGACCGCGCTCGCGCCGGCGGTCTGGCACGTGCATGAAATGATCTTCGGGTACGGCGCCGCGACGGTCGCGGGCTTCATGCTTACCGCGATCCCGAACTGGACCGGGCGGATGCCGCTGCAGGGCGGGCCGCTCGTCCTGCTCGTCGCGCTCTGGTTCCTCGGCCGCCTTGCAGTACTGGTCTCGGCGCGGATCGACGATGCGCAGTTCGCCGCCATCTGCGATCTCGCGTTTCCGCTCGTCTTCATCGCCGTGGTGGCGCGCGAGATCGCGGTCGGGCGCAACTGGCGCAATCTGCCCATGCTGGCGGCGCTTGCGCTGCTCTTCGCCGGCAACGCGCTGGTGCATGCCGAGGCGCTCGGCTGGTCGACCACCGCCGCGCTCGGCAACCGCCTCGGCATGGCGACGCTGCTGATGCTCATCAGCTTGGTCGGCGGGCGCATCGTGCCGAGCTTCACGCGCAACTGGCTGGTCAAGTACGAGCCGGGCGCCACCACGCCGGCATCGTTCAATGCGATCGATCGCCTCGCGCTCGCCTTGACGGCGCTCGCGCTCGTCATGTGGATCGCGGCGCCGGACACGACGTTCGCCGCGACGGCGGAGTTCGCCGCCGGCCTTGCGCTCGCGGTCCGGCTCGTGCGCTGGCGCGGCGGTGGCGCATGGCGCGAGCCGCTCGTCCTCGTGCTGCATGTCGGCTATGGCTGGCTGGCGCTCGGCTTCACCCTGCTCGCGCTCAGCCGGGTCGCTCCGTCGCTGCCGCCGACCGCGGCGCTGCATGCCCTCACCGCCGGCGCCATCGGCACCATGACGCTCGCCGTGATGACGCGCGCCTCGCTCGGCCACACCGGCCGTGCGCTCACCGCCGGATCGGGCACGATTGCGATCTACGTGCTGGTCAACCTTTCTGCGCTGCTGCGGCTCATGGCGCCGTTCGGCGGAAGCCAGTATCTCCTGCTGCTGTCGCTTGCCGGCACCGCCTGGGTAGCGGCCTTCGGGCTTTTCGTGCTGATCTATACGCCGGCGCTGACGCAGCCGCGGGTGGCCGGCGGCGTGGTGCGTCCCGCGTAGGCATATTCTGCCCCGCGGTCGCGGGAACCTGGCGACGCCGCTCGCATCTAAGTCATGTCGAGCTTGGATTCACCGCCATGTCGAGCCATCCGGCCCCCATGAAGACCGCCTTTGTCTTTGCCGGCGGCGGCAGTTTTGGCGCCATCCAGGTCGGCATGCTGCATGCGCTCGCGGCGCACGGCATCACCGCCGACCTGGTGCTCGGCTCGAGCGTCGGCGCGCTCAACGGCGCCTACTATGCGGGCCGCCCCACGATCGAGGGCGTGCGCGAGTTGGAGACGATCTGGCGCAGCCTGCGCCGGCGTGACGTCTTTCAGGTGACGTGGCGCACCTTGTTCGGCTTCATGCGCGGCAGCGACTTCATCGCCACGTCGGACAACCTGCGCGATCTCGTCGATACGCATCTGCCCTATCGCAACCTCGAGGATGCCGCGATCCCGATCCACGTGGTCGCGACCGACATCCTGTCAGGCGAGACCGTGGTGCTGTCGAAAGGCCCGGCAGCGGATGCCATCCTCGCCAGCGCCGCCATCCCGCCCGCCTTCGCGCCGGTGAAGTTCGAAGACCTCTACCTCGCCGACGGCGCGATCTCGAGCAACACGCCGATCAAGCTCGCTTGCACGTTCGGCGCACGACGTCTCATCGTGCTGCCGACCGGCTATGCGTGCGCGCTGCAGAAGCCGCCGCGCGGCGCCATCGCCAGCGCGCTGCATGCGCTCACGCTGCTGATCGCGCGCCAGCTCATCGGCGAGCTGGAAGGCCTCGAGCCCGAGATCGAGTATTTCATCGTGCCGCCGCTGTGTCCGCTCACCGGCTCGCCTTACGATTTTTCCCGCACCAGCGAGCTCATCGCGCGCGCTGTCGAGAGCACCAGTGCCTGGATCGCCGACGGCGGCCTCGAGCAGCCGCGCATCCACAAGCAGCTCGGGCTGCACAAGCACCACGCGTAGAAATTCCATGTTCTGCCTGGTTCACGCGTCGCGGCCGGGCATGACGGATCATTCGATGCGACGGAATACGTCCGAGGATGCACACGCACATGCGGCCTTCAACAAGCCGGCGACAATCCTGTACGGTGGCGCTCCCGAATCGAGGTGGCCCAGATGCCCGATCCGTCCGCCAAGACGCCCGCCCCCGAAACGCCGCCCACATCCGAGCCGGCGCTGCGCGCGATCGCGATGCCCGCCGACACCAACACGCACGGCGACATTTTTGGCGGCTGGCTGCTGTGCCAGATGGATCTCGCCGGCAGCACGGTGGCGACGCGCCGCTCGCACGGCCGCGTCGTCACGGTCGCGATCACCAGCATGGTCTTTCATCGCCCCGTGATGGTGGGCGACGAGGTGACGTGCTTCGCCGGCGTCGAGCGCATCGGCAACACGTCGATCACCGTGAAGATCGAAAGCTGGGTGCGGCGCGGCCTCGGCGACGAGGCCTTCAAGGTGACCGAAGGGGTTTTCACCTATGTGGCGGTCGACGCCGCCGGGCACCCGCAGCCGGTCGCGTCGCGGGCCGGAGCGGGCTGATCGCTCGCGGCGGTGGTCTCGCTCGCCGCAATGGCGCCCGCCGCGATGCCGTCGGGCTGCCACACCAGCGCGCGATAATCGAACCCGTCGAGGCTCGGTTTGACGATCTCGAA
>DASXCK010000479.1:0-11637 GCA_036491235.1 Xanthobacteraceae bacterium | reverse complement strand
GCTGGCAGCCGCGACGGCACTCGACCGACGCGGTGCGCCACGCGGTCGAGCGCATCCGGGTTAACGGATTCTGATCCCCATGCACGCCGTCATCATCGCCGGCGGCCTCGGAACCCGCGCCCATACGATGACGGGCGACCGTATCCCAAAAGCCCTGCTGCCGGTCGGCGGCATCCCGATCATCTTTCACCAGATGCGCGCCCTGCGCCGCGAGGGCGTCGACCGGTTGATTGTGCTCGCGGGGCATCTAGGCGATCAGCTCGCGGCCCCACTCGGCGAGGAGGCGCTTGCGCTCGGCCTCGCCCTCGACATCCGCATCGAGACCGAGTTGCTCGGTACCGCCGGCTGCCTCGCGGCGCTCGCGCCCGCGGACGGCGACCGCTTTCTCATCTACGGCGACATGCTGTTTGACCTCGCGCTCGCGCCGCTCATGGACTTTCACCGCCGCGAACGCGCCCTCATCACCATCGTGGTCCATCCCAACGATCATCCGCGCACGTCCGATCTCATCCGTGCGCGCGACGATCGCGTGACGGCGCTGCTGCCGCGCGAGATCCCGCGCCCGCGTGATGAGCGAAACCTCGTCCCCGCCGGCCTCTATCTCGCGTCGCCCGAATTCTTTGTCCGCATCCCGGTCGGCCAGAAGCGCGACATGGTGCGTGACGTGCTGCCGCGTCTCGTGGCAGCCGGCGGGCGGATCGCTGCCTACAATACGCCCGAGTACATGCGCGACGTGGGCACGCAGAGGCGCCACGCGACCGCCGAACGCGACCTCGCCGATGGCACCGTGGCGGCGCTCAACATCCGCAACCGGCGACCCGCGATCTTCTTCGACGTCGACGGCGTGCTCAACGAGGAGCCTGGCACGCTTGGCGCGCTCAAACCGGATGACGTGAGGCTGATTGCAGGCGCCGGCGCAGCCGTCGCGCAAGCACACGCGGCCCGCATGCTCACGGTGGCGGTCACCAACCGCCCACAGGTCGCGCGTGGCGACATCACGTTCGACGATCTCGACGCCATCCTCGGACGCCTCGAAGCGCTGCTCGCCGAAGAGCACGGCGTGCTCGACCGCGTCTACGCATGCCCGCACCATCCGGACGCGGGCTTCCCGGGCGAAGTCACGGCGCTGAAGATCAGGTGCGAGTGCCGCAAGCCCGGCGATCTGCTGTTTCGCCGCGCCATGGAGGATTTGCCCGTCGACCGCACGCGCTCCTGCGCGATCGGCGACAGCCTGCGCGACATTGGCGCCGCACGCGCCGCCGGCGTATGGGCCTACGGGGTGCGCACCGGCTACGGCTGCCGCGACATCGCCCGCTATCCGGGCGGCGCAGAGGCGGCACCGACGCCCGATCTGATGTTCGAGGATGTCGGCGAAGCTGTCCAGTTCGCGATTGCCTATAGGGAGCTCGCGCGGCCACTGCTGTATGGCATGTTTGGGGGGCGAGTAATCGGACCGATGATCATCGGCATTTGCGGCCGATCCCGATCCGGCAAGAGCGTGATCGCCCACGCACTACAGCGGACGTGGCAGGAAGGCGAGTCCAACGCGCTGCTCGTGCGCCTCGACGACTGGATCCAACCGGCAGCGGAGCGCCAGCCAGGCGACGGCGCGGAAATCCGCAACCGCGTCGATCGCCTGCCCGCGATCGTTGCGGCGCTGCGCCGGGGCGAGCGGGTCACAGCGCCCGGGTACAATCAGGCCACCCGGGTGGAAGGTCCCCCCGTGACCTACGATCCGGCCGGCCACAACATTATTATCCTCGACGGCGTGTTCGCGGGTCACGCCTCGGTCCGGCCGCAGATCGATCTGGCGGCCTTCGTCGATACCCCAGAAGCGGTGCAGCGTGGCCGATTCGAGGCCCTCTATCGCTGGAAGGGCTTCGATGATGCCGCTATGCAGGAGCTGTGGCGGGTGCGAATCGCCGACGAATGGGCGGCGGTCGATGCGCAGCGCCAGACTTGCGACGTGATCGTCACCGCGAACGGCCAGTGATCATTCCATGATCGTCTCTTGCGCACCCTTTCGCGTGAGCTTTGCGGGCGGCGGCTCCGACGTCGCCCAGTTCTACCAGCGCCGGCGCGGCGCGGTACTCTCCTGCGCGATCGCCAAATACGCCTTCGTGGTGGTCCATCCCTATTTCAACGCCGCCAAGTATCACCTCAAATACGCGCGCACCGAGCTGGTCGACCGTATCGAGCAGATCGAGCATCCGCTCCTGCGCGAGGCGCTGCGCATGATGAAGATCGAGCCGGGCGTCGAGGTGGTGTCGATCGCCGACGTGCCGTCCGGCACCGGCCTCGGCTCGTCGAGCTCGTTCTCGGTCGCGCTCCTCAACGCGCTCTACGCCCATCAGCGGATATTCGCGCCCAAGGAGCAGCTTGCGCGCGAGGCCTGCATGCTGGAGATCGAACGACTTGGCGAGCCTATCGGCAAGCAGGATCAGTATGCCGCCGCTTTCGGTGGGGTGAACTTCATCGAGTTCGAACCACATGGCGGCGTCACCGTGCAGCCGCTCGCTCTGCCGACCGATCTGCTCGCCGAGCTGGAAAGCAACCTGCTCCTATTCTTCACCGGCAGCCAGCGCGACGCCAAGAGCGTGCTCGCGCACCAGAACAAGGCGGTCGAGGATGACGCAACGACATTCGCGCGGATGGAGCGCATGGTGGCGCTCGCTTACGAGATGCGCGACCTGCTGATCGCCGGAGACCTCGACGCATTCGGCCGCGCGCTCGATCGCGGCTGGCAGATGAAGCGCGCCGTCTCGTCCAAGATCAGCAATGCCGCGATCGACCAGCTCTACGAGCGCGCCCGTTCCGCCGGCGCCCTCGGCGGCAAGATCGCGGGCGCCGGCGGCGGCGGCTTCCTGCTGATCTATTGTCCGAAGCACGCGCAGGCGCGGGTGCGCGAGGCGCTCGGCGACCTGCAGTCGCTCGAGTTCCGGCTCGATTGGGGCGGCGCGCGCATCGCGTTCGCGCAATGAGGGTCAGCCGATGCCGCAGCGCCTCGTGGTGACGGGTGCATCGGGCTACATCGGGGCCCGGTTCGTCGAGCGCGCGCGGCGGCGCGGCTGCGAGGTCGTGGCGCTCGGTTCGCGGCCGGCCGGGACCGACATCCCCTCCTTCCCGTGGCGCCTCGGCGAGACGCCGCCGCTCGCCGCCTTCGCGGGCGCCACCGCTGTGGTGCATCTCGCCCACGATTGGGCGAGCGATCGCGCCAATGGCGCCGGTCCGGGCAATGCCAACCCCGCGGGAGCCGAGGCCTTGGCCCGCGCGGCGCGCGAGGCAGGCATCGCGCGCTTCGTTTTCGCCTCGACCACTTCGGCGCGGCCGGGGGCGCTCAATTCCTATGGCAAGATCAAATTCGCGATCGAGGAGCAGCTGAGAGCCCTGCCGCACAGCCAGGACCGGGTACTCTGCGCGCGCATCGGTCTCGTTTATGGCGGCCCCGAGCGCGCCATGTACGGGCTGATGTCTAAGCTTGCCGGGCTGCCGGTCCTCCCCATGATCGGGCTCGATCGCGAGGTGCAGCCGATCCACCTCGACGAAGTCTGCGACGGCCTGCTCGGGCTCGCCCTCAATCCGCCCGCGGAGCGGCAGACCGTGGTGCTGGCCGGCCCTGTGCCGCTGACGTTCGGCGATTGGCTGCGCACGTTGCGCCGCGCCCGTCACGGCCGCCGCATTGGACTGGTAAGGGTGCCGATCGCGTTCGCGCTGATAGCCTGCGATGCGAGCAAGGCGATTCCGTTCATCCCGACCGTCGACCGCGAGCGGGTGCTCGGCCTCGCGAGCGCCACCCCGATGGCGAGCGTAGCCGATCTCGCCGCCCTCGGCCTGACAGTGCGTGACCCCGCCAGTGCGCTACTCGCGACCCCGGTGGCGCGTCATCGGCTGATCGCAGAATGTCGCGCGATGCTGCGCCATGTGACCGGCACCCGACTGCGCGCGCCCGGCGCCATCATTCGCCTGGCCCGCATCGTGCAGCCTGATCCAGCGTTCGCCCGCGCGCTGCCCGCGCTCGCGGTCCGCTGGCCGGCATTGCTACGATTTCTTGAGCCGATCCGACCCGCCATGCGCCACGGCCTGTCACGTCGCCTGCATCTTGCCGCCATGGTGGCCGAGGCGCTCCCGCCGCGGCCGCAACCACGAAGGCCCTGGTGGCTCACCGTTGCGGCGCAGATCGCAATCGAGGGCATCGCGCTGCCGTTCCGCTTCGTGCTGGGCCGCCTTGCCGCATGAGCGAGCCCCCCGACTTCATCGTGATCGGCAGCGGCCCGGCCGGCGTATCGGCCGCGATTCCGCTGGTCGAGGCCGGCCGTCGCGTGCTGATGATCGACGGCGGCGACGATCGCGCCGCACCGGCGGCTGCACCATGGCGGCGCACGCTCGGCGATGAGCTCGAGGCCCTGCAGCCCGACGACGGCCTGTCGCCAAAGTGGCGCACGCCTGAGGCGCGCCGCATGATCGGCGCGTTCAAGCGGCATGCCGCAATCGATGAAGAGGACTTCCTCGGTGTGGGTGCGCTGGCGCGCGGCGGGCTCTCGCGCATCTGGGGCAGCTTCGTCAGCGAGCTCACCGAGGATGAGCTTCGCGGCTGGCCCGTCACCGCCGGGGAGCTGAAGCCATCCTATTCGGCCGTCGTCGATCGCATCGGCGTCAGCGGCTCGCCTGACGACGACATGGCTGCATTCTACGGCCGATCGGGGGCATTGCTCCCCCCACCGCCCCTCGGAACGACCGCCGCCGCGATCCTTGATCGCTACGTGGCCGCGCGGCCCGATCCGGATTTCGCGCTGGGTCTCGCGCGCAACGCCCTCATCACCGCCGATCGCGACGCCCGTCACGCCTGCGATCTGCGCCTCGCCTGTCTGTGGGGCTGCGAGCGGGGCGCCATCTATGACGCACGCCAGGATGTGGCGCAGCTGCGGCGGCACGCAAATTTCGAATTGCGGGACCGCGCGACGGCGGTGCAGCTCGCACGGCGCGCGGACGCCTGGGAGGTCACGACCGCGGACGGTAATCGCCTGCGCGTGCCCCAACTGATACTTGCCGCCGGAACGCTCGGCTCCCTGCGCCTCGCTGCGCCCCTGATCGATCCGCGGCCGGCCACCCTGCCGCTGCTGAACAGCCCCGTGATGGCGACGCCGCTGCTGGTGCCGCGACGTCTCGGGTACAAGATGCTGCCGCATGGCCATTCGCTCGCGCAGCTTGGATTTCGACTACGCTGCTCGGCTGCGGCCGGCGATCACGTGAGCGGCGCCGTCTACGAGGTCGCGGGCCTGCCGCCCTCGTCGTTTGCCGCACGCATGCCGTTCGGCCGCCGTGCTGGCACCGAAATCTTTCGTGCGCTCGCGCCGGCACTTGCCGTCGTGACGATCTATTTTCCCGGCCGCTACAGCGCAAACACCGTATCGCTGCAGAATGGCGACAACGGCCCGCGCATCCATATCCGTGGCGGCGTCGCTGACGGATTCGATGCGCTTGCGCGCACCATTCAGCGGCGGCTCACGCGGATATGGCGCAAGCTCGGCGCGTTCGCGCTGCCTGGCACGGCGCTCGCGACCGCGGGCACGGACGCGCATCTCGGCGGCGTCTTTCCCCTCGGAGCTGCGGCGGCGCACGGCACCAGCCGCTTCGGTGAGCTCAATGCCGCGGCCGGACTGCATCTCGTCGACGGCTCGGTGCTGCCCACCATCCCGTCGACCTTCACCACCCTGACCATCATGGCGAACGCCGATCGTATCGGCCGCCATCTCGCGAGCATCGCCCGATGAGCGACGGACCGCACGCCGCCGGATTGCCGCGTCGCCCTGACGGCGGTTTGCCACGCCTGCTCTATGTGGTCACCGAGGACTGGTACTTCCTCTCCCATCGCCTGCCGATGGCGCGCGCCGCCAAGGCTGCCGGCTTCGACGTCCATGTGGCCACCAATGTCGCCGATGGCGCCCCCGCGATCGCACGCGAAGGCATAGTTCTTCACCCGGTCCGCTTCGCGCGCGCAAGACTGTCGCCTGTCGCGACGCTTACGACCATCCGGGCTTTGCGCCGGCTTCATCACGAGCTGGCGCCCGACTTGGTCCATCACGTGGCCGTGCAGGCGACCGTCCTCGGATCGCTTGCGGCGCTGGGGCGTCGCGTCGCGCGGATCAGCTCCATCACGGGGCTCGGTTATTCGTTCATCTCCCACTCGCTGAAGGCGCGGATCGTGCGCCCTGTCATCGGGACCCTGCTGCGCGTGCTGGTCGATCGTCCACGTAGTGTCGCGCTGGTGCAGAACCCGGACGACGGCGATCTCCTGCAGCGGCTCGGCATCGCGGCCGAGCGTATCGCGCTCATTCCCGGGTCCGGCGTCGACGTGGACCGGCTCAGGCCCATGCCCGAAGCGGCAGGACCGATCACCATCGGCTTCGTGGGGCGCCTGCTCGACGACAAGGGCATCCGGGTGCTCGTCGCGGCGCACCGGCAGCTGCGCACCAAAGGTCTTGACATCGCGCTCCTGATCGCCGGAACGCCAGATCCGGCCAATCCGGCCTCCGTGTCGCAAGCGGAGGCGGAGGCGTGGGGTCGCGAACCAGGCGTCACCTGGCTCGGCCACGTGGACGACATCGCGACCGTGTGGGCGCGCGCGCATATTGCGGTGCTGCCCTCGCGCCGCGAGGGCCTGCCGAAAAGCCTGCTCGAGGCCGCGGCCTGCGGCCGGCCGATGGTCGCAACCGACGTGCCGGGCTGCCGCGAGGTCGCCCGTGCGGGCAAAACAGGCCTCCTCGTGCCCGCCGACGATGCGCCCGCGCTCGCGGCCGCAATCGAGGTGCTCGCCCGCGACGTCCAAATACGCGGGCGCTATGGCCGCGCCGCGCGAACACTCGCCGAGGAGCGCTTCTCAGCGGCGGCCATCGGCCACGCCGTTACGGAGCTCTATTTGCGTCTTGTCCGCCCGCGCGATTAGCTTAAAACACCTGCGAAAATCCGTTCCAGGCAAGCGGTGGCGCGTGGCCTCAGCCTTGAATTCCCTGCTGGTCCTCGTGATCGCCGCCGCCGCAAGCGCCGCGATGATCGTTGCGCTCAAGCCGTTCCTCGCCCGCTATACCCTGGCGCAGCCGAACGCGCGCTCGTCGCACAAGCAACCAACGCCGCAGGGCGGCGGCATCCCGGTCGTTTCAGCGACGATCTTGGCCGTGCTCGCCGGTTCCGCAATCTCGGGCACCACCGCAGCCGCGGCTGCCGAATTGTGGCCGCTCGGCGCCGCCGTTCTCCTGCTCGCCATCACGGGCACATGTGACGATATCTTCCACCTCCCGGTCGGCCCACGTTTCCTCGCCCAGTTCGTCGCAGTCGGCATCGTGCTCGCCGCGCTGCCGACCGAGGCGCGCATCGTGCCGGCGCTCCCGTGGTGGGTCGAGCGCGCCATGCTCCTCGTCGCCGGCGTCTATGCCGTCAATGTGGTCAACTTCATGGACGGCCTCGATTGGATGACAGTCGCCGAGGTCGTGCCGGTGACCGCAGGCCTGTGGGTCCTGTCGGTCGTCGGCGCGCTGACGTCGGTGGAAGCCGCCGTCGCCGTCGCGCTGCTCGGCGCCATGGTCGGATTTGCTCCGTTCAATCGGCCGGTCGCCAAGCTCTTCCTCGGCGACGTCGGCAGCCTCCCGATCGGGCTTTTGCTGTTCTGGCTGCTGCTGCGGCTCGCCGCCAACGGCCACCTCGCCGCCGCGATCGCGCTGCCGCTCTACTATCTCGCGGACGCGACCATCACGCTGGGGGTGCGGCTCGCCCGTGGCGAAAACGTCCTGCGCGCCCACCGCACGCACTTCTATCAGCGCGCCACCGACGGCGGCTATTCGGTCGCTGACGTGGTCACGAGCATCTTTTTCGTCAACGTCGCGCTTGCCTTCCTGGCGATCGTCACGATCGACCGGCAATCGGTCGGGGCGCATATATTCGCGCTGGCGCTCAGCAGCGCGGCCGTGCTCGTGGTTCTGGTGCGCTTCGCGCGGGGCAAACGATGAGCCGCGTGCTGGTCACCGGGGCGACGGGGTTCTGCGGCCGACCGCTCGTGACGAGGCTTGCCGATGCGGGCTATGCGGTGCGCGCCGCCGTGCGCGGCACGCCGGCCCCGGAGCTTGCCCGTACCGTCGAAATTGCGCAGGCGGACCTCGCCGCATCCGTCGCCTGGGAGCCGCTGCTCGCCGATGTCGATGCCGTGGTTCACCTTGCGGGCATCGCGCATGCGCGCGCCCGTATCCCCGACGAGCGATACGACGCAATCAACCACCTCGCAACGGCCGGACTGGCGCAGGCGGCGCGTGCCGCCGGGGTTCAGCACGTCGTCTTCGTCTCGTCCGTGCGCGCGCAAAGCGGCTCGGCCGCCGATCACGTCCTCTCCGAGAGCGATGCGCCGCAGCCGAACGATGCCTATGGCCGCTCCAAGCTCGCGGCCGAGGCCGCCGTTGCGGCCGCCGGCGCGCCTTACACGATCCTGCGGCCCGTGCTGATCTACGGACCAGGCCTCAAGGGCAATCTCGCGACGCTGGCGCGGCTCGCTGCCCTGCCCCTGCCCCTGCCGCTGCCGCTTGCCGGCTTCGCCAACCGCCGCTCGTTACTCGGCGTCGGCAACCTCATCGGCGCGATTCTCTTCGCGCTGCAAAATCCGGCGATGCGCGGCGAGACTTATCTCGTCGCCGACCCGCAGCCGGTGTCGTTCGCCGATATCGTCACGGCGTTCCGCACTGGGCATGGCCGTCCGCCCGGGCTTTTCCGCGTTCCGCCTGGCTTGATCGCGCCGGCCGCCCGTCTCGTCGGCGGCGCCGACCTTTGGGACCGCCTCGGCGGCGAGCTCGTGGTCAATCCCGCAAAGCTGATGGCGGCCGGCTGGTCACCGGAACGCGACACCAAGGCGGCCCTCAGCGCACTGGCACGCGCGCCGGCCGCGGCTGCGGCTGCCTGAACACGGCGCGCGCCGCGATCCACTCACGCGCCCTGGGGAAACGTCGGTCGAACCACGGCAAACCTTCCTCGTGCAGCCACGCGCTCGCGACCAGCGCCGTGAGCAGCCAGGTCACCAGGTGATAGCGATCCCAGTCTGCGTAGCAGATGCCGGTGCCATGCTCGAGCAAAGTTCCAAGCGCGACCAGACGCAGCCACGGGTCGAAGCGCCGGCCGAAGAAGCCGACACGCACCAAGGTTGCGACCGCGGCCGCATTGAGCGGGATCATGGCGTAGAAGTTTCCGGGTCCTGAAAGCCACCACGCGAGCTTCTTGATCGCCGCGATCACGTGATCGCTCGCGAGATGCAGACGCAGAATGTCGGCCGCCGCCTTGAAATACTCCGTCGGCGACATCACCAGGGTCTGCGGCTGACTCACGTTGTCCGAGAACAGAACCGTCGAGTGACCGAAGAACCAGTTGTGCAGCGGCGACACGATCAGCGTCGCGAAACCGACAAGGATCGCGCCGGCGCGCGCGAGCCTTCCCTGCCACAGCGAAAACAGTATCGCGCCCGCGATCACCACACCGGCTACAAGCGCCACGTTGGGCCGCACGAAGGTGCCGGCTGCGATCAGGAGCGCGCCGCAAAAGCCGGCGGCTGCGGGCGGCGTTTGCGTTTCCTCCAGGCGTGGGACGAGCGCCACAATGCCGGCAATCAGCAGGATGTAGCCGCACGAGTCTGCAAACCCGCGTGCCGCCCATTTAACGTAATAAAGGAAGGCGGAGCCGAACAGCGCGCCCACCGGCGTTCCGACGAAGCCGAGCACGATGACGGTCGCCCATGTCTCCGGCAGGAAGCGGCGAAAGAGCGCGTACACCAGGAACGGCAGCGCCAGCACGAGCGAGAGATAGCCCAGATAAGTCTCGCCGAACACGATATGCCCGAGCATCGAGAAGTAGCGGAAGCCGGGCGTGAAATAGTAGACCGACTCGTCGCCGCGCAGCATGCCGGCGAGGTCTCCCGACAAGAGGGCGCGCAGCATGATGCGCGCGTAACCCTCATACGTCATGCCGTCATCGCCGGCGTCAAGCGGGCGCAGCCCGCCGAGGAAGTTGACGTCGTCGATCATGATGACGATAAAACTCAGACCGATGAGGACCGCGGGCCAGACGAGCTTGCGCGGCGCGACCCGCACCAGAAGCCCCAAGATGCCGATCACGCCGAGCAGCGTCAGCACGTTCGTGAACAAGTCGCGCAGCCACACCGTCCAGGAGGGTTTGAGCCGCATCGCCAGCGGATGGTCGAGCTTGATCGACACGGCGTAGATGCGGCGGCCCGCATCGACCGGCGCGATCTCGCGACACGCCACGTCGCGGTGGCTCAGCACGTCGAAGTGCTCGTCCGCGCCTTCCCACAGCACGTCGCCGCGCCAGCACAGCGTGCTGCCCACGAAAGCCGCTGGAAAGCGATACATGAGGTAGAGCGGAAACCTCATGTGAAAGCGGTCGAACAGATTGAAGGAATGCCGGTCGCGGCTGAAGCGTTCGATGTCGCTCTCATTCGGCGACCAGTTGTAGATCAGATCGTTGACAACGCCGAGGCGGGCGCGGACGGGATCGGAGAAATCGATTCCCGTGACGCGCCGCGCGTAGTTCCCGCGATCGAAGAAACCGTCGCTCGAAAACGCGAAGCCATCCTGTGCGGCGCTGCGCTCGAGGCGCCAGCAGCCGCGGCGCGGGTCGTGGCAGTTTTTCTCGGGCGGATATTGCGCCGCGAACGTCCTATTGACGAAATCGAACACCTCGCGCGGCAAGCCCGATTTTTGCGCGGCATCCGGCCCCGGCAGAAAGACATTATGCCCTTCCATGATGCGGGGCGGCGGCAGCAGTACGTGCGCAGCCGCCATCAGCGCCGCAAGCCCGGCGGCCGCAATCCAACGCGAGGGCATCGCCTTGATCACGCCGACGCACACCATCACGGCTGCCACGAGCAGCACCGCGTAGTCGAAGCGATCGTTGATCGGGAGCCCGATCGCCACGACGAACATCGCCAGGATGGCGATTTTGCGGACGACGGTGACGGTTGCGGCTGGCGACTGTTCAGACATGGTGTCGGAAATGGACCTGTCGGACATGGACCTTGATCCGGGCCAGGGTGCGGCGCCTGCGCTTTTGCGTCATTTTCCCCTGCCCTGCAACGATCTCGTCGGCCGCGCGGAACGCCGCTATGTTTCCGCCTGGCCCATCCGGGAAGGAACCTCAGCCCATGCTCTCCGATGCCGACCGCAAGAAGGCCGCCGACCTCCTGATGGAGGCCGAGAGGACCCGCAAACAGGCGGTCCAGCTTTCCACCACCTGGCCGCAGATCGCGATCGAGGACTCGTATGCGATCTCGACCGAGGTCGCCAACCGCAAGATTTCGGCCGGCGCCAAGCTGATCGGCCACAAGGTCGGACTGACCTCCAAGGCGATGCAGCGCTCCTCGATGATCGACGAGCCCGACTACGGCCACCTGCTCGACGACATGATGATCTCCGACGGCGCCAGGATTCCACACGCCAATTTCTGCCGCCCGCGGGTCGAGATCGAGCTCGCCTTCGTCCTCGGCAAGCGGCTCAAGGGACCGGGCCTCACCCTGCCGGACGTGCTGCGCGCAACCGAGTACGTGGTGCCGGCGATCGAGATCGTCGACGCGCGCATCCAGGATCAGCGCAAGAT
>DASXCK010000478.1:0-6530 GCA_036491235.1 Xanthobacteraceae bacterium | reverse complement strand
CCGGCGGCAAGCGCATCGCGGTGACGATGACCGCGATGCTGGAGACCTGGTCCGAGGGCAAGCCGCCGCCTTATGGCGTGCAGGCGACCCCGCTCAGGCCCGGCACCATCGACCACGGCGGCATCGCGTGGGGCAGCTACGGCGGCAAGGTCGGCGTGTGGCGCATCATCGAGTTGATGCGCCGCAACGGCATGCGCGGCACCTTCTGCGTCAATGCGCGTTGCGCCGAACTTTTCCCCGAGGCGGTCGCGCAGATCGTGAAGTCCGGCCATGACGTCGCTGGCCACGGCTATGTGCAGGACCAGCTTCTCGCCTACATGACGCCCGACGAGGAGCGCACGACCATTCGCGGCTGCCTCGATATCCTGGAGAAGGTCTCCGGCCAGCGGCCGGTCGGGTGGCTGAGCCCGGTGCTCGCCTACACGGAGCACACCCGGCGCATCCTGATCGAGGAGAAGCTTCTGTGGCACGGCGACGGCCGCGACAGCGACCTGCCGAATGTGGTCGAGACCAGCGGCGGTTCGCTCGTTCACATTCCGGCGAGCGATTTCACCGACAACCGCGTGCTGCGCGCGAGCCCGATGGACCTGTGGGACGTCTACAAGGAGACCTTCGACTATCTCTATTGGCGCGAGCCGCCGGCGCTGCTCGCGCTCTCCATGCATTGTCATTTCGGCGGCCGCCCCTTGGTCTCGGCAATCATGGAAAAAATACTTAAGTACATGGCGCAGTATCCAGACGTATGGTTCGCGTCCTACGGCGAGATTGCGCGTTGGGTGTTCGATTCGCAGCGTGGCGCCGACACTCACGCACGCCGTCTTGTTCAGACCACGGGATAATCTCGAAGAGGAGTGCCGCATGGCATCGGTAGGCGACTGGCAGGTGCCGACCTCGGCCCGTCCGAAGCAGCAGGATTACGGCTACGACCTCGACCGCGCCCTCTCGGCAGTGGTCGGCGTGCACACCAAGATCCCCGACGACGCCTTCACCGCCGAAACGCTCGGCACCGAGCGCATGGGTCATGGGGTGCTGATCGGCGACCGCGGCGTGGTGCTCACCATCGGTTATCTGGTCACCGAGGCGGAAGAAGTGTGGCTCACGCCGGTCGAGGGGCCTCCCGCGCCCGGCCACGTGCTCGCCTACGACCAGGAGACCGGCTTTGGTCTCGTGCAGGCACTGTCGCGTCTCGAGCTGCCGTCGCTCACGCTTGGCCGCTCCAACGACACCCGCATCGGCGATCCGGTGGTGATCGGCGGCGCCGGTGGGCGCGCCCGCTCGGTCGCGGCGCGCATCGTCGCCAAGCAGGAATTCGCCGGCTACTGGGAATACGTGCTCGACGAGGCGATCTTCACGACGCCGGCGCATCCGAACTGGGGGGGCACTGCCATGATCGGCGCGTCCGGTGAGCTTTTGGGCGTTGGCTCGCTGCAGATGCAGCAAGCGCCCGAGCGCGGCAAGCCGGGCGGCGACCTCAACATGATCGTGCCGATCGACCTGCTCAAGCCGATCCTCGATGACATGCTCAAGACCGGGCGTGCCAACCGCCCGCCGCGCCCATGGCTCGGCCTCTACGCGACCGAGATCGAGGATCGCATCGTCGTGGTCGGCCTCGCCAAGGGCGGCCCGGCGCAGAAGGCCGGCCTCAACACCGGCGACGTGCTGCTGTCGGTCGCCGGCACCGAGGTGAGCGACCTCGCGGCTCTCTATCGCCGTATCTGGGAGCGCGGTCCCGCCGGCGCGCAGGTTCCGCTCACGGTCTATCGCGACGGCAAGACCTTCGATCAAACAGTGGTCTCATCGGACCGCAACCGCTTCTTCAAGGCACCGAGCTTGCATTGAAAGAGAATTGATCGTCATTGCCGGCCTCGTGCTGGCATCCACGTCTTCACGTTATGGCGAGACCTGGATGGCCCGGGCATAGGCGAGCGAAGCGACGCCGTGCCTCGAACGGCTGCGCCCGGCCATGACGTGGATGGTTTATTTTTCCGCGCCGATCGTCTCCGCGCTTCCGTGCGCGTTGCGCAGCACCAGGCAGGCGGCGCCGGCCTGCTGTAGCCGGCGGCAGATGGTGTCGGCCGCACTGCGCGTGTCGGCGCCGATCCGCACCTGGTAGAAGGCGCGCGTGCCGCGGCTGCGGAAAGTCCCGTGCAGAATGATCGCGTCGGTGCCGGCGAGCGCAGCGCGCTCACGTGTCTGCAGCATTGCGTAGGTCGCCAGCACGCGCGCGCGCGAGAAGCCGGCCGCGAGCTCGACGCCCCATGTCCGCGTCGCGCCTTGCACGACATGCTGCTCGAGCGCCGCGATGAAGGTGTTGGGCGATTGCCGCAGCTTGGCGACGAGCGCGGTGCATCCGGTCGGCGCCGGCGGTGTGGTATCGCTATCCTTGACGCCCTTCCATTGCTCGGCCGAGCGCCCTGTGATCGCGGCGACATAGGCGCGCGTTTCCGCCGGCAGGCTGCCGGTGCCGGCGAGCCAATCATGCACGCGGCGCGGGCCGGCGTTGTAGGCCGCGGCCGCAAGCCCGAGATTGCCGAATTCCGCGCGCAATTCGCCCAGGAACTCGGCGGATTTCGGCAGCGCTGCGATCGGGTCGCGCGGGTCGGTCAGTCCGCGCTCGGCTGCCGTGTCCGGCATGAACTGCGCGATCCCGCTCGCGCGCTCGCCCTGGCGCGTCAACGGTCCGACAGCGTTCGGCTTGAACCGGCTTTCCCGCCAGATCAGCCGCACGAAAAAGTCGAGCGGCAGCCGGTTGGCGGCAGCCGCCGACTCGAACAGCAGGCAGAGGGATTCGGTCGTCAGGACGTCGCCCGTGCGCGCCGCCTGTGCGGGCGGGTTCGGCCGGTCGCCCAGGACGGTCGGCTGCTCTTGCGCGGCCGCGGCGGTCGCGCAGATCAACGGCAATGCAAGCCACAGGTGCCGTGCAAACCGCATGTGCGTCGCTTGAGTTGGTGCCCCGGGTTCCAACGCCGGATGCGTCGATTCGGTTGCGCGGAGCGCGCCGGTTGGTCGGCTACGATTTACCGCCCAAATACGAAAATATGCAGGCCGAGCTTGCGTTTGCTGACCACGAACAGCAGCACCGACTCGGTGACGACGGCACTTGCCGTCGAGGCGGCGGCGCCCATGAGCCCGAAATGCGGGATCAGGAGCAGGCACAGCACAAGGTTGGTCGCAAACGCACCCGCATAGATCATGGCGCTCGCGATCTGCTGGTCCTGCATGCTGAGCAGCCGCTCCGCCGGTCCGACCGAGGCGCGCGCCATCAGGCCGATCGCGAGCACGAAGAGGAGCGGATAGCCTTCGGCGAAGCCCGGGCCGAACAACGACAGGATCGGCCTGCCGAGCGCGAGCATCACGAGCCCGAGCGCGAGCGAAGGCCAGAAGGTCCAGCGCACCGTGTCCTGGAGGAAGCTTGCGAGCTTGTCATGCTCGCCGTTCACATAATATTGCGCGAAGCGATGCGCCGAGGCGGCCGATACCGCGAAATAGATGAAGTTGAGGATCGCGAGCGTCTTGGTCGACGCATAATAGACCGCGATGTCGGCGGGGCCGACGAAGATCTGCAAAATGAGCGTATCGACGTAGGTGAGCAGCAGGAAGAAGCCGTCGACGAATGCGATCGGCAGCGCCGTGACCATCCAGTAGCGCAGCTCGTAGCGCCGTTCGCCCGGCGCGACCGCGCGCTTGAGCCGGCGCCGCAGCAGCGCGGTCTGGATCAGCGTCATGGTCCACATGCCGAGTGCGGCCGCGACGAGGCCATGCAGCGCCGTCACGCCAACGCCGGAGAAATGGACCGCCGCCACCGCCGTGCAGATGATCATCGGATGGATCACGTAGTTCGGGATGAGGCCGAGCTCGATCCAATTGAAGCAGCGCGCGATCGTGTCCTGCACCGAGGAGACCGGAAAGATCGGGATCACGGCCGCGCCGATCATGAGCGGCAGCCAGTAGTAAGGCGCAATCCGGTGCGTGAGCAGCATTACCGTAACGGCGAGCAGCAGGCCGGCGACCGTCCCGTAAGCGAAGCTCACCCAGCGGCTTCCCAGCAGGAAACCGCGCAAGCCCGCCTCGTCGCCACGTGCGCGATATTCCGGAATGAAGCGTTGGGCGGCGGGTGCGATGCCGCCGGCCGCCCACATGCCGAGGAAGCCGACCCATGCCCAGACGTAGACGTAGACGCCGAACTCGAAGCGGCCCATCCAGCGCGCGAGCAGCACCTGGGTGAGATAAATGATGCCTGCGCTGGCGCTGCGGATGAGGAACGCGGAGCCCGCGTTGCGCTGCGCGACGGCCCGGTCGCTGCCGTCGCGGCGCCACGCCGTCACGCGCGCCGCAATCGCGCGCGGGGATATCCGGGCGAACCCGCCGGCCTCGCCGTTGGCTACCGCCACCTCGTCCTCCTCGCCTCGCCCTATAGATAAAGGATGGCACGTTAAGGCTTGGTGGGCGCCGGGCCTTAGGGTGAATGAATTATTACGGTTGCGATGCCGCCAAATAGGGCTGTGTGCGGACAATGTGCTGGATCAGGCCGGTGAAGCGCACCGGCTGCGGGGCCGGTGCATCCGCGGGATGCGCGGGCGTGTGCGGCGGCCGCCGGTCGGTCGTGCCCGGCGGGATCCTACCCGGCATCAGCGCGCTCTTGAGCCGGTAGGCGCAGAGCGCCGTGCCGGTTACCGCGAGCTTCACAAGCGATTTTGGCGAGCCGTCATACGTGACCTTGGCGCCGGTGAAGAAAGCCTCCCAGACCAGGTTCGCACTGTCCGGCCGATTGAGGACGGTGCGTGTCAGGCCCGCCGCGACATCAGCGTGCGTGTCGACGAGGTGGCGTGCGACATCGCCGACCTCGATGTAGTTGACCCGCGCGGCGCCACTCATGCGCGGCGGCAACACGACGCCGTTGCGTTTCGCCTGGTCACGCACGCGCGACCACGAGCCGCCCTCGCCGAGCACCACCGGCAGGTAGAGCAGGCGGACCGCGAGTTTTGGATGACGCGCCGCCTCGGTGCAGATCGCCTGCTCCTGCAGCAGCTTGCCCAGGCCATATGGCGCCATCACGAGCGGCGATTTACCGAAGTTGAAGCGTTGCGGATCGAGTTGGCCGAGGCCATGCAGCGTCGCGAAGCTCTGCAGCTGCACGAACCGCTTCACCCGGCCGCCGACGGTCGCGAGTACGTCCGCCGTGAAGGCTGCGTTCCCGCGCGGGTCCGCATGGATGTTGGCGCAATGGACGAAGGTGTCCGCCTTCTCGCTGCCGTCGCGAAAGTCGCGGTAGCTCGCCGCCGTCAGTCCGGTCGCCGAAAACGCTGCGGTCAGGTGCCGCCCGATGAAGCCGCCCGCGCCGCTGATGACGATGTCAGCCATGGATGCCCTCCGCCATTCGCAGCGCCAGTGCGCCGATGGTCAGTCCCGTGTTGGCATAGCCGGCGGCCGGGATCGCGGAGCCGTCGCACACGAACAGGTTGGCGGCGCCGAACACGCGTCCGTCCTTGTCGGCAACGCCGGTTTCGGCACTCGCTGCCATCCGGCAGGTGCCGCAGTGATGTGCGGCAGTCTCGAGGCTCTCGGCCCAGTCGTCGAACATGGTGCCATGCGCGATGATCGGCGCGAGCGCCTCGAGCAGGCGGCCGATCGCATCGCGCGCCGTGCGGCGGAATTCTTCGTCGAGCCGCCAGTCGCGCGTGACGGCGCCCGGGTGGCCGGCGATCGCGCGCTCGTCCTGCGCGAGCTGTTCGGCCGACATGTAGAGCACGAAACGCCGCGTCGGAATGTTGATGCCGGCGCGCAGCGACAGCGCCTCGACGATGTCGTTCGAGCGCATCAGCAAGCGCAGATAGTTGCGCACATCGTACGGATTGTTGCGCAGGTCCGACAGCACGCTCTTCGCCTTGAGCGCGGTCGGGCCGGCCGGCCGCAGGTAGAACGCGAACTTCTGCCGCCGTGTCGTGATCGTGAGCGGCAGGCGCACGCTGCCTTGCAGCTCGCGGTCGAACCGATTCCACAGACGATTGAGATCGGCGCGCACCGTAACCTCGCCGATGAAGCCCACCGGGTGGTCGAAATAGAAACGGCCCGCATTCGTGAATGCGTTTGCGCCGCTCGCTTGCAGGATCGCGGGGCTGCCCAGGCCGCCTGCCGCCAGGATGAAGAGATCGCCCGCAATTGGTTCGGCGGCGCCGTAGAGGATCGCGCCGCGCACGCGCCCGCCATCGTCGAGCGCCAGCCGCTCGACGCGGCCGATGACGACCTCGACGCCGCGCGCCGCGACGTTCTCGGAACGCCAAAGATTTCGCCGCCGCGCCGGATAGAACATGGGGCTGCCGAGGAGGCGCGCCGGCACGCCCGCGTCCGTCAAGCCCGTGCGCAACTCGGCCGCGATGTCGCGCACCCGCGTAATGCTCGCGCCCGAGAGCGCCGTATGCGCACCGTCGATGTGGGCGGCGAGCTCGTCCCGGGGCAGCGGCCAGGCCGCGTAGTCGCTGTCCTCGAGCTCGATCAGGCCGTTGTGCCAGAGATGCGTGGTGCCGCCGAGG
>DASXCK010000477.1:0-4641 GCA_036491235.1 Xanthobacteraceae bacterium | reverse complement strand
CAGCGCCGCCTCGCGATCGCGAATTTCCGTTTGCGCAAGACCGCCGAGAATCTCGTGCTGGAGCGCTTCGGCGCGACGTTCGCGCAGGAGGGCGGCACGCTCGCGGCGCGGATGGAGCGGCGCGAGACCGATCCCTATTCTTTGGCGAATGAGTTGCTGAATTCCTCGCCATTGCAGGAGCATGCCCATGAACGAGATGCTCGATCCAAAATCGCTTGAGGCGCTCGCGAGCGCGGTCGCCGACTGGGAGGCGAACGAGGTCGCGGCCTTTTTGAAGAAGCAGGCCGAGCGCAAGCCGGCGTTCTTCACCACCGGCGACGTGCCGGTGAAGCGCACCTACACGGCGGCGGATGTCGCCGACACGCCGATCGAGGACATCGGGCTGCCCGGCCGCTATCCGTTCACGCGCGGCCCTTATCCCACGATGTACCGCAGCCGCTTCTGGACCATGCGGCAGATCGCCGGCTTCGGCACCGGCGAGGACACCAACAAGCGCTTCAAGTTTCTGATCGCGCAGGGGCAGACCGGCCTCTCGACCGATTTCGATATGCCGACGCTGATGGGGTACGACTCGGACCATCCGATGAGCGAGGGCGAGGTCGGGCGCGAGGGCGTCGCGGTCGACACCCTCGCCGACATGGAGGCGCTTTACGACGGCATCGACCTGGAAAACATCTCGGTGTCGATGACCATCAATCCGAGCGCCTGGATCCTGCTCGCGATGTATATCGCGCTGGCGAAGAAGCGCGGCTTCGACCTCGACAAGCTCTCCGGCACCATCCAGGCCGACATCCTCAAAGAGTATATGGCGCAGAAGGAGTACTGCTATCCGATCGCGCCCTCGGTGCGCATTTGCCGCGATGCGATCACGTACTGCGCCGAGAACATGAAACGCTACAACCCGATCAACATCTCGGGCTACCACATCTCGGAAGCGGGCGCCTCGCCGCTGCAGGAGGCGGCGTTCACGCTGGCGAACGGCATCGTCTATGTCGAAGAAGTGCTCAAGACCGGCATGGACGTCGACAAGTTCGCGCCGCGGCTCGCGTTCTATTTCGTGAGCCAGGGCGACTTCTTCGAGGAGGTCGCCAAATTCCGCGCCGCCCGCCGCTGCTGGGCGAAGATCATGAAGAACCGCTTCGGCGCCAAGAACCCCGACTCGATGCGGCTGCGCTTCCACTGCCAGACCGCGGCCGCGACGCTGACCAAGCCGCAGCATCAGATCAACATCGTGCGGACCGCGCTGCAGGCGCTCTCGGCCGTGCTCGGCGGCTGCCAGTCGCTCCACACCAACGGCTACGACGAGGCTTTCGCGATCCCGACCGAGGACGCGATGCGCATGGCGCTGCGCACCCAGCAGATCATCGCGGACGAGACCAACGTCGCGAACGTGATCGACCCGCTCGGCGGCTCATATTACGTGGAGTCGCTGACCAGCGAGTACGAGAAGCGCATCTTCGAGATTCTCGACTACGTCGACGCCCACGGCGGCACGATCAAGCTGATCGAGGAGGGCTGGTTCCAGAAGCAGATTTCCGACTTCGCATACGAGACCGCATTACGAAAGCAGAACGGCGAAAAGCCGGTGATCGGCGTCAACAAGTTCGTCATGGACGAAGAAGAGCACGGGATCGAGACGCACCCGTACGACCCGACCACAGCCGAGCGGCAGGTCGCACGCACGCGTCGGGTGCGCGCCGAGCGCGACCCCGCGAAGGTGAACGCGCTGCTCGAGGAGTTGGTCGCCGTCGCCAAGGACACGACGCGCAACATCATGCCGGTGACGATCGAACTTGTCGCCAACGGCGCCACCATGGGCGACATCGTCGAGAAGCTGAAGACCGTGTGGGGGACGTATCGCGAGACGCCGGTGTTTTGAGACGTATCTGCGCGATAGGACTCGCGGCGTCATGCGGGGCTTGTCCCGCGCATCCACGTCTTGCTTGCGGCAAAGAAAGACGTGGATGGCCGGGACAAGCCCGGCCATGACGTAAGTGGAGTGGGCCTACACGGCTTGCGCCGGCGCGATCAGCACGACCAAGCCGTCAAAAATGCGCTCCGGCGTCCAGGAGATCTGATGCATGTAGGACGGCTGCGGGATCGGCGACCCGACCTCCTGCAGGTGGCGGCAATGCGCCGCCAGCGCCTGCGCGGCGTTCTCCTGCGCCGCCGCGATGGTGGGGCCGGTCGAGTTGCAGTCGGGCAGATCGGGAAAGGAGACGCGGAAACCGGAGTCGGTCTGCTTGCGGATGAAGGCGATGAACGGGCGCATGGCGCTTCCGTGTGCGACGACGTCAACGCGCGAATCACTCCCAGGATTGAATCGAGGGTTCGAATCGACGTCAACGTCAATGCGCCGCGCAACCTCGTTTTGGCTCGTGGTCGAAAGACGCAGGCTCTCTTGCGCGGCCGGAAGGCGCACCCGCCGTCCGTCCGGCGCCGACCGCACTCAATGCTCCACCGCGAGGACGGGACGGACGATGCGCGGCACAAAGTCGTGGTCCAGGCCGGGGAGCTATGCCGACCATCCTGCCCGGCCGAAGATCCCTGCGCTGCAGCGCGCGTGGTTAAGCCCGCCGCGCGATGGAACCAACCCGGTGCAGCTTAGTTTTGCTCAATGTGCCAGCGCGTCCGGAGCGGTCCGGTGACGCTGCCAATATTGGACCAACCAGAGGGACGCACCATGGATAAGAAGATCGTCGGCGTCATCGGCGCCATTACGGGACTGGCGGCGCTCGATTCCGCTGCGCAAGCCACCCCGGCCGTACAGCCGGCCCCAGACCAGATGAACGCCCGTTCATTCGGCGAGCTGCTCGACCCGATTCCGAATGCGGTTGCGGCGCTGCGGGCTTCTGACGCCGTAATGGCAGCCGCCGCGCAGGAACAAGGCGTCGGTGATGTGAACGGCAACGTGCAACTGGCCGGTTATCATCACCACCATCACCGCTATCATCACCACCACCATCACCATCATCACCGGGTCATTCGCCGCATCATCCGGCACATCACCCATCATCACCATCATCACCACCACCACTAATCGGCAGACGGCGACGCGAAGGGCGGATCGTTTCGGCGCGCGAGCGCAGGAAGCGGTCCGCTCGCCGTCATGTTCCGTCATGGCCGAGGCCGGGATGCTTGCGTGCCGGGATGCTTGCGTGAGGATGCACGGGGAACGACGATGACACATCAAATCAAATGCCGGCTGATCAAGCCGAAGCTGGCGCCGCGGCGTACCAAGATGGAAATCCCCGGCTGGGGCGGCAAGTCGGAACCGCGCCGCGACGGCTCACTCGAGCAGCCGTGGCACTGCGTGCCGTTCTCCGAGAGCGCGCAATACGGGATCGAGATCTTCTATCCGCACGACAACGAACTGCACGTGAGCACGCGCGACGGCAAACTCGTGTTCGATGGCGATTTCGGGCCGGCGCCCGACGCCGGGGTCGAGTGGCCCCCGTTCCGCCCCTTCGGCGAGAAGTACTACACCTACCAGCTCCTGCTCGACCTCAAGGTCGACGAGGGCATGGCGATCCGCACCGAGCCGCATCCGCGCTTCTACACCGATTTCACCGACACGACGCCGATCGCGGTGCCGGCGCTGCTGCGCCGCTGGTGGCCGATGGTGAATTTCATCGTGTTCAAGTCACCGCCGGAAGGGCGCACGCATATTTTCCGGCCCGGCGAGCCGATGGCGCAGATCATCGTGATTCCGGCCGAGCCGAATTTCGAGATCGTCGCGATGAACGAGGAGGAAGCGGCCGAGCGCGAGCTGCAGGGACGCCGCATTCATGCGAGCCGTGACACGCTCTCCGCCGACACGCACTGGACGTCATCGACCGCGACGGTGTTCGACGGCACTTACCGCCACATCCATCGCGCCGCTAAGGCGCGCACGCGGGAGAATCCCACTCCGTCGTCACGCTGAGCCCTCGACATGCAGACGATGACGGCCGACGAGGCGCTCGCGCAGCACGGAGCCTTGCTCGCGGGCGCCGATGCGTTGCGCGCGCAGGGCAACCTCACGGGCGCGCTCGCTCGCTATCGCGCGGCGGATGATCTTCTACGAGTGCTGCCCGATGGCGATGCGGTCGCGTCCCGCGCGCGGGCAGGGCGCGCGTCGACGCAGCAGCGCATCGGCGAAGCGCTCGTCGCCCAGGGCGATCTTGCGGCGGCGCTCGAGGCGCTGCACGCCGCGCTCGCACTGCGGCGGCGCATCGCGGCCGCGGATGCGCGCGATGCGCCGGCGCGCGACCAGGTGGCACGCGTCGCCGCGCGGGTCGCCGAAGTTCTGGTGCTCAAGAGCGCGATCGCGACCTTCCAGGGCGGCGGCGAGATTTCCGATCAAGCCAAGGCGCCGACGCGCCGGCTTCCCGCCGAGGCTCCATGGAAGCTGAGCGCAGTCGCGGGCGCGCTCGAGGCGCAGGGCGACCTCGGCGGCGCGCTCGCGCTCTACCGCGAGGGCTTGGCGATCCGCCGGCGCCTCGCGGCGCAGGATCCGGACAATGCCGCATGGGCATTCGACGTCTCGTGGAGCCTCATGGGGCTCGGCGGCGCGCTCATGGTGCGCCGCGATTTCGACGGCGCGCTCGCGAGCTTCGGTGAAGCGCTCGCCATCCGGCGCGCGCTTGCGGAGCGAGAGCG
>DASXCK010000476.1:0-17943 GCA_036491235.1 Xanthobacteraceae bacterium | reverse complement strand
CTGCCGGAGATCACCGACATCACCACCGACCCGATCGACCCGCCGCGCTACGAGACCATCGGCCGGCTGCGCCCGCGCGACGCCAATCCGATCGCCTATGCGGGCCTCTACACCGCGCAGCTGCAGAAGGCCGCCTATCCGGACATCAGCCCGCTCGAGACCGACGCGACCCCGCAGGCGGCCTACGATGCCGCCATGGCGGCGATCGCCAAGCGGCACTGGCAGGTGATCAACACACGCCCGCCGCAATCACGCCAGGGCGGCCGGCCCGCGCGCGACGGCTATATCGAGGCGGTCGCCCGCACCCTGATCATGGGCTTCCGCGACGACGTGGCGGTGCGCATCCGCGCGGACGGCGACGGCGCGCGCGTCGACGTGCGCTCGTCCTCGCGCTATGGGCGGCACGACTTCGGCACCAACGCGGGACGCGTACGCGTGCTGCTCGCTGACATCGACGATCTCGCCGGCGAGGACAAGCCCGAGGCGCCGGAGCGCCCGGCTCCGAAGGCCAAGCCCCAGCCGCAAAAGGCCCCGCAGCGGACCAAGCGATAGCCCGTCCGCCGGAACCAGACGCGCCCTGTCCCGTTTGACCTGGATGTTGCATGAATTACGGCAGTAAACTGCCGATGCGGTACGTTGCATTCGGGCGGATGCCGAATGGGCACGATGGTTCTTCTCGATCTGATGGGCGGCGTCGCGCTGCTGCTGTGGGGCCTGCACATGGTCCGCAGCGGCATCCTGCGCGCCTTCGGCGCGGACCTGCGGCGCCATCTATCCCGCGCGATCGGCAATCGTTTCTCCGGCTTTGCGGCTGGACTCGTCCTGACCGCAATCCTGCAGAGCAGTACCGCAACCGGTCTGATGACCGCGTCGTTCACGGCCGCCGGCATGGTCGCGCTCGTCCCGGCGCTCGCCATCATGCTCGGCGCGAATGTCGGCACGACGCTGATCTTGCAGGTCCTCTCGCTCAACGTGTCCGCGGCGGCGCCGATCCTTCTCGTCGCCGGGCTCGTGGCGTTCCGCAGCGGCAATACCCGTGCAAAAGATCTCGGCCGGGTCGGAATCGGCGTCGGTCTGATGCTGCTCGCCTTGCACACCCTGCTCGACACGCTGGCCCCAGCCGAGAACGCGCCGAGCCTGCACACGCTCCTCGACGTCATCACCTCCGACCCGATGTTCTGCGTCCTGTTCGCGGCCGCGCTGACCTGGGCGGCGCATTCGAGCGTCGCCACCATCCTGCTGATCATGTCGCTCGCCTTTTCGCAGTTCATCACGCCGGAGGCGACGATCGCACTCGTCGTCGGCGCCAATCTCGGCAGCGCCATCAATCCGGTGTTCGAGGCAGCGCAACGCCGCGACCCGACGACCTACCGGTTGCCGATCGGCAACCTGCTCAATCGAGTCGCCGGCGTCGCGATCGTGCTGCCGCTGCTCCATCCCATCGCCCGCTATTTTTACGCCCTCCAGCCCGACATGGCGAAGATGACGGCCGAGTTCCACATCGCGTTCAATGTCGCGCTGGCCCTCCTCTTCGTGGGCTTTCTCGATCCGCTGGCGTGGCTGCTCATCAGGGCGTTTCCGGCGCCGGCGCGCGCAAGCGATCCCTTCGCGCCCCGCCATCTCGACGATGCGGCGCTCGATACGCCCTCGCTCGCCTTGGCCGACGCCGCCCGCGAGACGCTGCGCATGGGCGACCTGGTCGAGACCATGCTGCGCAACGTCATGACTGCCCTGATGACGAACGATCGCGACCTTGTCGCGCAGGTCTCGCGCACCGACAACGCGGTCGACCGGCTGGACGAGGCGATCAAGCTTTACGTCACCAAGCTGACTCGCGGCAGCCTCGACGAGCGCGAAGGCCGGCGCGCCATGGAGATCATCTCGTTCGCGATCAATCTCGAGCACATGGGCGACATCATCGATAAGAACCTGAGCGAGCTCGCCGCCAAGAAGATCAAGCGCAAGCTGCAGTTCTCGAGCGACGGCGCCGCCGAACTCGCCGCGTTTCACAAGCGGATCCTGGAAAGCCTGCGGCTAGCGCTCGGCACGTTCATGTCGGCCGACGCCAACGATGCGCGCAAGCTTCTGGCCGAGAAGGCCGAGCTGCGCGGCGCCGAGCTTGCCGCCGCCGAGCATCACCTCGCGCGGCTGCGCGACGGTCGGCCGGAAAGCATCGAGACGAGCTCGCTGCATCTCGACGTGTTGCGCGACCTCAAGCGAATTCATTCGCACATCTGTTCGGTCGCCTATCCGGTGCTGGAGGCTGGCGGAGCGCAACAGATGGATTTGCACGGCGCGGAGAGCGAATCCTCGCCCGGGCCCTCCGTGGTCGCCGGCAGCCACGCGGAGCCCAAGCTTTCCTGACGGGCGTCACGGCGCCAGGCGAAACGTCCCCTCGATCGACGGCACGCCGTCGGTGGCGATCTTGCCGCGCGCGACGAGGTCCTCCAGATGCGCCAGCACCGAGAGCCCGGCCGCGCGCGTGAGGCGCGGGTCAAGGCCGATATAAATCGCGCGCACGAGCGTCGGGATGTCGGCCGCGCCCTTGCCGAGGCGGTGCAGGATCGAGTCCTCCCGCCCCTGCCGGTGGCGGATGTAGGACTGCACGAAGCGCGGCGCGTCGCGGATGACGTCGCCGTGGCCCGGCAGATAAGTGCCCTCGCTGCGTCTCGCGAGCTTCTCGAGCGAGGCCATGTAATCGCTCATCGCACCGTCCGGCGGCGCGACGATGGAGGTCGACCAGCCCATGACGTGATCGCCGGAAAACAGAAGGTCGCGCCCGCGTAACGCATAGGCCATATGGTTTGCGGTATGGCCGGGCGTCGCCACCGCGTCGAGCGTGAAGCCCGTGCCGCTCACCGCGTCGCCGTCGGCGAGCGGCTGGTCGGGGCGAAAGTCCGTGTCGTTGCTGGCGTCGAGCCGCGGCGCCTCGCCCACATGCAACGGCCGCGCTGGCCGGTGCGGCCCCTCGCCGTAGGTTTTCGCTCCGGTCGCGGCCTTGAGGCGCGCGGCACCCGGCGAGTGATCACGGTGGGTATGGGTCACGACAATATGGGTGACCGTCTCGTTGCGAACCGCATCGAGCAGCGCCGCGAGGTGCCGCGCGTCGTCCGGGCCCGGATCGATGATGGCGACTTCGCCGCTGCCGACGATGTAGCTCATCGTGCCCTTGAAGGTGAAAGGGCTCGGATTGTCGCACAATAGGCGACGCACGCTAGGCGCGACCTCCTCGACCACGCCGGGAGCGAGCGCGAGGTTGCGGTTGAACCGGATGTCTTCGTCGGCCATGGGCAAGTGCGGTCGGTAAGGGAGAGCGAACGGAAGTGAATAGCGCCTCGTGGAAGCCGACGCCACCGCATAATTCACGAACAATACTCGCGATTCTCGATCGCTGTTCGGGACCGGTAAGACTCCGTTGACCAGCCCCCGACCAGTGATCGAACCGTTAGGGTTGGTTCATCTTCCAAGCCATAACATCGACCGCAAGCCGGACGGTGGCCGACCCGTCGCCCCGCCCCGTTACCGGGAGGGAATCATGCGTCGTCTTGCGTCTGCCTTGGTCGTAATGCTGCTCGTGGTCTATCCGGCCGGCGCCGCCGAGTTCGGCACGCGCGTCGAGGCCGTCGCCATGGTCAAGCGCGTCCAGAAGATGTTCGCCGAGGCCGGCGCGGCCGCGACCTTCAAGGCGGTGGACGACAGATCCAACCCCGCCTTTCACGACCGCGATCTCTATCCGTTCGTCTACGACCTCCACGGCGTCTGCGTGTCGCACGGCGCACGTCCGGCGCTGATCGGCAAAAACCTCATCTCGCTGAAGGACCAGAACGGCGTCTACCTGATCCAAGAGATGATTGCGCTCGCCAAGGGCCCAGGCAACGGCTGGGTCGACTACAAATGGCCGAACCCGCTCAGCAACAAGATCGAGGACAAGGCAAGCTACATCGAAAAGATGGGTGCTTATTTCGTCGGCGTCGGCATCTACCGCGATCCGGCCGGCAAGCCGTGAGACCCTGGCCGGTCATCGCGTCGATGAGACCGCTGAAAAGCCTTTCGATCCGTGCGAAAGCCTTTGCGGCGTCGCTGGTACTGCTGCTGTGCCTGATCGGCATCGGCGGCAACGCCTATCTCACGTCCGATCGCACCGCGAGAAATCTCGACAAGCTCACCAAGGTCAACCTCCCGAAGCAGCAGATTGTCGCGACGCTCGAAACCGACATCACGGCGATCCACCTCAAGGTCTTCCGCTACGTCTCGTGGGCAAGCAACAGCGTGAGCGCGAGCCTCCTGCGCACACTGAGCGCCGAGACGCGTCACGACCTCAATGAGATGAAGGAGCGCATTGCCGCCCTCAAGGCGCGGCGCGATCTCACACCGGTCGGGCGCGAGCTCGTCGACAGCCTCGCGCTGTATTGGCAGAAATACGCGGCGGCGGCGAACGACACGCTCGACGTCGGCGCGACCGATGCGCCGATGGCCACCATGATGCTCGGCGGTACCGACGACGATTTTCAGAAGGTCGGCACCTGCCTCGCGACGCTGTCCGCCTTCGTCGACGGGCAGACCGCCTCGATCGGGTTCACGCTCGCCGGCACCGCCAAGGAGAACCAGCACATCCTCGCGTTCGGCGGCGCCGCCGGCGTTCTGCTGAGCATACTCGTCACGCTGCTGATCAGCCGCTCCATCGTGCGGCCGATCCAATACGTCACCCGGGCGATGCAGCAGGTGTCCTCGCATAAGTTCGACCTCGACCCGGCCTACCTGGACCGCGGCGACGAGATCGGGCAGATGGTGCGCGCGATCGCGGCCTACCGCGACGACCTGCAGACGCAGAACATGCGGTTCGACGCCGCCCTCAACAACATGCCGCACGGGCTTGCGATGTTCGACGGCGAGCAGCGCCTCGTCGTCTCGAACCGCCGCTACGCCGATATGTACCGCATGACGGACGAGCAAGTGCGGCCCGGCACGCCGCTGCGCGACATCATTCGGAACCGCATCGCCGACGGAATCTATGCGGCGGCGGATCCAGAGGACGATCTGCACAAGCGCCTCGCGCTGATCGCAACCGCGCCGACGACGCGCATCGAGGAATTGAGCGACGGCCGCTCGATCGTCATATCGCGTCAGTCGATGCCGAACGGCGGGTGGGTGATCACCCACGAGGACATCACCGAGCGCCGACGCGCCGAGACGCAGATCGCCCACATGGCGATGCACGACGCGCTCACTGACCTGCCCAACCGTTTCATGCTGCGCGAGAGCCTGGAGCAGGCCCTCACGCGGGTGAAGCGCGGCGAAATCATCGCGCTGCACTATATCGACCTCGACCGCTTCAAGGCGGTCAACGATACGTTGGGCCATCTGGTCGGCGACGAGGTGCTCAAAGCCGTCGCCGATCGGCTGCGCGGCTGCGTGCGCGAGATCGACACCGTTGCGCGGCTCGGAGGCGACGAGTTCGCCGTCATCGAGATGGCGCTCGCGCATCCGAACGACGCGGCTTCGCTGGCGCACCGGTTGAAGAATGCCGTCAGGGCGCCCTACCTCATCGACGGCAACCAGGTGATCATAGACGCCAGCATCGGCATTGCCCTCTCGCCGGCCGACGGCGTCACGGTCGAGGAGTTGCTCAAGAACGCCGATCTCGCCGCCTATGCGGCAAAGGCTGCCGGGCGCGGTAAATTCCGCTTCTTCGAGGCTGAGATGGATCGGCGCATCAAGGCGCGCCGCGGCATCGAGCTCGACCTGCGCGACGCGCTGAGTCAGGGTGCATTCCGCCTGCACTATCAACCGATCATCAACCTTCAAAGCGGCGAGGTCACCAGTTTCGAGGCGCTGATCCGCTGGCAGCACCCGGTGCGCGGCCTGGTCGGACCAAGCGAGTTCATCCCGCTCGCCGAGGAACTCGGCCTGATCGTGCCGATCGGCGAATGGGTGATCAACCGCGCCTGCGCGGACGCCGTCACGTGGGCGGACGACATCAAGGTTGCCGTGAATCTCTCGTCCCTGCAGCTCATCAATAAGGGCCTGGTCGAAACGGTGACGCACGCGCTCGCGCGCTCCGGGCTTCCGGCGACGCGGCTCGAATTTGAGATCACCGAGACCGTGCTGATGCAGAATACGGCGGTCACGCTCGCGACGCTGCATCAGTTGCGCGCGCTCGGCATCCACTTCTCGATGGACGACTTCGGTACCGGCTATTCCAGCTTGAGCTATCTGCGCCGGTTCCCGTTCGACAAGGTCAAGATCGACCGCTCGTTCGTCAACGACGTCGCGGACGAGAAGAACGCCCTCGCGATCATCCGGGGCGTCGCCAGCCTGGCGGCGAGCCTCAACATGATCACGACAATCGAGGGCGTCGAGACCGCCGAGCAGCTCGATCACGTGCGCCCGCTCGGCTGCGCCGAAATCCAGGGCTACCTGTTCGGCCCGCCGAAGTCTCTCGACGAGATTTCGCAGCTGCTTTTGCGCAAGACCAGCTCCACCGCCGCATGAGGCGGGCCCGATCGCGCGGCAATCGTCGCTAGGCGGGATTCCCCGGCACCGCTTCGACGAGACCACACCACACTTCTATTCCCAACTGTCGTCGCATGCATCCGGCTCTTGCTGGCCGACCTTCTGCGCAACCAGGGTACCCAGCACCGTGTAGCCGCGCCGGTTGGGATGATTCCAGTCGCGCGGACCATGGATGAAGGCTTTGGCGGCCGCGCGGCGGAAGGCCGGGCGCGCATCGATGAAGCCGGCGCCGCCCGCGACCGTCGCGGCGCGGATTTTCAGGCAGGTCATCTGGCTCCGGCCATAGATCGTGGCGGCGGGCATCTTGAGCCCGAACTTATAGACCGGACCGCCCGGATCGCTCGGTGTGTAGACCTCCTTGACGGCGACGTCGTTTCCGGCGTGACGATAGACCGTCGAAGCTGCCGGCACGTAGACGATCGTCACCGGGATATCGGGAAAGCGTCCGCGCAGCCAGGTGAGAGAACGAGAGAAGATCAAAACGCTGGTGTCGATCTGTGCCTCGGTCATGATCAGCGGCGGCGCCTGCCACTCGCCGCCCGTGCGGGTCACGCCGTTGATGATGACCGGATTCATCGTGCTGGCCAGGTCGATCACGGCCGGCGGCCGCCAGGAATATTTCACCGCATAGCGGCCCATGCGCCACAGCATGTCGCCGAAATGGCCGTGGCAAGCCCAGGCGTTCGGCCTGGCATAGTGGGTGCGCAGGAAATCGTCGATCTGCGGCGCGAGCGGGCCGTCATGCGGCTTCATGTCGTCGAGCATGAGCTCGTAATTGTCGGAGATGTCGTTGCCTTCGTAGAAGTAGACCACGAACTGCCGCGGCTGCTCGATCGCGGGAAACAGGTAGCAATAGCCGTCGTCGAGGACACGGGCGACGCGATCGACCATCATCTGCGCGCTGCCGATGTTGACGCGCCCGAAGCTTGCGACGTCGCGATGCAGAAGATCATGGATGACGTTCGCCGAATGGTACGGCTTGTCCGACTTTCCGCCGTTCGCCAGCAGCCAGTCGCCGACGCCTGCCGCATAGGAATCGCCGAGCAGCGCGATGTAGTCGTGCGGCACGTAGTGATCCTTTGAATTCTGCATGAAGAAATCGGCGCGGTCCGGCAGGAACGGCCGAATGTTGTACGACATGTCCGGCAGCATGAAGCGGAAGAAGACGAACTCGCAGACCAGATAGGTCAGCAGGAACGACGCGGTCGACAACGTCGCGTTCGCGAGGAACTGCCTGAGCTTCTTGCGCATACGTGATCTCGCCGTGAGCGCCTCACCATAGTGACGCGTCGCGGCGTTTCAACGGAAATTGCACCGATCCCGGGCGGCGGCACCCGCGATGAAGGACGCAAGGCGCAGGCGTTTGGTTGCGCGGCCCGACGGGACTTCGGCGATACGAAACAGGGAAAATTGGAATAGGTGCAGGATAGCGACAAGCCGATTGCGCGGCGCACCGGGCTCGCGCTAGCGAATAGTGCTCTACAGCCCACTAAATTGGCTGTGTTCCAAAGTTCTCTCGTCCTCGCTCGTCGTCAAGCGCACTCATCCTCAATAGCGGCAGGTCCGGTCCGCGCGGAACCCACAATGACTTCGTTCAACTCGCGCGGCGTCTGGCGCCGGGTGCATCGGTGGATTGCCATCGTCCTGATGGTCTTGCTGGTGCCGATCTCGTTGTCGGGCAGCCTCTTGGTCTGGCGCGAGCCGCTCGACGCACTGCTGCATCCCGCTCGGCACGCCACGACCGGGCCCGAGATGGCACTATCGGCCGCGGCCTATTTGGCGAATGCGCAAGCCGCGGCCGGACCGGAGCTTCAGGTGACCGCTCTGCAATTCCCGCATGAGGCCGGGCGGCCTGTGACCGTGACGGCGCGCTCGCGCGCGGTCGCTCGCCGCCTCGTCACGGTCTATCTCGATCCGCCGACCGGGCGGGTGCTCGATGTGGTCGACTTCCGCGCATCGTTCCTCGGCCTCTTGCATCGCTTCCACGAGAACCTGATGGTCCCCGAATTTTCGGGCCGCGCCGTCGTCGGCTGGGCCGGGACTGGCATGCTCGTGCTATCGTTGACCGGTCTCTGGATGTGTTGGCCACGCGGTACGTCCACGTCGGGATTGCGCTGGCGGCGCTCATCGATGACCAGCGCAAACTGGCATCGTCTCGTCGGCTTCTGGATCTCGCTGCCCCTCGCCATCGTATCGGCGACCGGCATCTATATTGCGTTCCCGCAGACTGCGCACTCGGTCACGTCCTCCGTCATGGAGACGACCCAGCAAGGCGGGCGCCACGGCGCCGGCGAGGTGGTGCGCGATCCGGCGCTGACGCCCGACCGCGCGCTCGCCATTGCCCGCATGAAAGCTCCCGGCACGATCCCCGCCGCGATTTCCCTGCCGACCCGCTCGGCGGGCCGAGCGGAGGGTCAGGCCGCTGCGAATTGGCGCGTCGACCTGCGCGATGCGCACGGCCCCACGGCGACGATAATCCTCGTGGATGATCGCGCCGCGATATCCCGCCGCCTGGCCGAACCTCCACCCGGGGATCGCGCGGCCCAGTGGATCCGCTGGGTCCATGAGGGAAGCCACACTGGATCGGCTTGGCGCCTCGCCGTCTTTGTCTGCGGCCTCTGCCCGACCCTCTTGGCGATCACGGGCCTGACCATATGGTTGCGAGGCCGCACCTTGCGCCGCGTCGACAAGCGGCCGGGGGAAGTGGTCGCGGTCGGCGCTGCCGAATAAGAGAGAGTCGCTCGCGCCGCACCATGCGCCGCCGACCCACCATCAGCCCGCCGGGTCGGCACGATCTCGTTCAAGGTCTCAATGATCGATGTCCTCGCCCGCGTCGGCGTCCGTGTCGTGGTGGGCGTACTCGTGCATCTGCTGCCATGCCGCAAGCGCCGGCGACGGCCCGTCCGCGAGCACGATCTGGCGCAGCCCGATACGGATGGTAGCGCGCGCAAAGCGCGCCTCCGGCATCGCCAAGACGGACGGATCGCGGCCCGCCGCGATCGCATCCTTCATGCGACGCTTGAGCGCGATGTGATCGGCGTCGCCGAACATCTGCAGCAACGCCTGGAATGAGTCGTGGTGGTGCGATTCGTAAGGCCGTGGCCTTCCGTTGGCATCCTTAGCCGGATGCGCCGGATAGAAATGCGCGCACGGCACCCAGCCATCGGGAATAGGCTCGGTCGCGGCGTGGGTGCGACGATGCCGCAACAACTTCGGCAGCACGTGCGTATGCGGGCCTTCGGGGCTCTTGCCGTTCGTGGGCGGGATGGGAGCGTACACCTCGACGCGGCCGACCCGGCTCATGAACACGCGGTGCGGATCCGCGGCAAGGATCATGCCCATGGTGGGGTTGCCCTGGGCGAACACCGGCTGCCCGACGGTGGCCCGCAGGCGCTCTGCCACGTCGCGATCGCGGACGCGCACGCAGATGTCGGCCTGGAGGACATCGAGGCCGAGATCGAACAGGATCGCATCCTGGTCGGCCGCACGGATGGCATCGGTGTCCGGGCCGACCTCGGTCAGGACGCCGCGGCGGTGCATGGCGCAACGCTCCTGCGGCAGGCAGAGCGCGACGCGCTGGCTCCAGCTCTCGCGCGTGATCCCCTCCGATGCGAAGAGCCGCAGCCCCTCGGGGGCCACCAGGCGGATGGCGCCGCGATCGGTCGCGGCCGCGAGACCGCCCTGCCCGATCACGACCGCCTCATCCAGATCGCGCACGAACTCGGCAATGACGCCGAAGGACCCAAGGCTCCAGCTCGTCGCCGGATTGGCGATGTGTGCGGCCAGGATGCCCTCCAGCTCGGCCACCTCACCCATTCCGGCACCTCCTCGCACGTTCTCAGTTCATGCCGGATGCACCTTCGCTGCGTGTCGGTCAAGAATCTGAGGTGGCCTCTTCTCGGCTGGCCAAGGATATTGGGCAGGTGCGGTGCGCCGAACCATTCACAGACCGTTATCCAAAGGTCCGTGGCCGAGCGCAGAATTGCATTGACGAATCCCGGGCCGATCCAGCATATTGACGTCGATCCCGGTCCTTGCCGCTACATGTAGTGGCGCGCGAGGCTAAGAGGGAACCCGGAACGCCAGAAACGGCTAGGCCGGGGCTGCCCCCGCAACTGTGAGCGGCGAGCGGCTGTCCGTTACGACCACTGGTGCGCGAATGCACCGGGAAGGTCAGACAGCCGCAGCGACCCGCGAGCCAGGAGACCTGCCGTGATCGAAGGAACGTCCTCGGGCGGGGTGGCCCGGTGGATCGCTTGCCACCGTCGCGCTCGTCGCCGGCTCCCGCGCAAGTCGTCCGCCTGACCCCTGCCCCAACATCGCGGGGTTGCCGATGTCATACGCCTACGACTTCGATCAGCGTGGTCACCTGGTCCTGCCCAAAACGCCGACGCCATCGTCGGCCGAGCACACCGCAGCCATCCTGGAGCTGCGCCCCGTCGTCCAGCCGCCGCGGCGCGCGCATCCCGCACCGCTGCCGGCACCGCTTGCGGCGCCGCCCCGCCCCGCCGATCTGCGCCTCGACCGCTCGCGCGACAGTCTCCTGACGGCGTTCGGCAAGCTCACGCTCACCGACCGCTATTTGTTGCCGGGCGAAAGCTTCCAGGATCTGTTTGCCCGCGTGTCGTGCGCGTTCGCGGATGACGTCGGGCATGCGCAGCGTCTTTACGATGCCATGTCGCGACTATGGTTCATGCCGGCGACGCCCGTGCTCTCCAACGGCGGCACCACGCGGGGACTTCCGATCTCCTGCTTCCTCAATTCGGTGTCGGATTCACTCACCGGCATTGTCGGCATCTGGAACGAGAACGTGTGGCTCGCCTCCAATGGCGGCGGCATCGGCACGTATTGGGGCCAGGTGCGCTCGATCGGCGAGAAGGTGAAGGGCGGCGAGACGTCGGGTATCATCCCGTTCATCCATGTCATGGACGGATTGACGCTCGCCATCAGCCAGGGCTCGCTGCGGCGCGGGTCGGCCGCGGTCTATCTCGACATCCATCATCCCGAGATCGAGGAGTTCCTCGAAATCCGCAAGGCGTCGGGCGACTTCAACCGCAAGAGCCTCAACCTGCATCACGGCATCAACGTCACCGACGAATTCATGCAGGCGGTCGGTGACGGCAAACCGTTCGCGTTGCGCAGCCCGAAAGACTCTGCCATTGTCCGCGAGATCGATGCGCGCCAGCTCTGGCAACGCATCCTGGAGACCCGGCTGCAGACCGGCGAGCCCTACCTTCTGTTCATCGATACCGTGAACCGCGCGCTGCCCAAGCATCAGCGCGAGTTGGGACTGCGGGTCACGACCTCCAACCTGTGCAGCGAGATCACGCTGCCGACGGGCCGCGATCATCGCGACGAGGAACGCACCGCCGTGTGCTGCCTCTCGTCGCTCAACTTCGATACCTGGGACGAATGGAAGGACGAGCCCGATTTCATCGAGGACATCATGCGCTTCCTCGACAACGTGCTCACCCACTTCATCACCGTAGCACCCGAGGGCATGAAGCGGGCGCGCTATGCGGCGCTGCGCGAGCGCTCCGTCGGCCTCGGCGTGATGGGTTTCCACTCGTTCCTCCAGGCCCGCGGCATTCCGCTCGAAAGCGCGCTCGCAAAATCGTTCAACATCAACATGTTTCAAAAGATCCGGCGCGCCGCCGACGCCGCCTCGGTGGCACTGGCGCATGAGCGCGGGCCGTGCCCGGATGCGCTCGAACGCGGCGTGATGGCGCGCTTCAGCCACAAGCTCTCGATCGCGCCCACCGCGTCGATCAGCATCATCTGCGGCGGCACCAGCGCATGCATCGAGCCGATCCCGGCCAACATCTATACGCACAAGACGCTGTCGGGGGCGATTTCGGTGCGCAATCCGCATCTCGCAGCCGTCTTGGCCCGGAACGGTGCCGATACGCCCGAGGTATGGCAGTCGATCATCGAGCATGAAGGGTCGGTCGCCCACCTCGATTTTCTGTCGGAGCACGAGAAGGCCGTATTCCGAACGGCGTTCGAGATCGATCAGCGCTGGATCGTCGAGCTCGCGGCCGATCGCGCGCCGTTCATCTGCCAGAGCCAGTCGATCAATCTCTATCTGCCCGCCGATATCGATAAGTGGGACCTGCACATGCTGCATTGGACGGCATGGAAGCGCGGCGTGAAGAGCCTCTACTACTGCCGCTCCAAGTCGATCTCGCGCGCGGCGTTCGCGGGCAAGCTCACCGCCGGCGAGATCCCGGCACAACACAACGGCGCGACGGAGCGGACCGACTACGAGGAGTGCTTGGCATGTCAGTGATCGATCTGAGCGGCGTCGATCCGCGCACGCTGATCGGCAAGGGCCGCGTCGGCCTGCTGGACTCGACCGGCACGTATGACGTCGACCGCTACGCCTGGGCCTATGAATTCTGGAAGCGCCAGCAGCAGACCCACTGGATGGGCGAGGAGGTGCCGCTCGGCCCCGACCTCAAGGACTGGGCATCGGACCGCGTCACCGCCAACGAGCGTGCGCTGCTGACGCAGATCTTCCGCTTCTTCACCCAGTCGGACATCGAGGTCGGCGACAACTATCTCAAGCGCTACATCCCGATCTTCCAGCCGCTCACCGTGCAGATGATGATGGCGGCCTTCACCAACATGGAGACCGTGCACATCGACGCGTATGCGTTGCTGCTGAAAACGCTGGGCATGCCGAAGACCGAGTTCGAGGCGTTCCGCGACTACGCCGAGATGCGCGCCAAGGCCGACTACATGCATCAGTTCGGCGTCGAGACGGTCGCCGACGTGGCGCGGACGCTTGCGATGTTCGGCGCCTTCACGGAAGGCATGGCTCTCTTCGCCAGCTTCGCGATGCTGCTCAATTTCCCGCGCCACAACAAGATGAACGGCATGGGGCAGATCGTGAGCTGGTCGGTGCGCGACGAGAGCCTGCATTGCGAGGGCGTAATCCGGCTATTCCACGAGTGGAATCGTGAGACGGGCGCGGTCACGCGCGCGGTCCGCGACGACATCGCGGACGTGGCACAAACCATGGTGAGGCTCGAGGAGAACTTCGTCGATCTGGCCTTCGGCATGGGCGGTATCGAGGGCATGAAACCGGAGGAGATCCGTGCCTATGTCCGCTACGTGGCCGATTGGCGGCTCACCCAGCTCAGGCTGGCGCCGATCTTCGGGTACTTCGAAACCACCGAAGGCGGCTACCAGCAGCTTAAGCCGCATCCGCTGCCCTGGCTCGTCGAGATCCTCAACGGCGTTGAGCATGCGAACTTCTTCGAGCAGCGCGCCACCGAATATTCCAAGGCCGCGAGCCGCGGCAGCTGGGACGGAGAGGACGGCGTATGGGCGACGTTCGGCCGGACGCAACAGCGGGCGGCTGCGAATGGCTGACCGGGATGGTCACGACCGGCCGGAACATCATCTGGCGCAACCGCACGCCCACAAGCGCATCGATTGGGCGAGGATCGGCGACGCGATCCTCGCCTACGTCGAGACCCTGAGGTCAAACCTCATCGCCGCGGAGGACAATCCGCGCCGCGCAGAGCCATCATCGGCCCTCGATCAACGAGATTAAGTCTCATGAAGACAGGCAGCGGCGTACGCCGCTGCCCAACCGCTGCGCCCTGATCAGGCGCGGCTTTGGCGGAGCGCGTCCTGGGTGCCGACGAACAGCCGGCCAGCCTCGGAGGCGACGACGAGCCCGATCAGCCAGACCCCATTCACGAACGCGAGCTGGCCGATGATCACCGCGGTGAAGTTCTCGGCGCCGCCCAGAACCGGCGTGGCCGCCGCGAGAACGAGCTCATAGGCAACGAAGCTCGCCAAGAAGGCGACGGGATAGAGCGCGAATCGGCCCATCGGCGCCCAGCGCCTGAACACGAACGACGCCACCACAACGGCAGCGACGGCCGCGAGACAGATCACCACGCCCCACGTCGCCGCGTCGAGCGTGCGCGGATAGCCGAGAAGGCCGAAGCCGATGACCTGGTTGGTCAGCCAAGCGGCGCCGACGACCAGCATGGCCGACCGCAACCGCAGCATGGCGACCGCAACCACCGCGAACGCCGCGAACGGCGCCGCACAGGCGAACACGAGGCTCGCCGAGATGGACGCCGCGATCAGCAGCACCAGGCAGAACAACTGCGCGGCGCCCAGATGCGGCGCCGAAACGCGCCGCGAGCCCGCGAGATCGGACAAATGTCGGTCGGTCATCGAATTACCATCCAGTTTTTGCGTTCGGGTTCGATTCAGTGATGGGCCCCATCTTACGCTGGCGGCGGCCGCTTGTCAGTTGGTCAGGCGGACGCCGACGAAGGCGCCGATGCCCGGCCGCAGGAAGCCGACCGGCACCTCGTAGTGCTCGTTGAACAGGTTGTCGATGCGGCCGAAATAGGTGACGTGCTCGCTCGCGGCGTAGTTCGCCGCGAGGTTGACCACCCGATAGGGCGGCGCAAAGACCGTACTAAAGGTCTCGCGATCGAGATCAACCCAGCTACCCACGTAGAGGAACGTCGACGTCAGCTTGAGCTTCTCGGTTGCCTGCCAGTCGGCCGAGAGGCTTGCCTTGTTCTTCGGCCGCCGCACCAGCTCCTGGTGGAGGATGTCGTCCTGCGCGACCGTATAAGTGTAGTCGGCGCGCAGATGGAGCCACGGCGTGACTGTGAACGTCGCGAACGTCTCCGCCCCATAGGTCGTCGCCTGGCCGACGTTGCCCAAGGTTTGGATCGGGATGCCGAAAAAGAACTGACCCGTGTCCACGCTCTGAATCAGATCCGTGATGTCGTTGTGAAAGTAGGTCGCGCCGAAGCGGATGCGATCGTGCATCAGCGGCTGCTCGAAGCCGATGTCGTAGCCTTTGCTTACCTCGGGCAGCAGGTTGGGGTTGTTGAAGAAAGTCGGCGGGAAGGGGCTGAACAGCTGTGAGAGCGTCGGCGCCTTGAAGCCGGTGCCATAGCTTGCCTTGAGCTTGGTTTCCGTCCACGGGACGATGTAGGCAGGCGCGATCCGGAAGGTCTGATGGCCACCGAACGCGCTGTTGTCGTCGCGGCGGATGTTGGCGACCAGGAAGAGCCGCTCCCAGAACTTCGACTGCAGCTCGACATAGGTGCCGCGGTTGACATTCGACGCCGTCGGAACGGCGACGGGGAAAGGCGAGAACTGGTCGGAGCTGAACACCTCGTTCTCGAGCCCCATCACGAGGGTGTGGTCGGGGTTGATCGCGAGGACGCCGCGCCAATCGAGCTTGGTGCGCTTGCCGATGGACATGCTCGGACCGCTGCCGGGCAGAAGACCGTTGACGTTGGGGTCCTCGGGGAAAAAGGTCTTGGTCTGGACATCGCTGTAGGCCGCCCCGAAGAAGTTCTTGAAACGGCCGTCGAACAGCGACCAGACCCCCTCGAGGCGCGAATAGGACTGATGATCGAGCTGCGTGCTCTTGGCGAAATCCGGACCAAAGTTATCGTCGAAATCCCCCGTGAAGTCGTGCGTCGAGGCGGTATAGCGTGACACGAGATTGAGGCTGAACGCATCGCTGAAGTCGTAGCCGAGCCGCGTCGAGACCGTCTTGTTGTCGTAGTAGTCGTTATTGCGCGTCTCGCCCGGCGACAGGATGCCGAGCGGCGTCACCGGCGTGGATGCCGAATGAAGGTGCATGACATTGAAGGCGTAGTTGAAGCGGTCCTGCGAGCCGCTCACCCCGGTCGACTGGTTGAATGTGCCAAACGAGCCACCCTCGAATTTCGCATAAGCCTTGGGCGGCCCCTCGCCCTTTTTGGTCGTGATCGAGATCACGCCGCCGATGGCATCAGCACCGTAGAGGCCGCTTTGCGGCCCGCGCAGGACCTCGATGCGTGCGATGTCGTCGGTCGGCAGCTGGCTGAAATCGAACGTCTGGCTCGGATTGCCCGGGTCGGTGACGTCGATGCCGTCGATCAGCACTTTGACATGGTTGGAGTTGGTGCCGCGGATGAAGATCGACGTCTGGGCGCCGACACCGCCGCTCTGCACGACGTTGAGGCCGGGCGCGTCTTGGAGCGCGTCCGGCAGTGTGCGGTACTGATGGCGCGCGATGTCGTCCGCCGTGATCACGGTGATCGAGTTCGCCACCTCGGCCACCGGTGTCGCCACCGTGGTGGGGCTGGTGACGACCTGACCGCTCTGCTCCTCGACTGGCGTCGGCGCCGGCACCTGATTACGGCGGCGTTGCGAGGAGACGTCGACCTGAACCGGCGGCAGCGCCACCGCCTGGGCGGCGGCCGGTGCAGGATGGAACGTCAGCGTGAGTGCGGAGATGGCAAGGAGCGGGAGCGCAGGCGCGCAGAAACGCACGCCGCGACGAGCGGCAAACAACAACACATGTGACGACACGGAAACACCTCGGGTAACACGCCCAGTGGCACGTCACCGCGAACGAAGCCCCCACCTTCGGTCAAACAGACCCCCGGTTTAGCCACTGTCAGTTACACCCCGACCGACATGCTCGCGTATGACCACGGTTGACGGCAGGTCTCCTGGCTCGCGGGTCACCACCTTCCGTCACCTTCCCGGGACCGAGACCCCAGTGGCTAACTGACGAAAGATTCGCCGCTGACAGTTGCGGGGGCAGCCGCGGCATTGGGCAACCTGCCCGCACCGCGTTCCCATTTGATCCCCGAAGGGAACCGTCGCGAGGATGCTAGGCGACAGATTGTGCGCGTGTCAACGCCATGATTTCGCCACGTCACGGATCGCGGGCGTGTGTGTCCGACCGCCAACAGCTCAACCAAGCAGCTATCGAATATTGAACTTCACCGGAACCGTGAAATCGAACTTCGGGCCATCGAGTCCATTCGGCGGGGTCGGGAATGGCGCCGCACGGCGTACCGTCGTCAGCGTTTCCTCGTCGAGCGTCGCATGGCCCGAGCTCTTCACGATCCTGCTCGACAGCACATGCCCCTCGCGATCGATCGAGAAAGCAAGCTCGACCTCGCCCGTTTCGCCACGCTTTCGCGCGGCGTCCGGATACGATTTGTGGCGTTCGATCTGCTGGACGATGCTGCTGTACCAGGATCGGACTTGCGCCTTCGACGCATGGGCGCGCGGCGGCGCGGTCGTCTGCGGCGCTGGCGCAACCGGCGTCGGCATGGGCTCGGGCGTGATCGGCTCGGGCGGCGGCAGCGCCGCGATCGGCGGCACCGGCGCCGGCGGCACGTCGACCTTCTCGTCGACCTTCTCCTCTTCCTTCGGCTTCTCGGGCTCCGGTTGCGCCGCCGCTTCCTGCTGCAACGGTCCCGGCGCAATGTCCTCGACGGTCTGGCTCGCCGGCGTCGTGAACGGCGACAGATCGATCAGGACCGCGTCGGAGGGCTCGCCCATCGGAATCGGATCGTGCCAGGCGACCAGCATCGCACCGGCCGCGGCATGCAGGCCAACGACCACGACCGCGCTCGCCGTCCACAGCCGCAG
>DASXCK010000475.1:0-6220 GCA_036491235.1 Xanthobacteraceae bacterium | reverse complement strand
CCGAGGAGGTCGAAGGCGCACTCGCGCGCTGCCCGGGCGTCGCCAGCGCGGCGGTCGTCGGCATGCCCGACGCGCGGCTCGGCAGTCGCGTCGTCGCTTTCGTCGAGCCGGTGTCGGCCGAGGTGACACGCGAGGCGATCGACACGGCGTGTCTCGAGACCGGGCTCGCCCGCTTCAAGCGGCCGCGCGAGTACGTCTTCGTCAAGGCGATCCCGCGCTCGGCGTCCGGCAAGCTGCTGCGCCGCAAGTTGCGGATCGGGGAATATGAGAAGCTGTAAGGGTTCCGGCGCGCCGGATGGATTGAGCGAAAGCGAAACCCATCGCTCCGACGCCGACGCATAGGTGATGGGTTTCGGCCTTCGGCCCCGACCCGTCCTACGAAGAACGTGAGAAGGAAACCGACATGCCCAAAGACTACGCCGACATGCGCGCCGCGATCCTGCGCGACCTCGACGGCCTGCGTTACGAGGTCGATGCGCAGAAGCAGATCGGTTGGCTCATCCTCGATCGGCCGCCGCTCAACATCGTGTCGTATCGCGGCCGCAGCCAGATCAACGCGATCATGGAGGCGTTCGGCCACGATCCGGAGGTGCGCGTCGTCGTCATCCGCGGCGCCAACGGCACCTACACGTCGGGCGGCGACGTGAAGGCCTTTCCCGATATCGAGACCGACGGTATGTCGCATCTCGCGTGGAACATTGCGGCGCCCGAGCGCTGCCCCAAGCCGGTGATCTGTGCCATGGAGAAATACGCCATGGGCGTGGGTCTCGAGCTCGCCATGGCGTGCGACATCCGCATCGCGACGAAGGATACGCTGCTGGCGCTGCCCGAGGTCTCGCTCGGACAGATTCCCGGCAGCGGCGGCAGCCAGCGCGTCGCCCGCATCGCCGGTCTCACGCGTGCCGCCGACATGATGATGCTCGGCCGCCGCATTCCGGCGCCCGAGGCGTACCAGTGGGGCCTGCTCACCCGCGTGGTCGAGGACGCCGCCGCGCTCGACAGGGAGATCGACGGGACGGTGGCCAGGCTCACGGCGCAGTCGCCGCTGGCGCTCAAGACCATCAAACGCGTGCTCGCCACATCCTACGAGACCGGCATCGGCGTCGGCCTCGAGGTCGAGGGGCATGCCTACGAGAAGCTGCGGCTGACCGACGACTACAAGGAGGGCATCGCGGCCTTCAGCGAGAAGAGGAAGCCGAAGTTCAAGAAGGAACTTTGATCAAATTCTGCCTCATGGTGAGGAGCGCCGCCACAGGCGGCGCGTCTCGAACCATGGGCCACGGGCGCTAGCGGCGCGGCATGGCTTGCGGCCCATCCTTCGAGACGCGTCGCTGCGCGACGCTCCTCAAGATGACGAGTCTTTTGTCGAAATCGCCTTGCGCCAATCCGCGGTGACGTTGATCACCTTCGCGAGATCGACCGCTTCCTCCCCCGGAACCTTGATCCGCTTGTACTTCAGCGGCGGCGACGACAGCGGGATCGTCGCGTCGAACCCCATCTTGGCACTGATGCCATCGCGGCTCGACGGATCGAGCTTCGAGCCCTGCGCCTCGGAGACCACGACCAGATCGCGATCGGCCTGGAAGCGGGTCGTGATCGCCCATTCGACTTGCGTCTGGTCATGGATGTCGACGTCGGTGTCGACCACGACCACGTGCTTGATGTCGTAGTGGGCGCCGAAGGCGCCCATGATGACGTTCTTGCCTTCGCCCTCGTGGCGCTTGTCGAGCTGGACATTGAGGTGATAGCGGCAGGTGCCGCCGCGCGAGAGATGTACGTCGCGCACGCCCGGAAAGCTGCGGCGCAGATGCGCCATGATGGTGGCCTCGCGCGGGATGCCGCCGAGCAGCAGGTGCTCGATGCCGCCTCCGAGAATTGTATGGAAAATCGGGCTTTTGCGATGCGCGACCGCGTCGATCTCGATCACATGCTGCTCGGCCGGCTCGCTGTAGTACTGCGGGAACTCGCCGAACGGCCCCTCCATCGCGCGCGTGCGCGCGAGAATGCGTCCCTCGAGCACGATCTCGGCGTGCGCCGGCACGCGGATATCGCTCAAGAGGCACTTCACCACGTCGAGCGGCCGGCCGTGCAGTGCGCCCGCGATGGTGAGCTCGTCGAAATCGATCGGCGCGATCGCCTGCGAGGAGAGCAGCGTGAGCGGATCGACACCGATGACGATCGCGACCGGCAGGTCGCCGCCCGCTTCCTCGGCCATCTGGAAGAAGCGCAGCGTGTGGCGCGGCAGCAGCAGCACGCCGAGCCGGTTGGGGCCGCTCAACTGCAGGCGATGGATCGTGACGTTCTGCGCGCCGCTCTTGGGGTTGCGCGAGATCAGGAGACCGGCCGTGATGTAGGGGCCGCTATCGAGCTCGTTGTGCACCGGGATCGGCAGGAGCCGCGCTAGGTCGACGTCGCGATGTACGGCGTCGTGCACCGGCGCACTTGCGACCTCATGCCAGGGCAGGGGATTGAGTGCGGCCTCTTGGTAGGTTGCGAGCAGGCGATCGTTGCCGACACCCATTGCCTCTGCCATCCAGCCACGGTCGGAGGTGAGCCCCGAGACGACCGGCACCGGATGACCGTCCGGGCGCGGGAAAAGCGTCGCCTTGGTGCCGTCGAGGGTTTTTGCGATGGCGGCGAGCTCGAAGCGCAGATTTACGCCCGGCCGCGCCACCGCGAGGCGATTGCTCTGGCTGAGAATATCGAGCCACGCGCGCAGGTCGGTGACCGGCTTGCGCTCGGTCGCGGCGGGAGCATCGGGCACGACGCGTTCGTTCATGGCTTAGCGCACTTTCAATCGCCTTGCTGATTGTAGGCGGTTTCCCAAAAGAGCTCCTTCCAGTCGGTGAGCTTCGTCTTCATGGTGCCGATGCGGTTGAGGAAGGCGGCAAAGTAGGCGATGCGGTGCGGCTGGGCGGTGAACTCGAAGCCCGGATCGTCGAGCAGGTGGACCAGCTCATCGATGCTTTCGGGCGCCTTTTGCGCCTGTTTCCATAGCACCGCTGCCGCCTTCTTGTCGGCATTGGCGACCTTGATCGCTTCGTCGAGCGCGTTGGCGACCGCCTTGAACAGGGGCGGGTTCTTCTCCTTGGTGCGTTTGCTGGCGATGAGCGTGATCTGGGTCAGCGGGCCACCGAATACCTGGCGGCTGTCCGTGATGATGTGGGCGCCGGGAATCTTGAGGCCGCGCTCGGTGTAGGGCTGTACGGCGATGTGCGACGTGATCGTCGCCTTCGGCCAGCCGGCCGAGAGGGCGGTGACGGCGTCCGGATGGCCGATGCCGACGGTCAGGTGGTCGAGCCGGTGGGGATCGTTCCACAGCTTCTCGCAGGCCATCTGCAACATCATCGCATTGAACGAGATGCGCACCGTCGGCACCGCGATGCGGTCCTTGTCGGTGAAGTCGGCGAGAGATTTGACGGCCGGATCGATCGTATAGAGCGTCATCGCGCCGTTCGAGACCGTCCCGATCGCCTTGACCTCGTTGGCACTACCGCGGGTCTTTTCCCACAGATTGAGCAAGGAGGGCAGCGCCACGGTGCCGTAATCCGCCGCGCCGGAGAGGACCGCGTCGACCACCGGGCCGGGGCCGCTCAGCGTCGTCGCGGTCGCGTCGATCTTGCCGAGGCCGAGCTTGGTCGCCTCCTTCTGAAGCACGCCGCCCGTGACCATCTCGTCGACGGGAAGGTAGAGGAGCCCGCGCTGCTGGGCGAATTTCGCCTGCAGCGGCGCCTGCGCGCGGGTTACGCTGGGCGCGGCCAGGAGGCTCGCGCCGCCCGCCACGGCAGCGACGGCCTCGCGTCGGTTGAGCAGGTGCTTCGTCGTCCGCATGCATGCCTCCGCGTGCCGGCCGCCTCTGGTGCCGGGCCTCCTCCATGATAGGCTTGGGCGCGAACGCAGACAAACGATCGTCGCGGCAGGGACACGCTGTCGCGCCGGCATCGCAGGGAGGGGCAGGCCGCGATGAACGCTTCGCTTTGCGTCCCGTCTGGCTCGGCGCCCGTGCTGCAGGTGCAGGGCGTGACGCTGCAGTACAAGACCGAGGCGCACCTCGTCACCGCGACCTACCGGGTGAGCTTCGACGTCTTTGGCGGCGATCGGTTTGTCCTGCTAGGGCCCTCCGGCTGCGGCAAATCCACCTTGCTCAAGGCGATCGGCGGCTACATGGCGGCGACCGAGGGTACGATCGCGCTCAACGGCCGTCCGGTCCGCGCGCCTGGACCCGACCGCGTCTTCGTCTTTCAGGAGTTCGACCAGCTGCTGCCGTGGAAGACGGTGAAGCAGAACGTGGTGTTTGCGCTCGAGGCATCGGGCAAGCTGCGCGGACGCGCCGCGCAGGCGCAGGCGATGCGCTACATCGACAAAGTCAATCTCGCAAAATTCGCCGACGCCTATCCGCACACCTTGTCGGGGGGCATGAAGCAGCGCGTCGCCATTGCGCGTGCGATGGCCATGGAACCGGACGTGCTGCTGATGGATGAGCCGTTCGCGGCCCTCGATGCGCTCACCCGCCGCAAGATGCAGGACGAGCTGCTGCAGCTCTGGGCCGACACGCACTTCACCGTGCTGTTCGTGACCCACTCGATCCCCGAGGCGGTGCTGATCGGCAACCGCATCCTGCTGCTTTCGCCGCATCCGGGCCAGGTCAAGGGCGAGCTCAACAGCGACGGCAGCGACCCGGTCGATCCCGCAAGCGGCCGCAAGCTCACCGACCGCATCCACGATCTGCTCTTTGCCGACCGCATCGAGCAGGAGGAGGTGTCCGCATGAACACGGCCGCTATTCGCGGGTTCGCAACGCCGCCGCCGCGGCCCGAGTACCTGCGCGACATGAATGCCGGCGCCGACGTCGGCGTCGTCGCCAAGCCGCTGACCGTCGCCCAACGCATCGCCGGCCACGCCTGGCTGCGCAAGATAATCATTCTGGTCGTGATCGCGGCCGTGTGGGAACTCTACGCGCGCCACATCGATAATCCGCTGATGGTGCCGACCTTCTCGGCGACACTCGACGCCTGGCGCGCCGGGATCGCGAGCGGCGACCTGCCGCAGAAGGTGCTGAACTCGGTCGTCCTGCTGCTCAAAGGCTATGCGCTCGGCCTGGCGCTGGCGATGGCCTTCACGGCGCTCGCCATGATGTCGCGCATCGGCAACGATCTGCTCGAGACGCTGACCTCGGCCTTCAATCCGCTGCCCGCGATCGCGCTCCTGCCGCTCGCCTTCCTGTGGTTCGGGCTCGGCGATCTTTCCATCATCTTCGTGCTGGTGCACTCGGTGCTATGGGCGGTCGCGCTCAATACGCATTCCGGCTTCAAGTCGGTCTCCGCGACGCTGCGCATGGTCGGGCGCAATTACGGCCTGAAAGGGCCGCGGTTCATCCTGAAGATCCTGGTGCCGGCGGCATTCCCCTCGATCGTCACCGGCCTCAAGATCGGCTGGGCCTTTGCATGGCGCACGTTGATCGCCGCCGAGCTGGTGTTCGGCGTCTCGTCCGGGCAGGGCGGGCTCGGCTGGTACATCTATGAGAGCAAGAGCATGCTCGAGATTCCGAGCATGTTCGCGGGGCTGTTGACCGTCATCGTCATCGGCCTCTTGGTGGAGAATCTGATCTTCCGCAATGTCGAGGCCGTCACGGTGCGGCGCTGGGGAATGCAGTCGTAACTTTCCGTCATGCGCGGGCTTGTCCCGCGTATCCACGTCTTGTCGCGCAGAAGACGTGGATGGCCGGGACAAGCCTGGCCATGACGAAGCAACGAAAGAGCTCTCATGAAAATCACCAACGTCTCTGCCGTCGTCTATCGCCAGGAGCTCAAGCCCGGCGGTCCGCCGCTGAAGTTCGCCGGCGAGCCGCGCACCACCTTCGAGACGCTGCTCGTGAAGGTCGAAACCGACGCCGGCATCACGGGCTGGGGCGAGGCGTTCCCGCATCGCGTCTGGCGCGCCGCGAAGTCGCTGATCGAGACGCTGATTGCGCCCGCCTGCGTCGGCGCCGATCCGACCGCGATCGCGCCGCTGATGTACCGGTTGATGCGGCACACCTACGGCGTCGGCCGCGCCGGAGTCGTGATGTATGCGCTGTCCGGGCTCGACATCGCGCTGTGGGACATCCTTGGCAAGGTCGCGAAGCTGCCGATCTACAAGCTGCTCGGCGGCTCGACGCTCGACAAGCTGCCGGCCTATGCGAGCCTGCTCAAATACGGCAACGTCGACGCCGTGGCGCGCGT
>DASXCK010000474.1:0-3622 GCA_036491235.1 Xanthobacteraceae bacterium | reverse complement strand
CTGCGCGACATCCTGGGCGAGGACGAGCGCGTGACCCTGATCCTCAATCCCGGCGAACTCGCCGTGTTGTTCGAGCCGCTGTCCTACCAGGGCGTCTCGCAGACCTTCATCGAGCGGCTGGTCGCCTCGGCGCAGTCGCGCCTGCCGCGACGCTGACGATGATGCGGCTCCAATGAAGTCGTCATGCCCCGCCTTGTGCCGGGCATACACGTCTTCGCCCCCTGGAAAGGCGTGGATGGCCGGGACGAGCCCGGCCATGACGGCGAATTCAAGTAGCCCCTGCCGTTATCCGCCGCCGCCCTGCTCGCGGAAGGCCTGCGGCGTCGTCCCGGTCTGCTGGCGGAAGAAGCGGGCGAAGTGCGACGGGTCCGAGAAGGTGAGGTCGTAGGCGATCTCATGGATCGCGAGACTGGTGAAAACCAGCTGGCGCTTCGCCTCGGTGAGCACGCGTTGGCGAATCAGGTGGCCGGCCGTGACGCCGGTCGCGCGCTTGACGATGTCGTTGAGGCGGTCGGGCGTCATCGCGAGCTTTTCGGCGTAGAAGCCGAGCAGCCGCTCCTTGCGGAAATGCTCCTCGAGCAGGCCGCGCAGCAACTCGACGGTCGGATCGGCGGGCTTGAGCGTGATCGCGCCGGTGCGCGCACGACTAGCCGCGAGCCGTGCCACCGCGATCGCGATCAGCGCCAGATATCCGCGCATGGCGAGGCGAAAGCCTTCGCGCGCCAAAAAGCGCTCCTCGTGCAGATCGCGAAAGAGCACCGAGAGCCGTACGACCTCCTCCTCGGCGAGCGGCACCACCGGCTCGGCGGCGAGCGCGCGCAACCGCGCCAGCGCCTCGCCGTGGCGGCCGCCCAATCCGTGCGTCACGTCCTCGGTGAAGCTCACGATCCAGCCTTCGGTCTCACGCGGCGTGAAGCGGAATCCGTGCGCGACCGTCGCGGGCAGCAGGATCGCGGCGGGCGCCGAAAACGGCATGGTCGCAGCCTCGATCGTCATCTCGCCGCCGCCGCGCTCGATCAGCAGGATCTGAAACAAGTTGCGATGCCGATGCGCACGGATCGTCCAGTCGTGCACCGAGGAGCGCGACGAGATCGTTTCGATGTGGATGAAGTCGAACGCCTGGTCGTCCGGCGGATCGCCGTAGAGGTGAAACAACGGCAGGGCGAGCGACATGGGACGGAGCTTAGCGCATGTGCCGGCGGCGTGGATATCGGCGCGTCCACGTCACGCACAACCTTGGCTACCGTCGCCATCGACCGACGCCGAGCCGCGTTCGCGCCCCATGTCGGATATGCGGCGAGCTTCCTTAGCGCGGGTTCGCAACGTCCCGCCGTATCTCGCTGAAATCCTTCCGATTAGTCGCGTTGGGTTCAATCTGCCATTTTGCCGGCCAGGGGCTCGGGCATGACGGCGACCCTGAACGCCCGAACGGGAAACTTGCGCGCCCTGACGGGCCGAGCGGGCTCCGCAGGCTGGGCAAGAGCAAACTCGGGCGAGGCGTCGGACATGATTCTCCTCTCGCGCGGTCCGTAAGGGCCACGACGGGGACCAAGGCGCAAGATGTTCATGCTACGTTCGAAGCGGAAATGAAAAGGAAGGGCAACAACATTTCTGCGCTTTCCCCATCGCTTCTCCGCCCCGCGCAAAGGCGAGCAAACGAAGTGATGGTCGGCGCGAAACGCCTCGGGCTCACACGCGCTTATAAGCGCGATCATGGTAGACGAGCGCCGGCCCGGCCGCGCCCATCCGCACCGCCTCGACGGCGCCGAAGATCACGTAATGGCTCGCCACCGCCTTCACCTCGATGACGCGGCAGTCGAGCGCGACCACCGCGGTCGCGAGCACCGGCGCACCGGTCGCGAGCACACCCCAGGTGCCGAGTTGGAAGCGTTCCTGCGCCTGTGCGCCCGTGCGGCCCGCGAACATGTCGGCGATCGGCTCCGCGTCGGCGCCGAGCGTGTTGACGCAGAAGACCCCGTTCTCGCGCATGAGCAGCCCGCCGGTGCTCTTGCGGTTGATGCACGCGAGGACCGTCGGCGGCGCATCGGAGACCGAGCACATCGCGGTCGCCGTGAAGCCGGTCCTGCCGGCGGCGCCGGCCGTCGTCACCACGTGCACGGCGGCGCCGAGGCGGCTCATCGCCTCGCGAAACAGCGTCGGGTCGGCGGTCGCGACCTGATCCGGCCCGATCGCCTCGAAGGCGCCGGCCATCGCGTCGTCGGGGCGTTGGTCAATCCAGCTCATGGAATTTGCGACTCGAGGATAGCAACAAGCGGCCCGCCGGTCATGGGCTGGCATTTGGTATGGTTCGCGAATGGCGAACAGACAAGCGCTCTCTCCCCCATCGCTACTCGCCACTCCCTACTCACCCGGATTGAGCCAGGTGTCGCCGGTCCAGCCGTTCTCGTCGTAGTCGGCCATGCAGTCCTCTGCGAGCCCGATCATGCGGTCGAGCGCGCCCGAGGAGCGCGCGTTCCACATCGCCTGGATACGGATGTCCTCGTGGTTGCCCGCGTAGTTGCGCTCATAGAGCTCGTGGCGCGCGCCGAATTCGGTGCCGATCGCGTCCCACAGGAGCTTCATGATCTTGATGCGCTCCTTGTAGCCGATGCCGTGCGAGCCGCGCACGTAGCGCGCGAGATACTTGTCGATTTCGGGATTCTTGAAGTCCTTGGCGGAGGACGGCAGATAAATGAGCGCGGAGGCGACGATCTTCTCGACGATCTCGCGGATCCTGCCATAGGCGTCGCCCGCGAACACACGATAGCTCGAGCCCGACTGCGCGTTCGGCAGCACGGTGTCGCCGACCCATGGCACCGGGTTCATCGCCATGGCGTCGGACAGCGCCCAAAAGAGATTGCGCCACGCGATGATCTCGCCAAGCATCGCCTGGTTGCCGCGAAACTCGTCCGAGCCGGTCGCGTGCAGCGCCTTGGCGATGACGCCGACGAGAAAGTCGAGCTTGACGGCGAGCCGGGTGCAGCCCTGGAACTGGTAGCCGGCGAGAAAGCCCGAGCGCGGGTAGAATGTCTTGATCTTCTCGATGTCGCGGTGGATCAGCACGTTCTCCCACGGCACCAGAACGTTGTCGAACACGAAGATCGCGTCGTTCTCGTCGAAGCGCGACGACAACGGATAGTCGAACGGGGTGCCGACCGCGTTGGCGGTCTGCTCGTATGAAGTCCGGCAGATCAGCTTGACGCCCGGCGCGTTCATCGGCGCGATGAACATCACGGCGAGGTCGGGATCGTTGATCGGCATCGCGGCGTTCTGGCCGAGGAAGTTGTAGTGGGTGATCGCCGACGAGGTCGCGACCACCTTGGCGCCCGACACGACGATGCCGGCGTCGGTCTCCTTCTGGATGGTGATGAACACGTCCTTGACCTGGTCCGCCGCCTTGGCGCGGTCGACCGGCGGATTGACGATCGCGTGGTTCATGAACAGGACGTTGTCCTGCGCGCGCCGGTACCAGCGCTTGGCATTGTCGGCGAACCGGTCGTAGATCCCGTAATTGGCGCCGAGCGTGTTCATCAGCGACGCCTTGTAGTCGGGCGTGCGGCCCATCCAGCCGTAGGTCATGCGCGCCCAGGTCGCGATCGCGTCGCGCTGTCCGACCAGATCC
>DASXCK010000473.1:0-7776 GCA_036491235.1 Xanthobacteraceae bacterium | reverse complement strand
GCCCGCACGCCGCCGAGGCGGATGCGATCGAGATCGCGCGACAACAGGCGGCCGATGGTGCCGGCCGCGCGGCCGACGAGATCGAGGTGACGGCGCGTCTTGCGGTTGAAGTGATTGTAGATGATGACCGCCGGAATCGCCGCCGCGAGACCGATGCCGGTCGCGAGCAGCGCCTCGGCGATGCCCGGCGCCACCACGGCCAGGTTGGTGGTCTGCGATTTCGAGATGCCGATGAAGCTGTTCATGATGCCCCACACGGTGCCGAACAGACCGACGAACGGGGCGGTCGATCCGATCGTCGCGAGCACGCTCATGCCGCGTCGCACATCGCGCGACTCGCTTTTGATGATCTCCGAAAAGCTCGACGCCACGCGTTCCTTGATGCTGCTTTCGATGAACGTGTCCTCGGAGAGCCGCAGCTCGCCGAGCGCGGCGGCCACGAAGGCTGCAAGGACGCTGCGCGAGCGCCCCAGATCGGACCGCGCTTGCGTCAGCGAGCGCGATTGCGCGATGCGGCCGAGCGCCGCGACCAGCCGGCGGCGCGCCACCAATAGTTCGATCAGCTTGCCGATGAAGATCGTCCACGTCGCCAGCGAGGCGAACATCAGGCCGATCATGACGCCTTTGACGAAGATATCGGCGTGCAAGAACATCGACCACGGCGAAAGGTCGTGCGGCGATGGCGTCGCCTCCACCGCCCGCGCGCGCTCGATCGGCGCTACCGCAGGCTGACGGTCCGGCGCCGGCGGCACCGCCGCTGCAATCGGCGGCGTGCCAGGCTGATCCTGGGCGTGCGATGGAGTCGCGACGAGCGCCGCAACGCATAGCCCGAGGACCGCCAGCGCCGCGACCATCCGAGACTTAACCGTTGAACGCGGCGCCTGCATGCTCGAATTCCGGTAACGGTGGAAACAACCGGCATCAGCGATGTCGGAGACGTAACGCGCGGATTGGAAAAGCGCGTGCGCCCCCCATTGATCGCGCTGCCGGCGGCGATCACCATTCGCTTTGTTTTATAGATGGCTGCGTCGCGATGAAAGACTCATAGTCTGGAATCACTTCAGCCTGCGTATTTTTGAATGACTCTCATCTGGCACGATGCCGCGCACTCGAAGTGGCAGAAACGAGTTCTCTCAACTCGTCGCGGTATGAGCCGCCACTCCGAAGGGGCGTCGTCGAAAATCGACATCACTTGAATTGCCTGCAGACTTTCATCACGCGAATGATATCCGGCCGCTTACGTGATTAGCTTTTTAATTCTTATTAGATGAATTCGAGTTTGAGGACATATTGCATCACAAAGCCGTATATCGGGGCTTATTGTTGGTATTCTAAGTGCTTGCGACACTCCAACGCTGGACTCACTTCGATCAACGATATTTTAGTGACGGCATCCCGCCGCGAGAAACCGCGGCGGTTTGTATTTTTGGGGGCACGTCATGAAGAATCGTTCCAATCAACACCGACGAATGGGTATCGCCGCCAGGGCCGTGCTGCTGTCCGCGAGCTACATCGCGATCGTCGCCGTCGGCTCGCCGGACGTGTGGGCGCAAGCGGCGTCGCCGGCGCCGGCCGCGCAGCCGGACGCCTCGCAGCTTCCCGCCGTTCGGATCGACGAGCCAAACCGCAAGCCGCGCCCGGCACGCCCCGTGGCGCGTAAGCGGCCGGAGGCCGCCGTCGCGCGGCGACGACCGACACCACCACCCACGCCGCCGGCTGCGCCGCCGAGCCCGGTCGCCAATCCGGCCAATACGCAGGATGCCCGCACCGGTACGGTCGGCGTCTACGCCAACAGCACGGCGGTGGCGACCAAGACAAACACGCCGCTCCTCGACATCCCGCAGGCCGTTTCGGTCGTCACGAAGGATTTCATCCGCGATCAGAACTTCCAGCAGGTCACCGACGTGACACGCTATGTTCCGGGCGTCGCGGTGCATCAGGGCGAAGGCAATCGCGACGAACTCGTCATTCGCGGCGTCGATTCGAGCGCCAACTTCTTCGTCAACGGCTTCCGCGACGACGTGCAGATCTTCCGCGATCTCTACAATACCCAGAGCATCGAGGTCCTGAAGGGCCCGAGCATGCTCACCTTCGGCCGCGGCGCCGGCGGAGGACTGCTCAACCGCACCCTCAAGGAGGCCGACGGCCAGCGCGTCTACGAGGGGACGTTCACGACCGGCTCATACCAGGACCGCCGCGTGACGCTCGACGCCGGCCAGGCGATCAACCCGGACTTCGCGGCACGCCTGAACCTGATGTACGAGGCCGGAGATACTTTCCGCGACTACGGCCATCTCGAGCGGTGGGGCATCAATCCTACGGTGACCTTCGCGCCCAACGACACCACGAAGGTCAAGCTCAGCTTCGAAAGCTATCATGACCATCGCACGGCCGACCGCGGCAATCCGTCGATCGGCACCGGAACCATCGGCAATCCGACCACGCCGTTCGCGCCGAACGGCAATCTCAACGTCTTCTTCGGCAGTCCGACCTTGAACCAGGCGCTCGCCGACGTGAACACCGGCATGGCGTTCATCGAGCACGATTTCGACAACGGCCTCACGGTGAAGAACGGCCTCTACATCGCGGACTACAAGAAGTTCTACCAGAACGTCTTTCCCTTGACGTCCGTCGACCCGGTGACCGGCTTGTATAAGACGAACGCCTATCACCACTGGACCAACCGCGACAACGTGTTCGACCAGACGGATTTCACCTACAAGACCTACACGGGACCGCTGCTCCACACGATCGGCTTCGGCACCGAGTTCGGCCACCAGCAGGGCATCGATCTGCGGGACACCGGCATCTTTCCGCAAAACGGGACGAATTCGCTGACCATGAGCGCATTCAGCCCGACCTATTTCGAGCCGATCGATTTCGTCCATCATTCCGTGGGCGGCAATGCCGACGGCGTCGCCAACCCCGACTCGAACAGCAAATATCACGCCGACATCCAATCGGCCTATGCGCGCGACACCATCGAGATCACGCGCTGGCTGCAGTTAATCGGCGGCGTCCGCCTCGACCGGTTCGATCTTTCGGCGCTCGATCAGAACACCAATACCAACCGCGAACGCCTCGACACATTGGTATCGCCGCAAGCCGCGATCGTCTTCAAGCCGCGGGAGAACGTATCGGTCTATGCCACGTACGCGATCTCGTACCTGCCGGCGTCCGGCGATCAGTTCAGCGCGCTGAACAACGGCAACGTGATTCTCGATCCGCAGAGGTTCGAGAACAAGGAGATCGGGGTCAAATGGGATCCGTTGCCGAACCTGCTCTACACCGCGTCGGTGTATCAGCTCGACCGCACCAACACCCCGCTCAACGACCCGCTCAATCCCGGGTTCTCGGTGGAGACGAACAATCGGATCCGTGGTTTCGAAACCGAGCTCACGGGCTACCTCACGCATGACTGGCAATCGAAGCTCGGCTACGCCTATACCGATGCGCGCGTGACCGAGAATCCGCGCGCCGGGTTCGGTCCCGGGACGTCCAACATCCTCGTCGGCAACCGCGTCCAGCTCGTTCCGCTCAACCAGTTTTCCTGGTGGAACAAGTATCAGTTCGATCCGCTGTGGTCGGCGTCGCTCGGCGTCATCTACTTCTCCGATTCGTTCGCCACCTCCGACGATCTCGTCAGGCTGCCCGGCTTCGTGCGCTTCGACGCCGCGATCTATCGCAAGATCGACGAGACGTGGCGCGTTCAGCTCAACATCGAGAACATCTTCAACAAGGGCTATTGGGCCTCGGCGGACGGCGACAACAACATCTCGCCGGGCCAGCCGCGCACCTTCAGGGTCACGGCGATCGCGAAGTTCTGACGCGAATGCCTGCTTGGCGATCAGCGCGGATGGGTTGAGCGCAGCGAAATCCATCCTACGAGCTACGAGCTCACACCTTCGGTATGCCCGCTTTCGCGATCAGGTCGCGAAAGCGCGGCACCTCCGCGGCGATCTTGCGGCGCAGCCCGTCGGGGCCCTCTCCGATCACCTCGAAGCCGAGGGTGCGCAGCTTGTCGTGGAAGGCGGCCTCCTTGAGCACCGCGAGCGCCGCGCCGGCGAGACGGTCGACGATTTCGGACGGCGTGCCGGCCGGCGCCAGGATGCTGTGGAAGGTCTCCGACACGAAATCCTTGTAGCCGAGCTCGAGCATGGTCGGCACGTCGGGCATGTCGAACCAGCGCTGCGCGCCGGTCACGGCAAGCGCGCGCAGCCGGCCGTCCTTGATCGCGGGATGCGCGCCCGGCAGCGACGCGCTCATCAGCGGCACGGTGCCGGCGAGGATCGCCTGGATGGCCGGCCCGGCGCCCGGATAGGGAATGTGCGTGAGGTCGATGCCGGCGGTGAGCTTCAAGAGCTCGGCGGCGAGATGCGGCGTCGTGCCAACGCCGGCGCTGGCGTAGGAGAGCTCGCTCGGATGGGCCTTGGCGCGCGCCACGAGGTCGGCAATCGATTTGATGCCGGAGGCAGGCGTCGCGACGAAGACGTTCGGCGATGTGTCGAGCGCGGCGATCGGGGCAAAATCCTTGAACGGGTCGTAAGGCACCTGCTTGTAAAGGCCGGGATTGACCACGAACGCGCTGGACACCACGAGCAGCGTGTAGCCGTCGGGTGTGCTGCGCGCGACTTGCGCGATCCCGATATTGCCACCGCCGCCGCCACGGTTCTCGATGATGAAGGTCTGGCCCAGCGCCGCGCGCAGCTTGTCGCCGAGGAGGCGCGCCGTGAGGTCGCTCGGGCCGCCGGCGGAGAACGGCACGACGATGCGCACCGGGCGTTCGGGATAGGTGGCGGCCGCGGCGGGGCGGCGGAATGCGGAGGCGCCGAGCGCCAGGGCCGTGGCGCCTTGCAGAACGGTACGGCGGGAATAGCTGGGCATGGTTGTTTCCTCTCTTCTCATCATGACCGGGCGTAGCCGTTCGAAGAACGGCGTCGCTTCCGACTACGCACTCCGCGCTTCGGCGGACTCAAACCCGTTCCGCAGCTCGCGCGGCGAGCGAAGGTGGGGCGCTCGCCTATGTCCCGGCCATCCACGCCTCTCTTGCCTTATGGGCAAGACGTGGATGCCCGGCACAAGGCCGGGCATGACGGTGTCATTTGTTTCGGTATCACCCGTCGCGCAGCGGCAGCGTCACGGGCAGGCCGATGCGCATGGAGTGCTCGATGGCGAGCGTCGCTTCGAGCGTGGCGCGGGCGTCCTGCGGGGTCGCGAGCGTGCACGGGCGGCCGGTGGCGAGATGATCGAGCCAGGCGCGGGTCTCGTTGGCGATCGGTCCCCAGAACTCGCCGAGCGCCCAGTCGCCGGGCGTGCCGCTCTGCAAAAAGACCATGTTGACGACATGGTCGGGCAGATAGACGTGCGGGATGCCCTTCTCGGTGTACATGAGCTGGTCGGTGTGATCGTCGTCCAGGATCATCACGCCACCGGTGCCGACGAGCTCGACGCGCGCGGCATGACCGAGCGCGGGATATTTTTCCGGCAGCGCGTAGCTCACACCGAGATTGATCACCGCGCCGTCGTCATAGGTGAGCACCGCGTAGCTCACGTCCGCCACGTGATCGTGGCCGGCGGCCTTGAGCACGCCGGTCTGGCCGCGGGCGTAGATCTCGACGAGCTGGCGGCCCTCGAACAGCCAGCCCATCAGGTCGACATAATAGGTGAGCGCGTCGACCACGGGCGTTGCGTGCGGATTGCGCTTGAGCATGGCGAGCGCCTGCGAGCGCGAGTTGAACACGCGTGCGGCACCGCCCGTGAGCGCGCCGAGGCGGCCCTGCACGACCTGCTCCTTGGCGATCTGGTAGCGCTCCTTGTAGCGCCGGCTGTAGCCGACCCGCACATTGCCGCCGGCGCGCGCGAGCGCCTCGAGTACGCGATCGGCCTCGCGCACCGTGAGCGCGATCGGCTTTTCGACCAGCACGGGCTTGCCACGCTCGATCGCGGCGAGCAGCGGCGCGAGATGCTCGCCCTCGCTGGTCGAGACGATCACGGCCGTGACGGCAGGGTCGTCGATCACCGCGAGGTTGTCGGCGCCATGCGAGCGGCCGCCGACCGTTGCGGCGAGCTTGTCGGCGTTTTTCGGATCGAGATCGGAGACCGCGATGCCGGTGACGGCCGGATGCCCGCTGGCGAGGCGGCCGCGCAGCGTGCCGATCCGGCCGGAGCCGACGATGCCGAGGCCGATCTCGCGTGCGCGGGCGGGTTTGGCCGACGATTTCATGGTGTCCGTCACGCGAGCTTCCATCCGCAGAACTGACCCCAGGGCGACGCGGGATCGAGGGCTGCTCTACCACGATGCGGGCGGCACCGCTGCGGGCGATCCTTGCAGAGGGAGGCAAGCCTTGCGGGTCACGGCCTGAATGTGTAAACCTATGTGTGGAGGTTCACACATGGCAACGAACCTATCGATCGACCCCGATCTCATCCAACGCGCGTTGGAAGTCAGCGGCGAGCACACGAAGAAGGCCGCCGTGACCAAGGCCTTGGAGGAATTCATCGCACGCCGGCGGCAAAAACGCCTGCTCGATCTCGTCGGCAAGCTCGAATGGGATTCGTCATACGACTACAAGGCGGAGCGAAGGCGCGATTGAGCCTCTTCATCGACACCGGCGTCTGGTCTCTCGCGCTGCGGCGCGACGCGCCGGCGTCGAGCCGGCCGGTCGCCGCGCTGGTCCGAGCCATTGAAACCGGCGAAACGATTCTGACGACGGGACTCGTTCTCCAGGAGTTGCTGCAAGGGTTCGCGGGATCCAAGAGCCGCGATCAGATTCTGGACCGATTTTCCTCGCTGCCGTTGTTGGTGCCCGATCGAGACGATCATGTCCGGGCGGCGGAGTTGCGGAATCATTGCCGCCGAAACGGCGTGCAGGTCGGAACGATCGACGCGCTATTGGCGCGGCTGTGCATACGCCATGACCTGACGATGCTGACGAGCGATCAGGATTTCGAGCATATTGCCGATCACTCCGCACTGAAGCTGTGGAGCCCGCCATCCTGATTTACAGGGTGCAACCGCCGACCTATTCTCCCACTCGCTTCTACCTGCCTGTGCAGGGATCAATAGACGGAACTTGGACGACATGGCTGCAGTAATCCCCGACAAGACACTCCTATCGAGCGCTCGCGGCGGACAGACATATGCTCGCGGCCTGAGGTCGGCACCGCACTGACAGGGGCATCATGGGAAAAGAGCGCCTCGCCGCGTTCAGCGACGGCGTGATCGCGGTCATCATCACGATCATGGTGCTGGAATTGAAGGTGCCGAGCGGCGCGGATTGGGCGGCGTTGCGATCAATCACGCCAACCTTCGTTGCCTATGTGCTGAGCTTCGTGTACATGGCGATCTATTGGAACAATCACCACCACCTGCTGCATACGGTGAAACGGGTCGACGGCGCCATCCTGTGGGCGAACTCGAACCTGCTTTTCTGGCTGTCGCTCGTCCCGGCCGCGACGGCCTGGCTCGGGCTGAACTTCCTCAAGCCCATTCCGACCGCCGTCTACGGCATCACCCTGCTGATGCCGGGGATCTCCTACATGCTGCTGCAGATGGCGATCCTGCACCGGCACGGCCGCACCTCGCTGCTCGCCCAGGCGATCGGGCACGATCTCAAGGGAAAGCTCTCGCCGATCTTCTACGCGGCCGGAATACTTTTCGCCTTCGTGATGCCATGGATCTCGATCGCGCTCTATGTTCTCGTCGCCGTGATGTGGCTCGTTCCCGACCCTCGGATCGAGAGGGCTGTCCGCAAGACGGGGGACGAGGAGTAGAGG
>DASXCK010000472.1:0-59203 GCA_036491235.1 Xanthobacteraceae bacterium | reverse complement strand
CCGCACCCAGAACAACGGCTTCGGCCGCAACGAGACCCAGGTCCACTTCCACAATGCGCACAACGGCGCGGAAAGCGACGGCGCCGCCAACACGCATCACTTCCCGGGCACGTTCTACGACTATCGCTGGAGCACGACGCTCGCCCGGCGCGACAAGATCAACACGGGGGCGACCGATCCGCGCGCGTCGGGTCCCGACGGCAAAGGCGGCCTGATCAACGTCGCGGGCGACTTCCGCGAGCTCCAAGGCACGATGTGGATGCACGACCATCGCTTCTTCTTCACCGCCGAGAACGTCTACAAGGGCAACTTCGGCATGGTGAACATGTACAGCGGTCCGGATCGCGGCAACGAGACGCACGTCGACGGTATCAATCTGCGCCTGCCCAGCGGCAGCCAGCTCGACTACGGCAATCTCGACTTCGACGTGAACTTGATCGTCAGCGATGCCGCGACCGACCAGACCGGCCAATACTTCTTCGACATCTTCGACACCGACGGCTTCCTCGGCGACATGGTGTTCGTCAACATGGCCTATGCGCCGTTCCTCGAGGTGCTGCCGCGCAAGTACCGCTTCCGCATCCTCGCCGCCAGCATGTCGCGCTTCTGGCAGTTCCAGATCGCCGGTCCCACCGGCAAGGCGGTGCCGTTCCAGTTCATCGCCAACGACGGCAACCTGGTGGTCAACCCGATCACCCTGACCTCGCTCGACCAGCAGGGCACGGCCGAGCGCTACGACATCGTCGTCGACTTCTCCCAGTTCAAGATCGGCGACAAGCTCACGCTGGTGAACACCCTGGAGCAGACCGACGGACGCAAGCCGAACCAGCAACTGCCTCTCGCGCAGGCGCTCGCCGGTGACAACAACGATCCGGCGGTCGGCGGCCTCCTCCAGTTCCGCGTGGTCGGTTCGGTGCAGAGCGTCGACGCTCCGGGCGTGACGCTGTTCTCCACCAGCCCCGACCCGAGCCAGGTGCCGGCGGTGCTGACCCAGCAGATCCCGATCGTCGCACCGGTGCGCGAGCGCGTCGTCCAATGGGGCCGCTCCGGCAACGGCGACTCGCGCGATCCGAAGACCGGCCAATGTACGCCTGACTGTCCGGACAACGCCCAGTTCCCGTGGACCGTTCAGGTCAACGGCGGGCAGTCTCACTCGATGAACGCCAACCGCGTCCAACTCGAGTATCCGAAGGCCGGCGACATCGAGCATTGGACGTACATCAACGAAGGTGGCGGATGGGATCACCCGATCCACCTCCACTTCGAAGAAGGCATCACCATGAATCGGGGCAACGATCCGATCCCGGCGACCGAGAAGCTGGTCAGAAAGGACGTCTGGCGGCTGCGCCCCTCGGGTCAGGTCCAGTTCCAGATCCAGTTCGGCGAGTACGGCGGCTCCTACGTGAACCACTGCCACAACACGGTACATGAGGACTTCGCCCTGCTGATGCGAATCCAGCTCCTGTCCGGCGTCGCCGGCTCGCCGCAGACGATGGTGACGCCGACGCCCAACCCGACGCCCGACGGTGTGTTCTTCACGACGCCGGAAGTCCTGCCGGAAGCGACGACGAGCGCCAACCAGACGCAGATCAGCTCGCTGATCAACAATCCGGCGCGCAAGACGACGACCGGCATCCCATAAGCAAGGAATTGCTTACACGAGCGACCGCAGTGCGTCGCAAGACGCACTGCGGAGAAACTTGCGGGGGCGTTCGGGAGGAATACATGAAACGATATCTTACTATCGGCGTCGCGGCGCTGGCCGCTGCGCTGCTGTCGACGCTGGTCTCGGTGCACGCGCAGAGCAATCGCTGGGGCGCCGGCTACTTCCCCAACCTGCCGGTGGTCACCCAGGACGGAAAGAAGCTGAACTTCTACGACGACGTCATCAAGGGCCGGCGGGTCCTGATCAGCTTCATCTACACCAACTGCCCCGACATCTGCCCGCTCACCACCGCCCGCCTCGCGCAGCTCGAGGATAAGCTCGGCGACGAGGTCGGGCGCGACATCTTTTTCGTTTCGCTCACCGTCGATCCCGTGCGCGACACGCCCGCCCGTCTCAAGGAGTTCGCCAACGCATTCGGCGCCGGCCATGGCTGGCTGTTCCTCACTGGCAATCCGGCCGACATGTACGAGATCAAATCCAAGCTCGGCGACAAGAGCCACAGGCTCGACGAACATCGCAATGAGGTCGTGCTCGGCAATGATGCGACCGGCCAATGGATGCGCGACTCGGTGTTCGGCGATCTCGACCGGCTAGTCTACGACATCCATGAGATGGATCCGAAATGGAGCGCGCAGGTGCGCCAGCCGAAATTCAATGCGGCGAGCAACACCGGCTACGCGCTCGGCAACGAGCCAGGCCAGGCGCTGTTCAAGCGGATCTGCGCGCCCTGCCACACGGTTGGCGTCGGAGACCGGGTGGGTCCCGACCTGCGCGGCGTCACCAAGCGCCGCGACCACGACTGGCTCTCGAGCTTCATCCAGCATCCCGACCAGGCGCGGGCGCGCCATGACCCGATCGTGGTGTCGCTGATGGAGAAATTCCCCGCCGTGCACATGCCCGCGCTCGGCGTCGGCCCCGCCGACGCAGGAGATCTCATTACCTACCTCGAGGCGCAGAACAAGGCGCTGGACGACGTGAAGGACCCTCCCATGCCGGCGGGCATGCAAATGCATCACCACTGAGCGTGCTGGTGCGGCCAATCTGACTGGCAGTGCGTCCGCGCTCCCTCGTCCCGCAAGAGCATGGGAAAGGGAGCGCCGACGCTGCGCCGAAAAACACCCTTTCGCTGCAGTCCGCCGCCCTTGACCGGCCCGCGCCCGTCCTCTCAAATCGCGCCAAGACCGCGATTTGGGCGGCGAGGGATGGCCGGCGCTTGCCAGCCGTAACAGCCGGAAGAGGGCAACGCTGTGGCCGGAACGCTCGCCGCCGACGCGGATACGTTTCCGAAGCTGCTGGTGCGCAACGCGAAGGTCTTTCGCGGCCGTCCCGCCTTTCGCCTCAAGAACTTCGGCATCTGGCAGACCTGGACGTGGGACCAGGTGCTCGACGAAGTGCGCGCCTACGCGATCGGGCTCTCGCGGCTCGGCGTCAAGCCCGGCGACACGGTCGCGATCGTCGGCTCCAATCGTCCGAAGCTCTACTGGTCGATCATGGCGACGCAGGTGCTGCGCGCCATTCCGGTGCCCGTCTATGCGGATGCGGTCGCGGACGAGCTTGCCTACGTGCTCGCGCATGCCGACGTGAAGTTCGCCGCCGCCGAGGACCAGGAGCAGGTCGACAAGATCCTTTCCGTGTCCGAGCGGCTGCCGCGGCTCGAGCGCATCGTCTATGACGAGACGCGCGGCCTGCGCGATTATGATCACGGCCGGCTGCGCCCGATCGACCAGGTGATCGCGGACGGCCGCGCGGCGCTCGCCGATGATCCGGCGCTCGGCCGCCGGCTCGACGACGAGATCGCGGCGGGACAGGGCGCCGACACGTCGATCGTGCTCTACACCTCCGGCACCACCGGCGCCTCCAAGGGCGTGGTGCTCTCCGCACAAGGCTGCATCGGCGCCGCCAGCGACACCGTCGCGTTCGACAAGCTCACCGCGAATGACAAGGTGCTCGCCTATCTGCCGCTCGCCTGGGTGGGCGACCACTATCTCAACTACGCCCAGGGCATGGTGGCGGGCTTCTGCACGGCCTGTCCGGAGAGCGGCGAGACCGTGACGCAGGACCTGCGCGAGATCGGCCCGACCTTCTATTTCGCGCCGCCGCGCGGCTTCGAGCAGATGCTCACCCAGGTGATGATCCGCATGGAGGATGCGGGCGCGATCAAGCGCCGGATCTTCCACTACTTCATCGGCGTGGCGCGCCGCTACGGCGAGCCGATCCTCAACCGCGCGCCGGTCCCGCTGGTCGGGCGTCTGCTTTATGCGGTCGGCCGCGTATTGGTCTACGAGCCGCTCAAGAACGTGCTCGGCCTCTCGCGCGTGCGCGTCGCCTACACGGCCGGCGAGGCGATCGGCCCGGACCTTTTCCTGTTCTACCGCTCGCTCGGCCTCAACCTGAAGCAGCTCTACGGCCAGACCGAAGCCTTCCTCTATGTGACGGCGCAGCCCGATGGGGAGATCCACTCCGACACGGTCGGTCCCGCGATCCCCAACGTCGACATCCGCCTTGCCGACAACGGCGAGGTGCAGTTCCGCTCGCCCGGCATGTTCGTCGGCTATTTCAAGGATGACGCGCGCACCGAGGAAACGCTGACCCCCGACGGCTATGTGAAGACCGGCGACGCCGGCTTGTTCGATCCGAAGACCGGGCACCTCAAGATCATCGATCGCGCCAAGGACGTCGGCAAGCTCAACGACGGCACGTTGTTCGCGCCGAAATACATCGAGAACAAGCTGAAATTCTATCCCAACATCCGCGAGGCGGTGGCGTTCGGCCACGAGCGCGATTTCGTCTGCGCCCTCCTCAACATCGACTTGGCCGCGGTCGCCAACTGGGCCGAGCGCAACAACGTGGTCTACGGCTCCTACCAGGAGCTCGCCGGTCACCCGCTCGTCTACGACATGCTGGAGCGCGACGTCGCCGAGATGAACGGCTCGCTTGCGGAAGAATCCGTGATGGCGGGCGCCCAGGTGCGACGCTTCCTCATCCTGCACAAGGAGCTCGATCCCGACGATGGCGAGCTTACCCGCACCCAGAAGGTGCGCCGCGGCCTCGTCGCCGAGCGTTATGCATCGCTGATCACGGCGCTCTATGACGGATCGACCGAAGCCGACATCGCGACCGAGGTCACCTTCGAGGACGGCCGCAAGGGCGTGCTCTCGGCGCGGGTGAAGATCCGCGACATGACGCTCGCGAAGGCCGCCCTGGAGAAGGCCGCATGAGGGCGCCGGCCGGCAGCGAGGGCGCGGTTGGGGAGACGCTGCTGTCGGTCGAGAACGTGTCGCTGTCGTTCGGCGGCGTGAACGCGCTGACCGACGTTTCGTTCGACGTGCGCCCGGGCGAGATCCGCGCCATCATCGGCCCGAACGGCGCCGGCAAGACCTCGATGCTCAACGTGGTCAACGGCTTCTACCATCCGCAGCAAGGCCGCATCACCTTCAAGGGCAAGACGCGCAGCCGCATGCGCCCCTACGAGGCGGCGCGCGGCGGCATCGCCCGCACGTTCCAGAACGTCGCGCTGTTTCGCGGCATGACGACGCTCGACAACATCATGGCGGGCCGCAGTCTGAAGATGCACCGCGGCCTCTTTTGGCAGATCATCCGTTTCGGCCCGGCGGTCGCCGAGGAGGTCGCGCACCGCCACAAGGTCGAGGAGATCATCGACTTCCTCGAGATTCCGCAGATCCGCCGGATCCCGGTCGGCCGGCTGCCCTACGGCCTGCAGAAGCGCGTCGAGCTTGGCCGCGCGCTCGCTATGGAGCCGGACCTGCTGCTGCTCGACGAGCCGATGGCCGGCATGAACATGGAAGAGAAGGAGGACATGTCGCGCTACATCCTCGACGTCAACCGTCACTTCGGAACGACGATCGCGCTGATCGAGCACGACATGGGCGTGGTCATGGACCTCTCCGACCGCGTCGTCGTGCTCGAATACGGCCGCAAGATCGCCGACGGCACCCCCGACGAGGTCAAGCGCGACCAGCGCGTGATCGATGCGTATCTCGGCGTGGCGCATTGAGGGCCGGGGGATGATTCTCTTCCTGTTAGGTGAGCATGGTGCTCGCGCTCCCTCTCCCCGCAGGGGAGGGTCGGGGTGAGGGGCTATATGTGCCGAAGATGAAACGTCGAGATTCCCTCACCCGGCGCGCTTCGCGCGCCGCCCTCTCCCCTGCGGGGAGACGGAAAGAGACCTGACCGCCGTGGACCTCCTCTACCGCATCTTCATCGATCCGTTCGTGCAGATGGGCGCGGCGCCCGACCTGCTGGTGCAGACCGTGTGGGAGGGCTTCGTCGCCGGCGTGCTCTATTCGCTGATCGCGCTCGGCTTCGTGCTCATCTTCAAGGCCTCGGGCGTGTTCAACTTCGCGCAGGGCATCATGGTGGTGTTCTCGGCCCTCATGCTCGTCGGCCTGCACGAGCACGGCGTGCCGGCCTTCGCGGCGCTCGGGCTCACCATCGTGATCATGTACGGGCTCGCCTTCGGGGTCGAGCGCCTGGTGCTGCGGCCGCTGGTCAACCAGCCCGACATCATCCTGTTCATGGCGACCTTCGGGCTGACCTATTTCCTCATCGGGCTCGGCGAGCTCATGTTCGGCGGCGATCCAAAAACCATGATTGCCGACCAGCTCTACCTGCCCAGGGGCGCGATCGACCTGAAGATCCTCGGCGGCCTCGTCTCGCTGCAGAAGCTCGACATCGCGGCCGCCGTCATCGCGCTGATCATGGTCACGGGCCTCGGCATCTTCTTCCAGAAGACGCGCATCGGGCGCGCGCTGCGCGCGGTTGCCGACAGCCATCGCGCCGCGCTCTCGGTCGGCATCTCGCTCGAGCAGATCTGGGTGATCGTGTGGTTCGCGGCCGGCATCGTCGCGCTCGCGACCGGCATCATGTGGGGCGCCCGCTCGGACGTCTCGTTCGCGCTGCAGATCATCGCGCTCAAAGCGCTGCCGGTGCTCATCCTCGGCGGCTTCACGTCGATCCCGGGCGCGATCGTCGGAGGCGTCGTCATCGGCGTCGGCGAGAAGCTCGGCGAGTTCTACTGGGGCCCGCTGCTCGGCAGCGGCATCGAAAGCTGGCTCGCTTACGTGATCGCGCTCATCTTCCTGCTCTTCCGTCCGCAAGGCCTGTTCGGCGAGCGCATCATCGAGCGGATATAGCGAATGTCGCCACGCATCGTTTCTCCAAGTCGTCAAGGCCGGGCTTGTCCCGGCCATCCACGCCTTTCTGCCGCAAGGAAGGCGTGGATGCGCGGGCCAAGCCCGCGCATGACGGAGCGATGTAATCGCGTCGGGGGCAACTGATGTTTTATCGCGAGGCAGGCCAGTTCAAGACGACCTACGCCGCCGACATGGCGGTGTTCCCCGTCTTGCAGGACCGCATCGGCCTCGGCGTCATCCTTGCGATCGCCGTCGTGGCGCTGCCGCTGCTCGGCAGCGAATTCCTCATCAATGCGGTGATGATCCCGTTCCTGGTGTTCTCGCTCGCCGCGATCGGGCTCAATATCCTCACCGGCTACACCGGGCTGCTGTCGCTCGGCACCGGCGCCTTCATGGGGATCGGCGCTTATGCGTGCTACAAGCTCACCAGCCTTTTCCCGAACGTGAACATCCTCGTCTGGATCGTCGTCTCCGGATTCTTCTCGGCGGCGGTCGGCGTGCTGTTCGGCCTGCCGTCGCTGCGCATCAAGGGCTTTTATCTCGCGGTCGCGACGCTCGCGGCACAGTTCTTCCTGCAGTGGTGCTTCATCCGCATTCCGTGGCTCTACAACAACAATGCCTCGGGCGCGATCGAGGTGCCGACGCGCACGCTGTTCGGCGTTCCGGTCACCGGGCCGACCGCGAGCGCCACCACGCGCTACCTGGTCGTGCTCGCGTTCGTCATGGTGATGACCCTGATCGCGTCGAATCTCGTGCGCGGCCGCATCGGCCGCGCCTGGATGGCGGTGCGCGACATGGACATCGCGGCCGAGCTCATGGGCATCCGCCTGCTGCAGACCAAGCTCACGGCTTTTGCGGTGTCATCGTTCTATTGCGGCATCGCCGGGGCCTTGCTGATGTTCCTGTGGTACGGCGGCGGCGAGTCCGACGTATTCGACATAAACCAGAGCTTCTTCGTTCTGTTCATGGTCATCATCGGCGGGCTCGGCAGCCTGACCGGCTCGTTCATGGGCGCGGCGCTGATCTACATGCTGCCCATCATCCTGCGCGAGACGCCGGCGGCGATCGGCATGCCGCTGCGCGCCGAGACCGTCGATCACCTGACCTTCATGACCGTCGGGGTGCTCATCATCGGCTTTCTGGTGCTCGAGCCCATGGGGCTCGCGCGTCTGTGGCAAATCGGAAAGCAGAAACTCAGGGTGTGGCCTTTCCCTTATTAAAGGGGCAGACTTGCGCCGAATAAATGCCGGGCGGGCGATTACATCGCGCCGGAATCGACCCGCCGCAGAACGGCGGCGCAGGTGCCGACGGGCTCGAGCGCACGCCCGTGGAATCGAAGGGAGAAACAACATGCGATGGAAGCATTTCGTCCTCGGGATGGCGGTTGCCCTCGGCATGACGGCAGTCCTTCCGGGCGTGGCGAGCGCGCAGGACAGCGTCTACGTCCCGCTGATGACCTATCGTACGGGAGCGTTCTCGGCCTCGGGCACGCCGATCGCCAACGGCATGGTCGATTACTTCAACATGATCAATGCGCGCGACGGCGGCGTCGGCGGCGTCAAGATCAAGGCGGAGGAATGCGAGACCGGCTACGACACCGCCAAAGGCGTCGAGTGCTACGAGTCGGCCAAGAGCAAGCACCCGATCGTCATCACGCCCTATTCGACCGCGATCACGCTGCAGGTGATCCCCAAGGCCGCTGTCGACAAGGTCCCGATCCTGTCGATGGCCTACGGGCTCTCGGCCGCGGCGGACGGCGACATCTTTCCCTGGGTATTCAACCCGCCGTCGACCTATTGGGACGGCGCCTCGATCTTCGTGAAATACGTCGCCGACAAGATGGGCGGCCTCGACAAGCTCAAGGGCAAGACCATCGGTCTCGTCCACCTCGATGCGCCTTACGGCAAGGAGCCGATCCCGCTCTTGCAGGCGCTCGCCAAGGACTACGGCTTCACGCTCAAGCTCTATCCGGTCCCGGCGCCGCAGATGCAGAACCAGTCGGCGCTGTGGCTCGGCATCCGCCGCGACCGCCCGGACTACATCTACATGCAGGGTTTCGGCGCCATGAATCCGACCGCCGTCAAGGAAGCGGCCCGCATCAACTATCCGATGGATCACCTGATCGGCAACTGGTGGGCGGGCGGCGAGAGCGACGTGCGCCCCGCCGGCGACGGCGGCAAGGGCTATCTGTCGCTCGACTTCAACCTCGTCGGCCAGAATTACCCGGTGATGCAGGACATCATCAAATATGTGGTCGACAAGGGCGGCAGCCAGGTCGCCTCCAAGGCCAATGTCGGCGAGAATTTCTACGGTCGCGGCGTGCTCAACTCGATGATCATCGCGGAAGCGATCCGCAATGCGCAGCGGCTGACCGGGAAGAAGGTCATCACCGGCGAGGACATGCGCCGGGGCCTCGAGTCCCTCAACGTCGATGCGGCCCGGCTCGAGCAGCTCGGCATGACCGGCTTCGCGCGCCCGTTCAAGGTGTCGTGCAGCGACCACAGCGGTCATCACGCCGCCTATGTGGCGCGCTGGGACGGCAACGCCTGGGTCAAGGCGTCGGACTGGATCGACCCGATGAAGGACAAGGTGCTGCCGTTGATCGATGCCGCCGCCAAGCAGTACGCCACGTCGAACACCGGCTGGCCGAAACGCACCGAGCCTTGCGACAAATCGTCGTGACTTCCTTGACCCTCTCTCCGTCGGGGAGAGGTGGCGAGCCGGGTGAGGGAATCTCGGAGTCCGATCATCGGCTCCGAGCGCCCCTCACCCCGACCCTCCCCCCGGCGGGGAGCGCAGGCGCGGTGCAAAGATCACATTGCCAATGTCCGACGCTCAACCGGCTCTCGTCCAGCCCATCCTCGCTCTCAACAACGTCGAGGTCGTCTACGACCGCGTCATCCTGGTGCTCAAGGGCGTCTCGCTCAGCGTTCCCAAGGGCGCGATCGTGGCGCTGCTCGGCGCCAATGGCGCCGGCAAGACGACGACGCTGAAGGCGATCTCCAACCTGCTGCACGCCGAGCGCGGCGAGGTCACCAAGGGCTCGATCGTGTTCGACGGCACTGCCGTGCACGCGCTCTCGCCCAACGTGCTGGTGCGGCGCGGCTGCATCCAGGTGATGGAAGGCCGCCAGTGTTTTGCGCATCTGACCGTGGAGGAGAACCTCCTCACCGGGGCCTTCACGCGGCGCGACGGCAACGCCGCGATCCATGCCGACCTCGAGCGCGTCTACGGCTACTTTCCGCGCCTCAAGGAGCGCCGCAGCGCGATCGCGGGCTATACCTCGGGCGGCGAGCAGCAGATGTGCGCCCTTGGCCGCGCGCTGATGTCGCGTCCAAAAATGATCCTGCTCGACGAGCCCTCGATGGGCCTCGCGCCGCAAATCGTGGCGGAAATCTTCGACATCGTGCGCGACCTCAATGCGCGCGAGGGCGTCTCCTTTCTGCTCGCCGAGCAGAACACCAACATGGCGCTGAAATATGCGAGCTACGGCTACATCCTCGAGAGCGGCCGAATCGTCATGGACGGCGAGGCGAAATCGCTCGCCGCCAACGAGGACGTGAAGGAGTTCTACCTCGGCATCGCGGAGGGCCGGCGCAAGAGCTTCCGCGACGTGAAGCATTACAAGCGGCGTAAGCGATGGCTGGCGTGAGCGGGTAATGCGACCGCTTGTTCATGACCCTTCCTCCTCCCCCTTTCGGGGGAGGGTAGGGAGGGGGAAACCGCTTGCTCCGTGCTTGCAGCTCCCCCTTTTCCATTCTCCCCCGCAAGCGGGGAGAATGCCCGCAGTGACCGCCGCGCCGCTGGTGCGCAGCATCGGAAGCAAACAAAGCTACTGCGAGCCTCCTCGCCATGTCCCAACACTACGACCAACTCGAAACCCGCGATCGCGACCTGCGCGCGCGCGAGCAGACGACCGCGCTCGCCGATTTGGTCTCCCGCGCGCTGGCGGCACCCGGTTGGGCGAAGCACCTCGCGGGCATCGATCCCGAAACCGTCACGTCGCGCGCGGCGTTCGCCGAGCTTCCGCTGCTGCGCAAATCCGATCTTGTCGCGCTGCAGAAGGCATCGCCGCCGTTCGGCGGCTTCAACATCACGCCGCCCGGCAGGATGCGGCGCCTCCTGATGTCGCCCGGCCCGATCTTCGAGCCGCAGGGTGCCGGGCCCGATCACTACGGCGTGGCGCGCGCCCTCTATGCGGCCGGCTTCCGCGCCGGCGACGTCGTGCACAACTCCTTCTCGTATCATCTCACGCCCGGCGCCTTCATCCTCGAGACCGGCCTGCAGGCGCTCGGCTGCGCCGTCGTTCCGGGCGGCGTCGGCAATACCGAGATGCAGGTCGACGCGATCGTCCATTTCAAGCCGTCCGGCTACGTCGGCACCCCTGATTTCTTGAAAGTCCTGCTCGACGCCGCGCAGGCGGGCGACAAGGACGCCTCGTCGCTCAAGCGTGCCCTCGTTTCCGCCGCCGCGCTGCCGCCGTCGCTGCGCGCCGAGCTCGACGGCCGCGGGGTCGCGACGCTTCAGTGCTACGCGATCGCCGAGGTCGGCGTGCTCGCCTACGAGACGGCGGCGCGCGACGGCATGGTCGTCAACGAGCACGTGATCGTCGAGATCGTGCGTCCCGGCACCGGCATTCCGGCCGCCGAGGGCGAGGTCGGCGAGGTGGTCGTGACCTCGTTCAATGCCGACTATCCGATGATCCGCCTCGCGACCGGCGATCTCTCCGCCGTGCTGCCCGATCCCTCGCCCTGCGGGCGCACCAACATGCGCATCAAGGGATGGATGGGCCGCGCCGACCAGACCACCAAGATCAAGGGCATGTTCGTCCATCCCGGCCAGGTCGCCGAGGTCGCGCGCCGCCATCCCGGGCTCGGCCGCGTGCGGCTCACGGTGACGCGGGCGGGGGAGCAGGACGTCATGACCTTGTCGGCCGAATGCCCGGCGCCGGCGGCGGATTTGGCGGAAGCCATTGCCGCGACACTGCAATCGGCGACGAAACTGCGCGGCGACGTGAGGCTGGTCGCGCCCGGAAGCCTGCCGAACGACGGAAAAGTGATCGCCGACGAGCGCTGACTTCCCTCCCAGCCAAGACGCAGCCGGGTCGTTTCCAGTATTTCAGGGCTGCTCGATCAGCACGAGGGGCGGTCGCAACGCCAATCCATTTCAGGAGGGAGATCATGATCGAATTACACCGGCCGACGCGCGCGCTGGGCGCGCTCCTGCTTCTCTGTGCCCTCACGGCATTCGCGCCTGCGCCGGCGCGCGCCGAAGGCTCGGTCTCGGCGCTGCACATGGGAATGGGCGCGCGAGCGGGCGAGATGGGACGCTTCGATGCGGTCGTCGAACAGTACAACGCCTCGGGCGAGCGCTTCCGCATCGACAGCCATTGCCAGTCGGCGTGCACGATCTTCCTGTCGATCCGCAACGTCTGCATCACGCCGAACGCGACGCTGCTCTTTCACGCGGGCGGCAGCCCCAAGCGAGCCCGCATGAACCCTGGCTCGACGCAGCACATGCTGGCTGCCTACAATCCGGCCTTGCGCCAGTATGTCCTCGCCCGTCATTTCATGGACACGTTCGAATTCCACGCGATCTCGGGCCGCGAGATCATCTCGCGCTTCGGCTATCGGGCGTGTCGCTAGACCTGACGTGATTGCTTGGCGGCGACGCGGTCGAAGGCGGCTTGCAGTCGGCCGAGCACGCTCTTGTGTCCCTTCGGCAGCGGCTTGCCGACGTGCAGGAAGCGCAGCTCGGTCATGAAATCCGCCCACAAGCGCGGGCCGCCTTCTTCCAGGAGCTGCTGCCGGATGGCGAGCTCGGGCGTGGTGGGCAGATAGCGTCGCCCCCAGGCGCCCATCGCAACCAGCAGGGGCAGGAGCTCGATGCCCATCTCGGTCAGGCTGTAGACCGCCTTTTGCTTGTGGGTCGGATCGTCACGGCGCGAGAGCACGCCGACCGACACGAGCCGCTTGAGGCGGTCGGCCAGGATGTTGGAGGCGATCCCCTCGTTCGAATGCCCCAATAACTCGCGGAAGTGGCGGCGATTGCCGAACATGAGGTCGCGGATGACGATCAGGCTCCAGCGGTCGCCCAGGACTTCGAGCGAGAGGTTGATCGGGCAGCCGGATCGGGTGGTATCCATGACTAGTTGCAATATAGGATCAGTTGCGTTATTTCTCAACTGCTCTCGAATTGCAATCGGTCGGAGGATCTATGACGAGAATTCGTGTGGCGGGCTTTTCGGTCTCGCTCGACGGCTTCGGAGCAGGGCCCGAGCAAAGTCTGGAAAATCCGCTCGGCAAGCGCGGGCTGGAGCTCCACCAATGGCTCTTCGACACTCGCACGTTCCGCGCCATGACGGGCCAGGGCGGAGGCTCCGACGGCACCGATGAGCACTACGCCCACCGTTCGATGGACGGGTTCGGCGCGTTCATCCTCGGCCGCAATATGTTCGGACCCGTTCGCGGGCCCTGGCCGAACAACGAATGGAAAGGCTGGTGGGGCCCCAATCCGCCCTATCATGCGCCGACCTTCGTGCTGACCCACCATCGGCGTGATCCGATCGAGATGGAAGGCGGCACCACCTTCATCTTCGTGACCGAGGGCATCGAGGCGGCGCTGGACCAGGCGAAGCGCGCCGCCGGCGGTCGCGATGTGAAGATCGGCGGCGGCGTCGAGACGATACGTCAATATCTTCGCGCCGGCGTGATCGACGACCTGCATTTCGCCCTGTCGCCCGTCGTGCTCGGGAAAGGCGAAGCGACGTTCGCCGGCATCGATCTGCCGGCGCTCGGCTACCGCGTCACCGAACACCAGGCGACCGAGTTCGCCACCCACATCGTTCTCAGCCGATAGGAACACGTCATGACCATTGCGTTCTACGAGCACCCGCTCTCCTCCTATGTGCAGAAGGCGAAGACCGCCCTGTACGAGAAGGGCATTGCGTTCGACTCGAAGATGATCGACGGCTCGGAGCCGGTCGCGACCGAGTGGGCCACGCTATGGCCGCTCCGACGCTTCCCCGTGATCGTCGCCGACGGCGAGTTCGTGTTCGAGGCGACCGGCATCATCGAGTATCTCGAGGCGCGTTTCCCCGAGAAGGCGCGTCTGATTCCCGCGGACCCGCGGCTCGCCGCCGAGGTGCGCATGTGGGACCGCTTCTTCGACAACTATGTCAGCTATCCGCAGGGGCGGGTGGTGCTCATGGCGATCGGACGCGAGCCCGACGACGGCAAGGGCGGCGCGGCGTGGAAATCGATGCTCGAAACCTCTTACGCGCTTCTCGACGACCGCATGAAAGATCGCACCTGGGCGGCCGGCGAAAGCTTCAGCCTGGCCGACTGCGCGGCCGCGCCGGCGCTCCTCTACGCCGACTGGACCCACCCGATCCCCGCGCGCTTTGCCGCCGTCCATGCCTATCGCCGTAGGCTCCTCGCGCGCCCGAGCTATGCCCGCGCGTTGGATGAGGCGCGTCCCTATCGGCACATGTTTCCGCTCGGCGCGCCTGCCGATCGGGACTGACAGGAAAGTGTGCCGCACGGCGCCGCATCGTGCCGATGTCTTCTCGTTGGCCGAACGTTCCTTTGGCAGGTGACATCGAAAAGGCGCGGCGCCAGCCGGGTGCGCGGGAGAGGCGAGATCGAAGCGCACGACCCGTGGGCGGTCGTTGCCAAAAGGCGAAGGACCGCCAGCGGCCGATTTTACGCGAGACCGAGCACCTCGGCGCCTTCGACCACATATGGCGCGTGGCGGAAATCGCGGATGGCAGAGACCTCGCCGGCCGACCAGGCGAGCAGCATGAAATAGGTCGGCCGACGCAGCGGGTCGTTCGGGTCGCGCGCGATGAGCGCGGGCCGGCGATCGACGAAGCCGGGCTCGAAGTGCCAGTCATGGGCGCGGGAATAATTGCCGAAATAGCGCTCGCTGACTTCCGCGCGGCCGCGCAGCTGCGTGCGCGTCACGAGCTCGACGCGGACATCCTCGGCCAGCATGTCGCGCAGCGCGCCGAAGTCGCGTGAATTGAACCGCTCCACATAGGCCGCCAGCCGCGCCCTTTCGGCGTCATCGAGCACGGGCGGCGGCCGGTCGTCCGGTTCATCGATGGCCGCGCGCAACCGCTCGCGGCCACGATGCAGTGCCGCCTTCACGGCCGGAATGGTGCTCCCCATGATGCCGCTGACCTCGTCCAGCGAGTAGCCGAGAACGTCCATCAGGATGACGCTGCTGCGTTGCGCCACCGGCAGGCGCATGAAGACATGCAGCCCGGCCGCCGCGGCCTCGCGCTGATGCACGTCGTCGATCGGGTCCGAGATCATGGCAAGCTCCTCGTCGCCGCCGAACCGCGGCTGGCGCGCGCGTCGGCGCAGGAGATCGAGCGCCGTGTTGTGGGCGACCTGAAACAGCCAGGCTTCCGGTTTCTCGACCGCCACCGGCCCCTTCAGGGCCTCGATGGCCTTGATCGACGCCTCCTGCACGACGTCCTCGGCGTCGATCACGGAGCCGAGCATGCGCGCGCAGTAACGATGCAGCCGCGGCCGCAGCCGCACGAGCAGGTGGTTGAGGGCTTCCGCGTCGAACGGCGCGGAAGCCGACGCACTGTCTTCGTCAGTGGGGTTCATGCGGTTCGGGCTCACGGGCGCGCATGTTCCGGCGAGCCGGCCCCCGACTTGATCGGGGGGTGGGCACCGGTTCGTGGGCGAGAACATGCGCCAAGCGTCACGTCAGCATACGATAGTTGCCGACCACCGTCGCCCCGAGCTGCTGCGGCTCGTCGAGCCGACGCTCCTCGCCGCCGCGGCGGAACGCATCGAAGGCGTCGAGATTGGGAACGACTTTCGCGCCGTCCTCGACCAGGTGACAGAAGGTTCCATCGCTCAGTCGCAGCACCAGATAACGGACATCGGGCGGCGATTTGGCGTGCAGCTCGCGGAAAACACCCTCCACAAGCCGTTGGTTTTCATCGGCTTTTTCTGGCTTGGCACGATAGCGGATGAGCCTGTGCGACATGGTCTTGCCCTTTCGCTTGGTTGCACTGGTCCCGAGACGTTGCGCGACCCGCAAAGGATTCCGTACCGCGCAAAAATAATTCGCCTCCCGCCGCCGCATCCTTCGGCGCGCGCCCGTCGTCCTCCGCGCAGCACGTCTCGGTTCTCGCCCAGGCGTGATGCAGCCGCCAAAGGAGGCAACATTGACCCACTCGATTCAGAAAAAAGCCGGAACCTGGAAGGCTCAGAGCACAACCCAGATCTGGGTGCTTGCTCTCACGTCGGTCGCGTCCCTGATGATTGCCCTCGACGTGCTCATCGTCTCGACCGCGCTCGACCAGATCGGCAGGGACTTCCATGCCCCGGTCGAGGCACTCGGGTGGACCGTCAACGCCTATACGCTGACCTTCGCGGTCCTGCTCATGACCGCCGCCGTCGCGGGCGACCGCTTCGGCCGCCGGCGGATGTTCGTGGGCGGGCTCCTGCTCTTCACCGCAGCCTCGGCCGGCTGCGCCGTGGCGAACAGCGTCGGCTGGCTGATCGCGGCCCGCGCGATTCAGGGCGTCGGCGCCGCCATACTGATGCCGATGGCGCTCGCGCAGGTGACGGCCGCTTTTCCACCCGAGCAGCGCAGCTGGGCGCTCGGCATCTACAGCAGCGTCACGGCGCTTTCCAGCGTGCTGGGTCCGGTCGTCGGCGGCGCGATCACCTACGGGCTCGCGTGGCAATGGATCTTCTGGCTCAACGTGCCGATCGGCCTCGTCGCGGCGCTTTTTTCCTTCCGACGGCTGCCCGAAGCGTTCGGGCCGCCCGCGAGCGCCGACATCGTCGGGCTCGGCCTCGTCACGGCCGGCGTGCTCAGCCTCGTGCTGGGGCTCGTGCAAGGCAACGATCTCGGCTGGGCGAACGTGCAGACGATCGCGCTCCTTGCGGCCGGCGCGGCCTGCGCGATTGCGTTCGTGCCCTGGGAGCTGCGCTGCGCCGAGCCGATGGTGCCGATGAGCCTGTTCAAGATCACACCGTTTGCGGCCGGCAATGCGACGATGTTCCTTTTGAATGCCGCCGTCATGGGCGCGATCTTCTTCATGGCGCAATACCAGCAGGTCGTCCTCAAGCAGGATGCGCTCAATGCCGGCCTGCGCCTGCTGCCGTGGGGCATCGCGCTCTTCGTGACCGCGCCGCGCGCTGCTGCTTTTGCGGGACGGTTCGGCGAGCAGATCACGGCCGTGCTTGGACTGGCGTTGCAGGGCGTAGGCCTCGCCTGGCTCGCGTTCGTCGCCACCCCGACGACCGCGTACGGCGCCATGGTCGTGCCGATGATCGCGGCGGGCATCGGATTCGGCCTGGCGATCCCGATCGTCCAGAAGAGCGTCGTCAGCTCCGTCGCGCCCGCGCAGATCGGCAAGGCGTCCGGCGTTCTCAGCATGATCCGACAACTGGGCGGCGCTTTCGGGGTCGCGGTTGCGGTTGCGGCATTCGCCCTGCTCGGCAGCCGCGCCAATGCCGCGGACTTCAGCCACGGATTCGCCGCCGCCGGCGCCGTCATGGCGCTGCTCTCCTTCGCCGGCGCGATCGCGGCCATGTGGCTGCCGCGTCCCGTGCGGGCCGCATGACGATATTGCTTGGGAAGGGTCCGAAGGGTCTCGGCAAACTGAATGGAACATGACGCAAACAAAAAATTGAATCCCGCCGAATCCTTTGGCCATCCCGGCTCGTCTTCGCTTTGTGACCCATGTGCAGGAGAGGTACGATGACCGCAACCAAGATTCCGCATCCGCCGGTGGCATCTCGAGACCAGTGGCTCGTCGAACGGAAGCGACTCCTGGCCCATGAAAAGGAGCTGACCAAGCACCGGGACCGCATCAATGCCGAACGGCGCAGGCTGCCAATGGTGAAGATCGACAAGGACTATGTCTTCGACGGGCCCGCCGGGAAACAAAGCCTCGCCGCCCTGTTCGAGGGCCGCCGGCAGCTCATCGTCTATCACTTCATGTTCGATCCCGCGTGGACCAAAGGCTGTCCGGCTTGCACGCGGCATGTCGATGCGATCGGTGACCTGTCACGGCTGAACGCCCTCGACACGACCTTCGTCCTCGTGTCGCGCGCTCCGCTTTCGAAGCTCGAATCCTACAAAGCCGAAAGGGGATGGAAGCTCCCTTGGTTTTCTTCGTTCGGCAGCGACTTCAACTATGATTTTCACGTGACCAATGACGAGAAGGTCGCACCCGTCGAATACAACTATCGCGAACGGGCGGAGTTGGCGGCGAGCGGCGCTCCCAACGCCACGGAGGGCGAGGAGCATGGCCTCAGCGTGTTCTTCAGGCTGGGCGACGAGGTCTTCCACACTTATTCGGCTTATGCACGCGGCACCGAGACCCTGACCGACGTCCGCAGCCTGCTCGATATGACGCCGTATGGACGGCAGCAGGACTTCGAAGACTCTCCCCCGGGCTGGCCGCAGCGACCGACTTATGGATAGGCCACTGGGATGAGCGGCCGTCCCGCCGGACTTCCAATACTCGTGAGAACGTCGAACCGGGCGAGCGAACTTGCAGCTGTCGCGGGCGTCACGCCGCAGACGGCAAGCGCGAAAAGCGCGGGCCTCGCCGCTTATACCGCTTAGCCGGCCCCCAGGTGGCATACATACTCGAGCGGATCGTGACCGTTGCGGTCACGTTGTCCGGTACCCGAATCTAAAGAGAGCGTCCCAGAAGCGATCTCGATGGTACGCCGCACAGCCGGACGCCACCGCAGGGGACAAGAAGCATCCCCGGGACTCTCTCCATCAGCGGACGGCGGCTTGGTATCTGGCGAGGAGATCAGCGTCCTCGATCGATCCGTGATGGTGCAGTTGGCGCCAGCGCCCATCCACGCGCTTGAACCACCGGCTGGTGCGGATCTTGAGGTCGATCGTTGCTTTTGGGCTCTTGAGCGTTCCGCGTTCGCGACCGACCACGAGGAAACCGTCCGCGGTCTCGTGCAGCGTGTAGTCGAAGAACTCGACAGTGACGGTCGCCGCGCTCGCGAAGATGCGTTGATAGACCGGCGCAATCTCGTCCCACCCGCGGCGGATGCCGCCCAGGGGATTGTCCATCGAGGCTTCCTCGGTATTTAGCCAGTTCTGCGACATCAATGCCAAATCGCGCGCGTTGAACGCGCGATAGAATTCCGCGAGCGCGCCGAGCGTCGTCGCCGGATCGGCTGTTTCGCGGCCGGTCACGGGCTCTTGGCGGGGGATCATCATGAGAACTCCTTGCTGAGGATGACGCCCGCGATTTGGGAGTACCACCAAGGAGGGACAATCGTCGTGGCTGATGATACATCCTCCCGCTAGGTGAGAGAATTACGAGACGACGCTCATGGCGACGCTTGATGATTATGAAGCCTTCGTCGCGATCGTGAAGTACGGAAGCCTGACGAAGGCGGCGCGCGAGCTCGGCCGCTCGCTCCAGGCCGTCAGTCGGGCGCTCGCGGCGCTGGAGAAGGATGTCGGAGTCCGGCTCGTTCATCGGACGACGCGGCGTCTGCAGCCCACGTCGGTGGGCCTCACGTTCCACGGTCGTCTGAAGATCGTTCTCGCGGACATCGAGAGCGCACGGTTCGAGGCCGCCGCCGGTGGCGCGGTGGTCGCCGGCGATCTCCGCCTCGGCGCCTCGACGCTTTTTGCACCAACCTACATTGTGCCGGCGCTCGCGGCGTTCATGGATCGACATCCGGCGGTGAACATCGAACTGGTTCTGGCCGACCATTTTCAGGATCCCGTCGGCGAAAGGTTGGACCTTGCCGTCCGCATTGGCGAACTCCCCGACAGCAACCTCGCGGCTCGCCGGATCGGCGTATTGCGGCGCGTGGCCTTTGCCGCGCCTCGCTATCTCGCGCGACATGGCCGCCCTGAACGGCCGAGCGACATCAAGCACCACGCCTGCGTCATAAGAACCGTGGCGCGGGCGCCGCTGCGCTGGACCTTTGGCGGCGGTCCCGGCGAGGAGCTGGTGGAGGTGCATGCACGGTTTTCCTCGACGAGTGCTGCAGCGTGCAATGAAGCGGTCGCGCAAGGACTTGGGATCGGGACTGCACCGCTCTGGCAGATCCGCGGCTTGCTCGATACCGGGAGAGTCGAACTCGTGCTGATCGATTTCGAGCCCGAGCCGACGCCGGTGCACCTCGTATGGTCCTCGCGAAAGCTGCTGCCGGCGCGAACGCGAAGCCTCATCGATTTCCTGGCCGCACGTTTCCCGAGCGAAAAGCTGGGCTGAAGAAGAACACAAGTCGCCTCCGACAGCGGTGACGGCCGGCCACGCTCGACGCCAGAGGGCGTTCCGGCTAATCATCGTCGATCGTTATCAAGTCCGTTTTGAGAGAAGGAAAAGTCATGGCATCCAAGCCGCCCGACGATATGCCCGCCTATCGTCTTCTCACCGGGAGAGATGACGCCGCTTTTTGCAAGCGCGTCTCCGAAGCGTTGACTTTAGGCTATGCGCTCTATGGCTCCCCAGCGATCACCTTCAATGGCGAACATGCGGTGGTCGCGCAGGCCGTGGTCTGGAAGAACGACCGGTAGGTTTCAGCGGGCGGTCTGGTTCGCACGAAGGTGTCGGCCGGTTGGCGCATCGATTTTCCGAATTGTCGGTGCGCTGAGGATCGCTCAGGATTCGAGGGACACCTCCAAGGCACAAGAACATCAGAAAGGCCATGGCCGGCTCTCACGGCTTCATGCCTGGTGCGATCTAGTCGCAAGCTTAGAGGATCCGAAGATGACTGCTCGGTTACTTGCCGGAAAATGCTTTTGTGGCGCCGTCGCTTACACGGTTGCCGATGAGTTTCTCTACGCGGCAAATTGCCATTGCTCCAACTGCCGTCGCACGACGGGTTCGGCGTTCAAGCCTTTCGCTGGCATCGAACGCCGGAAGCTGGTTCTCACACAGGGGCATGGGGACCTCATGATCTTCGGCGAACGCGATGGCAACGACACCCACTGCAAGGTATGCGGGTCCTTGGTTTATTCCGTGGTTCGAGAGGGAGCTTATGTTCACGTCGCGATGGGAACGCTGGTCGATGGCCCAACAATACGGCCGGATAAGCATATCTTCGTCGGCTCCAAGGCGCCCTGGTTCACCATTACCGATGGCCTCCCGCAATTCGAGAAGTACGCAACAGCCGGAACGTAGAGGTGGGTTGCTGTGGAATTGGCCGGTATAACTGTTGACGGGGAGTAGGCGCCGTTTGGATCCGCATTGGGTTGGTTGCAGGACCACAGTGCCTGAAGGCGATCTTGCGCAGGGGTCTGGACTTTCCGCGCCACGTCTTCGGCGTCGAGCGGCCTGAGGAGATGCAACATACGGGAAAGTGAAAATGCGATGCAACGCGGTCTGCGGAACAATGACGGGAGTCAGACGCCAGCCTTGCAACCGCCAGAAGAACTCGCATGCAGCACAAAATCGTATCCCGCGAACGGCGCGCACCTAAAACCCCGACGGGCCAGATGGCTCGTCGGGGTTCGGTCGTGGGTTCGTCTTGGACGGAAAAATCGATGCCGCCGTCGACAAGCCGATTAGGCGATAGCCGCGTCTCCCTTATTCTCCCTTACCAGCCGACATGATGCCGATGATGACCGTAGTGGCCACGATATTGCGCGTAAGCGCCACGATGCGCGTACCCGCCAAACGCCCCATGGTTCTGCGCGTTGTCGATGCCGGCTTCCGTGCTTCCTTGCTGGGAGGACTGCGCCTGAGCCACGGTCACGCATCCCAGGAGCGCACCGGCAATCGCCGCGATCTTGATGAAGTTCCGCATAATTCAATCCTTTCCCTTTCGTAACTGCCGGATACCAACGCTCTGAAAGGGCAGCCGGTTCGGGATTCCCCGGGACACCATTATGTGACGCGTTAGAGGTGGTTGGGGACCGCGGCTTGCGTCCCGACATGCTAGTTCGTTCCTCTGCGGATTTCTTAAGTGCTCTTTAGTGCCCGTTCGGCGGATGCCGCTGGTGGCATTTTGCGCTGTCGTCGGTTGGCTCAACGCAAAGCGCGCTTGCAAAGGCTGCCCCGGATTACGCTGCCCGCCATCCGCGCTACACTCTCCGGATGCCCCTGACCGCCGTCACGATCCGCGGCTACCGTTCGGTCCGCAACCTGTATCTGCCGGTCGAGGCATGCTCGGTGTTCGTCGGCGCGAACGGCGTCGGCAAGACCAATCTGTACAAGGCGCTCGGGCTGCTGCGCGCCGCCGCCGACGGCACCATCACGCGCGCCATCGCGGAGGAGGGCGGCATCGAATCTGTGTTGTGGGCGGGAAAGCGCCGGCGCGGCGATCCGGTGCGGCTGATCCTCAAGGCGCATTTCGACGAGATGAACTATGGGGTCGAAGTCGGTCTCCCCCATTCCTACGAGGTGGAGATCGGCCTGCGCCGGCCGGCCGAGGCCGCGTTCGAGATCGAGCCGCTGATCAAGGAGGAGCGTCTCATTTTGCGTCGCGGCCACCGCGACGTGGTGATGATGGAGCGCAAGGGCGCCTTGGTCACGCTGCGCAACGAGGCAGGTAGCCGCGAGACGCGGTCCAACGCGCTGCTGCCGTCGGAGACCGCGCTCTCCGTCTTTCGCGACGGCGCGCGCTATCCCGAGCTCGAGGCGGTGCGTCGCGAGATGCTCGACTGGCGACTCTATCACGACTTCCGCACTGACGCGGGCTCGCCGATCCGCCAGCCCTGCCACGCGATCACGACGCCGACGCTGTCGGCCGACGGCCGCGATCTTGCCGCCGTGCTCGCCACGCTGTTCGTGATCCGCGAGGATACGGTGGACCTCGACGACGCGATCCAGGATGCCTTTCCGGGCGCCTGCCTTTCAGCCTCCGATGGGCGCAGTAGTTGGTGTCGGTTCGAGATGCAGTTTCCCGACATGCCGCGCCCGTTCGCCATGCACGAGCTGTCCGACGGCACGCTCAAATATCTCTGCCTGCTCGGCGCCCTGATGGGCTACCGGCTGCCGTCGCTGATCGCGCTCAACGAGCCGGAGGCGAGCCTGCATCCCGCGCTCCTGCCGCCGCTTGCCCGCCTGATCGCGCGCGCCGCCGGCAAGGCGCGCATCTGGATCGTCACGCATTCGGAGGCGCTTGCCGACGCGATGACGGACGCGACAGGCAAACGCGCGCGCCGCGTGATCAAGGAAGCGGGCGCGACCTCGATCGAAGGATTGAAACTCACCGGCGAGTACCGCGACGAGGAGAGCGACGAGGAGGAGGCCGCCGACGAAGCGGAGTGATCGCTGCCTCGTGGGGATTACGCAAAATGTGCTTGGATGACGCGGCCTTCGGCGCTATCGCGAATGAGAATAAGGCGAATGACGTCCGTAGCCCGGGTAAGCGACCTGCCGTCGCTCGCTGCGGGAGCGGCGGACAAGCGTTGAGTCCGCCAGAGCGCGGAGCCGTAAGCGAAATCCGGGGGCTGCTGCCGTGGTGTGGGTAGCCTCCGTGCAAAACAAAGCTAGAAAATGCAAGAGATTCAACGAGGCCGTTCGTAGCTCGCATCGAGCGAAAGGGAATAGCTCATCCGTGTCCAATTTTGGCAAATTGAACCCAACTGGGATAACAGCAGCAATCTCAATAACCCACTGACGATTGCTAAAGAAGCAGGTGACGTGGGGCGCTTTATGTCGCTCGCGCGATCACCAACGTGAAATTATCGCGCGGCATCGGCGCGACTGCGGCGATGCGCAGGCCGCACTGCTCCGCGACCGACGCGATCTCGCGCGTGTTGCGGACGCCCCACTCCGCATTCTCGGCGCGGAGGTTGGCGTCGAACGTCGCGTTGCTCGGCACTGCGTTTGCGCCGTCGCGCATGAAGGGCCCATAGACGAAAGCGCGGCCGCCCGGTGCAAGCCGTCGCGCCGCGCCGGCGAGCAGGTTCTCGGTCACGCGCCACGGCGAGATGTGGAGCACATTGATGCAGAGGATCGCGAGCAGGGGATCGTGTACGGGCAAGCCGGCGTCCCAGTCCGCCGCCAGGAGATCGATGTGTGCCGGCGGCTGCACGTTCGCGAGCCTCTCGTGCGCGCGCCATGCCGCGATGCTGGCGAGGTGGCGCGGATTGATGTCGCTCGGCCACCATGTGAGATGCGGCGCGCGGCGCGCGTAGTCGACCACGTGCTGACCGGTGCCGCTGCCGACTTCCAGCACATGGCCGCGGCGGCCCGCAAGGAAAGGCTCCGCGACCGACCAGATCGGCGCATGGTTGCGCGCAAACGCCGGGCCCTGCAGGCGGCCGTCGGGCGGCGGTTTTCGGTCCTGGCCGAATTCGACCACGAAATCTGGCATGTTTGCGTCTCACATGATTACGCCGGAATGTATATAGCCCGTATGCGCGTCCTCTTGTCCGTTGGCGGGCCCAGGTATTTGCCCCTATGGTTGATGCGGCCGGCGTGATGCCGCGTCGAAAGTTAATGTCGTAAGTCGACGGGGAGAGACGTCATGAGGTTTATTCGCGCGCTGTCCGGCGCGTTCGTTGCCGCGGCTTTTGCGCTGCCGGCGTCGCCGGTGTCCGCGCAGACGTGGCCGACGCACACGATCACGGCCATCAGCCCGATCGGCGCCGGCAACGCCGTCGACACCATCGCGCGTGTGATCTTCGACCCGATGGCAAAGGCGCTCGGTCAGGCCATCATCATCGAAAATCGCCCAGGCGGCGGCGGCGTCATCGGCTTCAACGACGTCGCGAAGGCCGGCCCCGATGGCTACACGGTCCTGCTCGGATCATCGACCATCAGCTCCGGCGCGGTCCTGCACAAGCACTTGCCTTACGATCCGCTCAAGGACTTCCAGGCGGTCTTCCCGTTCGGGTTCAGTCCGTCGGTGCTCGTGGTGGCGCCGTCGAAGGGATACAACTCGGTCGCCGACCTGGTCGCCGCCGCGAAGGCACACCCCGGCGTCTTGAATTTCGCCTCCGCGGGCATCGGCGCAGCTTCGCACATCGCGGCAGAACGCTTTCGTCTCGCCGCCGGAATCGATGCCACGCACGTGCCGTTCCGCGGCCCGGGCAATGCGCTCGCCGAGGTCGTCGCGGGCCGGGTCGACTACTATTTCATCCCGCTGGCCGCCGCCGCCTCGCTGGTGCAGGCCGGAAAGCTCAAGGCGCTCGCGGTGAGCACGCCGAAGCGCTCGCCGCTCTTGCCGGAGGTGCCGACGGTCGCCGAAGCGGGATATCCGGCGGCCGAGTACCTTTTTTGGGGCGGCCTGTTCGTGCCGTCGAAAGTGCCGCCCGAGATCGTCAAGCGGCTCTATGACGAGGGCCGCAAGGCGAGCGATGTTCCGGCGACGAAGGCCGCGCTGGCGAAGCTCGGCTACGAGCAGCGGCAGATGACGCCGGAGGAATTCCAGGCGTTCTTCGTCAAGGATTTCCACGAGACGGTCGAGCTCGCCAAGAAGATCGGCATCAAGCCGAACGATTGAGGCGGGCCGTCATCTCTACTCCATGCACTGCGTCATCGCCCGCGCTAGCGGGCGATCCAGTACGCCGCAATGCATCGAGAGGCGTTGCCGGCGTTCCACACGGCCGACCGCGACCACTGGATTGCCCGCTTGCGCGGGCAATGACGAGGTAAATTTATCCGACCCGTCCGCCCACGCGGTGAACCGTGTTGTTGCCGTAGCCGCGCGGATTCCACGGCGCCGATTGAAGCGGCTGCGTGCGTCCGCGCGTGTCGCTCGCACGTGCGATGATCTCGATCGCACCCGTCGGCGGCGGCGCGAACGTCGCGGTGAAGCGCCGCCACGCGAACGTGTCGGCGAGTGGCCCGAGCGCGGCCGCCTGCCAGGACCTTCCGCCGTTGCACGACAGCTCCACCCCGGCAAGCGGCGTGTGCCCGCTCCACGCATGGCCGCGCACGCCGAGCGGCGCGCCCGCCGCCAGCACGAAGCCCGCGCGCGGCGCCGTGATGACGGCGCGTACCGGCACGTCGGTGATCACGTCGAACAGCGTTTCGTCGTAGCGCTCGCCCGGTGCGAGCGGCGCGACCGGCACGCGCGGCAGCCGGTAGTGCAGGTCGAGCATGCGCTCGCCGTCGTGCTCGCGGTCGCGGATCGCGATGCGCGTGATCCATTTCTGCGAGGCCGATCCCGGAAATCCGGGTGCGATCACGCGTAGCGGTCCGCCGTGCAGCGGCGGGATCGGCGCGCCGTTGAGCGCCCAGGCAACCAGCGTCTCGGGCGCGCGCGCCTTGGCGATCGGCAGGCCGCGCGAGATCGCCGGGCCGTTGCCGTCGAAGCGCAGGTCCGGGCTGTGATGTCCGGTATAGACCGCCTCGGGCGTAAGCCCGCAGGCGGCGAGGAGGTCGGCGAGCCGCACGCCGGTCCAGGCGACGCAGCCGGCCGCGCCGTGCTGCCACAGCACGACCCCGGCCGGTTCGGGAAAGAACGAGCGGCCGTTGCCGGCGCATTCGAGCACGGCCGTGCGCGTCACCGTCTCGAATTGCTGCTGCAGCTCGGCGATCGTCCAGCGGCGCGGCACGCGCACGCAGCCGTCGATCGCGAGCGTCCAGGCCGCGGCGTCATTCGCGCTCGCCACCGGCATGGTGCCGGTGTTGCGGGCGAACAAGAGGTCGATCGGCGTGATGTCGTGGTCGAGCAGGTGCGCGGGCGTCTCGACGTTGAGATCGGTGGTCGGCAGGATGCGCAATTCCGGCTTGCTGGCCGCGACCAGCGCGCGCTGTGCATCTCCGTCGATGAAAGTAGCATTACCTGTCATTTGCGAGGAGGCTGCCAGGTCGACGAAGCAATCCCGATCCGCAGGTGTCTTGTCGGCGAGATTGCTTCGCGGAGTTTATCCCTGGCCTCGCCGACAGGCGAGACCCGAGGGCTCGCAATGACAACCGGACAAGGCCACCGGGTAAAGTCACCCCCCGGCATGGAACGGTGCCTCGCTAATGCCTATCTTTGGCCTCATCTATCCCGGGACCACATGAGTACCGCCGAACCAGTCACCCTCGTCCCTGCCGCGCGCCCGCCCGATGAGCCGGCGGTCGCGGCCACCAGCATTGGCGTGCTGCTGGTCAATCTCGGGACGCCGGAGGCGACCGACGCCGAATCGGTGCGGCGGTATCTGCGCCAATTTCTGGCCGACCGGCGCGTGATCGAGGAGACCGGCTTCGCCTGGAAGCTCGTGCTCAACGGCTTCATCCTGCCGTTCCGCCCGCGCCGCAAGGGGCGCGACTACGCCAAAATCTGGAACAAGGAGAAGAACGAGTCACCGCTCAAGACCATCACGCGTTCGCAAGCCGAGAAGCTCGCCGCGATCCTCGAGCCGATCGGCCGCCAGTTCACGGTCGACTGGGCGATGCGCTACGGTCATCCGTCGATCGCGTCGCGGATCAAGGCGCTCGCCGAGGGCGGCTGCGATCGCATTCTGCTCGTCCCGCTCTATCCGCAGTATGCCGCCGCCACGACCGCGACGGTGTGCGACGAGGCGTTCCGCGCCCTGATGCGGCTGCGCCGGCAGCCGTCGCTGCGCGTCGCGCCGCCCTGGTTCGACGAGCAAGCCTACATCCGCGCGGTCGCCGACACGCTGGAGGCCGAGCTCGCGCGGCTGCCGTTCAAGCCGGAAGTCATCCTGGCGTCCTTTCACGGCATGCCGAAGGCCTACGTCGACAAAGGTGATCCCTATTACGACCAATGCGTCGCGACCACGCGGCTGCTGCGCGAACGGCTCCTGGTCGACGAGAACAAGCTGCGCCTGACCTTCCAGTCGCGCTTCGGGCGGGCCGAGTGGCTGCAGCCCTACACCGACGCGACGGTGAAGAAGCTGGCCAAGCAGGGCGTCAAGAATCTCGCCGTCATCACCCCGGGCTTTGCGGCCGATTGCCTCGAGACGCTGGAAGAGATCGCCGTCGAGAACGCGCGTATCTTCAAGCGCAACGGCGGCGAGAATTTTGCGCTCATCCCCTGCCTCAACGACAGCGATCCCGGCATGCTGGTGATCCGCACCGTGGTGCTGCGCGAGCTCAACGGGTGGGTCTGAGGTGCAGGCGGATCACGTGCCGGGGCGCGGCCGGCGCCAGATGACCCAGTGCCGGGCGCGCTCGCGAAAACCCCATTGCGCGTAAAGCTGCGCCGCCGGATTGTCGGGAAAGACGTGCAGGAATGCGGATTCGCCGCGTTGGCGCGCGCGTTCGACCAGCGCGACCGTGAGGATGCGCCCGAGGCCGCGCCCGCGCATCGCCGGCTCGACGCAGATCGCGCTTACCTCCACATGGCCGGGAAGGCGGAAGCGTTCTCCCGCCATGGCGATGAGGCGGCGCGTTTCATCGCGCACGCCGACGTAATCGCCGAGCAGCACTGTGCGCGGACCCAATGGGCCCGGCTTGGTTGTCTGCGCCAGCGCGACCATTTCGGCCGCGTCGTTTGCACCCAACGGCTCGATCGACACGCCATCGGGCACATTGCGGCCCGAGTGCACGTCATCGGCGATCATCTGGATGATCGGGCGCGCGCTCAGCGTCTCCCAGCCGGCGGGCGTCGGTTCCTGCGCGGGGCGAAACAGGCGCGCCTCCACGGCGCCCGCGAGTCCTTCGGCGAGATCCGCATACGCGCGCACGGACGGCTCGGCCACCGCCGAGAACGGCGCCATGTCGCGCGGATAGTGCCGTGCGCGCCCGCTTCCATGTGCATTCCCTTGCGCGAGCGCCGCATGCGTCGTCGTCAGCGCCGACCAGACGACGTTATCGAGCGGATGACAATCGTCGCGTCTCATGGCTATCTCCCATGCATGCGCAGTCGCGTGGCCGATGTCGTGATACGCGCGGGCCGCTTCGGGCGCTCGCCGGATTCGGACGCCGTCCCCGGTGCGCGCCGTCGCGACGCGTTGCGCCCGATGCCCGACCGCCGTGCCTGCGAGCGTGCCCGCGTCACGCGCAACCCGGCCTATGACGGGCGCTTCTTTTCCGGCGTGCGGACCACCGGCGTGTACTGCCGTCCGGTCTGTCCGGTCCGTCCGGCGCGCGCCGAGAACGTGCGCTTCTTCGCCAGCGCGGCGGCCGCCGAGGCCGCTGGCTTCCGGCCATGCCTGCGCTGCCGGCCCGAGACCGCGCCGTTCAGTGCGGCCTGGAAGGGAAGCCGTGCGATCGTCGATCGCGCCGCCCGGTTGATCATGCGCGATGGCGCACTCGACGGCGCGAGCGCTTCGGTCGACCGTCTCGCGGCGCGCGTCGGGGTTGGCGCGCGCCACCTGACACGCCTGTTCGCACGGCACCTCGGCGCGAGCCCTATCCAGGTGGCGCGGACCGCGCGGGTGCAGCGCGCCAAGCGGCTCCTCGACGGCACGGACCTGCCGATGACCGAAGTGGCGCTGCAGGCCGGGTTTCGCAGTCTGCGGCGCTTCAATGCGGTGTTTGCCGAGACCTATCGCGCGTCGCCGAGCGAGATCAGGCGCCGGTCGCGGTCCATGCGCCGCATGCGCCCTTGAACCAAATGGTCCCATGGGTTGACCAATGATGATGCCGTGGCGGCTTGCCGGCCACGGGCGTGACATTCACAATGCACCTGCTCAGGCCATCAGCTCGGGCCAAGGGGAATTCCATGCTTGGCGGGTTCAGCATTTTCACGATCCTCCTTGTGGCGCTGGCGGTGCTCACGATCTTTCTCGGCGTGAAGACAGTGCCGCAAGGCTACAGCTGGACGGTCGAGCGCTTCGGCCGTTACACCAGGCTGCTCGGCCCCGGGCTCAACCTGATCGTGCCGTTTGTCGATAAGATCGGTCGCAGGATGAACGTCATGGAGCAGGTGATCGACATTCCGTCGCAGGACGTCATCTCCAAGGACAACGCGACCGTGACGGTCGACGGCGTCGCGTTCTTCCAGGTGATCGACGCCGCCAAGGCGAGCTACGAGGTCGCCCAGCTCAATTCGGCAATCATCAAGCTCACGATGACCAACATCCGCTCCGTCATGGGCTCGATGGATCTCGACCAGATGCTTTCCCACCGCGATGAGATCAACGAGCGGCTGCTGCGCGTGGTCGACGCGGCGGTCTCGCCGTGGGGCGTCAAGGTCAACCGCATCGAGATCAAGGATATCGTGCCGCCCGCCAACCTGGTCGAGGCCATGGCCCGGCAGATGAAGGCCGAGCGCGAGAAGCGCGCCGAGATCCTCACCGCCGAAGGCGGGCGCCAGTCGCAAATCCTGCGCGCCGAGGGTGCCAAGCAGTCGCAGATTCTGGAGGCGGAAGGCCGCCGCGAGGCCGCATTCCGCGACGCCGAGGCGCGCGAGCGGCTCGCCCTCGCCGAGGCGAAGGCGACCCAGATGGTGAGCCAGGCGATCGCGAGCGGCGATACCGCGGCGCTCAACTATTTCGTCGCCCAGCAGTACCTCAAGGCCTTCACCGAGCTCGCGCATTCGCCGAACCAGAAGGTGCTGATGCTGCCCATCGAGGCGACCGCGGTGCTGGGCTCGCTCGCCGGCATCGGAGAACTCGCCAAGTCCGCCTTTGGCGGTGCGCCGCCCGCAACGCCGCCGCCCGGCCGCCGGCCGGCGCCGCCGATGCCCGGAACGCGCCCGACACCGCCGGCGCCCACGACCGCCGTGCCGAGCACGCGTCCGGACTAGCGAGGGATTGCGATGTGGTCACTCGCCCTGACGCTCGGTTTCTGGGACTGGTTCATCCTCGCCGCGGTGCTGCTGCTGCTCGAGGTGATGGCGCCCGGCACGTTCATGCTTTGGCTCGGGCTCTCCGCCTTCCTGGTCGGCGTGATCTCGTTCTTCGTCGACTGGAGCTGGCAGTACCAGTTCGTCGCCTTCGCGCTCTTCGCCATCGCCGCGATTCCGCTGTGGCGGCGTCTCGGCGCGCACGCGCTCCGGCCGACCGACCAGCCCTTCCTTAATCGCCGCGCCGATGCGTTCATCGGCCGGGTGTTCACATTGGAGAAGCCGATCGTCGGCGGCAACGGCACGGTCGGCATCGGCGACACGGTGTGGCGCATCACCGGCCCCGACTGCCCGACCGGCTGCCGCGTCAAGGTCACGGCGGTCGATGGCGCGACGCTATCAGTTGTCAGAGATCAGTGATTGGGCTGTAGGGTGGGCAAAGGCGCGTAGCGCCGTGCCCACGCGTGATGTATGGCGCCGCTGCATGGTGGGCGCGCTTCGCTTTGCCCACCCTACACAAGTGATCCGTCAGGCCACCCCGGCGCGCAGCAAATCGTGCAAATGCACGATGCCGACGGCCTTGCCGTCGTCGACCACGAACAGCGCCGTGATCTTCGCCGAGTTGATGATCTCGATCGCCTCGCTGGCGAGCTGATCGGGCCGCACCGTGATCGGTGCCCGGGTCATCACCGTGTCGACCTTGGCGTCGAGGAGGTCGGGCCGCATATGGCGGCGCAGGTCGCCGTCCGTGATGATGCCGAGAAGCTCGCCCGCGTCGCCCAGGATGCCGACGCAGCCAAAGCCCTTCGCCGACATTTCGACCAGCGCCTCCGACATCGGCGCGCCGAGCGCTACCCGCGGGATGGCGTCGCGCTGGTGCATCAAGTGACGCACGAATCGCAACGCGGCGCCGAGCCGCCCGCCCGGATGCAGGGTGCGGAAATCGATCGCCGTGAAGCCGCGGCTTTCCAGCAGCGCGATCGCGATCGCGTCGCCGAGCGCGAGCTGCATCAGCGTCGACGTCGTGGGCGCGAGGTTGTGCGGGCACGCCTCGCGTGCGGTCGGCAGCGTCAGAACCACGTCGGCCGCCTGGGCAAGGCTGCTCGTGGCCTCCGCCGTGACGGCAATCAAGCCGATGCGGAAACGGCGCGAGTAGTCGATCAGGTTCTTCAGCTCCGCGGTCTCGCCCGACCAGGACAGCGCCATGATCACGTCGTCGGGGGTGATCATCCCGAGATCGCCATGGCTGGCCTCGGCCGGGTGCACGAAGAAGGCGGGCGTGCCGGTCGACGCGAGCGTCGCCGCGAGCTTGCGGCCGACATGCCCGGACTTGCCCATGCCGGTCACCACCACGCGTCCGCGGACCGCGTGGATCAGCTCGACGGCAGCCGCGAAAGGCCGGCCCAGGCCGTTCTGCATGGCGCTCGCGAGCGCCGCGATGCCGCCGGAGCCGGCTTCGAACGTGCGCAGCGCCGAGTCGATCAGGAACTGCTTGGATTTGCTGGAACTCGCTTCCACCGGACCCCCTCGGCCGCGACAGCCAGCCGATGTGACTCGGCTGCGTCAAATAGCATGAACGGACAGGCGCGGCGACCGCCCGGGCGAGCCCGTAACCCCTCGTTAACCATACCCATTTTATCTCCGTTAACCAATGTTTACCGATCGGCCGGGCCCGAGGACATCGATCGTGCCGCGTTTTTGCTTTGCCCTGACTGCTGCGGCATCAGGCGCGGTCCTGTGCGTGGCCGCGATCGCGCCCGCGTGCGCCCAGACGGCAGCCGACGACGGCGACCTTTTTCGGCTGCCGAGCGCCACGACCGTGTTCGCGCCCCGCAAGCCGGACAAACAGGACCTGCGCGCACCGCGCTTTCGCCGCGTCACCAAGCCGGGCCAGCAGGGTGACGACGCACCGACCACGTTCGGGCAGGTTCAGGTCTATGGCAATCCGCCGGCCTCCGGCGCCGGCGGGACCGGCTTCGATTCAACCAATGCGAAGCGCCGCAAGGCGCGCGACGCCGTGCGCCAGAAGCCGGGCGTCTCGCTGCCGCTGCGGCCGCCGATCGGCGTCGTGCCCGACCCGGTGCCCGCGACCGTGACGACGCGGCCGTCCGCCCAGGACACCCGGCGCGGCACATCGGTGGCCGAGGTGCCGGTGCAGACGCTCGTGCCTGCCATCCAGACGCCGACCAAGCGCAAGGTGGCGGTCGACACGGATCCGTTCGCGCCGACCGGCATTCGCGTCGGCGCCTTCACGTTCTTTCCCGCCGTCGAGTTGACCGGCGGCTTCGACAGCAATCCTTCGCACGTGCAGGGCGGCAAGGACTCGTTCCTGTTCATGGTCTCGCCCGAGCTCAAGGTGCGCTCCGACTGGGAGCGGCACGCGCTCAGCGCCGACATCAGGGGCAGCTACCTCGCCTATACGGAGAAGTTCGGCACCAATGCCGACGGTACGCCTTCCGGCACTCCGAATTCACTCGACCGCCCGACCCTCGACTCACGCGTCGACGGCCGCATCGACGTGAACAGCCGCAGCCACCTCGACATGGAAGGGCGCCTGTTGATCGGCACCGACAACCCCGGTAGTCCGAACATCCAGGCTGGACTCGCGCGCCTGCCCATCGTCACGACGGTCGGCACCACGCTCGGCTACACGCAGGCTTTCAACCGATTGGAGGTCACCGCCAAGGGCACGTTCGACCGCAGCATATGGCAGGATTCCACACTGACCGACGGCACGACCTCGGCCAACGACGACCGTAACTTCAATCAGTACGGCGGATCGTTGCGCGTGGGCTACGAGCTCAAGCCCGGGCTCACGCCGTTCGTCGAGACCGGCGCCGACACCCGTCTGCACGACCTCACCTTCGACCGCAACGGCGAGCAGCGCGATTCCAACGGCGTCTACGCCAAGGTCGGGACCACCTTCGAGATCACCCGCAAGCTCACCGGCGAGGTCGCAGTCGGCCAGATCTCCCGCGACTACAAGGACCCCACGCTCAACAGCATCGGCGGCACGACGATCGACGCGTCGCTCATCTTCGCCGCGACGGCGCTCACCACGTTCACGGCGACCGCGAAGACAGCCGTGAATGAGGTGATCGTGCCGGGTGTGTCGGGTGATCTTTCACATGATTTCGCGCTGCAGGTCGACCATTCGCTCCGCCGCTGGCTGATCGCCACCGCGCAGATCGGCTACGGCACCGACGATTATGTCGGCCTCGAGCGGTTCGATCATCGCTATTTCGCGTCGTTCCAGCTGCTCTACAAGCTCAGCCGCGAGGTGCAGCTCAAGGCGCAGGTTCGCCGCGACTGGGTAGCCTCGTCGCTGCCCGGCTTCGACTACACGGCCGATCAATTCCTGCTCGGCGTGCGCCTGCAGCGCTAGGCGCAATGGAACTTTTTACGAGGCCCTGCGTCATCTGGAGGGTAGGGCGTCCTGTAGTCCTACTGCGCAGCGGACTCTCCAGTCGCCGTCATCCGCGTAAGTGGACGATCCAGTACGCCGCAGCGCATCCGTAGGACACTGTCGACGTTCCGCTCCCGCGTTCGTGAATACTGGATTGCCGCCATAGGCGAGCGAAGCGACGCCGTTCTTTGAACGGCTATGCGCGGGGCAATGACGCAGTAGATGCAGCTGGCGGAGACAGGCGATGTATTTCTCGAATGAAAGCCTGCTGACGATCCTCGTTGTCGGTGCAGTCGCCGGCTGGCTCGCCGGCGAGATCACGCGCGGCTACGCGTTCGGGCTGATCGGCGACATCATCATCGGTGTCATCGGCGCTTTCATCGGCCAATGGCTGCTGCCGCAACTCCACATCCATCTCGGCACCGGCCTGATCGCCGCAATCATCAACGCGACGATCGGCGCCGTGGTGCTGCTTCTCGTCATCAGGTTGGTCCGCGGCGGAGGCTGGGGCGGGAATCGCGGCTGGGGTGGCCGCCGCTGGGGCCGGCGCTGGTGATGCGCGAGCCGGCCCGCTGGGTTTAAGCTCTCACCCCAAAATCCGCTTGAGCTCTTCCCGGAACGCCGGCGCAATGTCCTTGCGCTCGAGCGCGTAGGCGACGTTGGCGGCGAGGAAGCCGACCTTCGAGCCGCAGTCGAAGCTCGAGCCCTCGAACTTGAAACCGAGGAACGGCTGCGTCTGTGCAAGGCGAACCATCCCGTCGGTGAGCTGGATCTCGCCGCCGGCGCCGCGCGGCTGGTTTTCCAGAACGTCAAAAATTTCCGGCTGCAAGATGTAGCGGCCCGTGATGCTCAGGTTGGAAGGCGCCTCCTCGCGCTTCGGCTTCTCAACCATTTGGGTGATCTTGAATGCCTTGCCTACCGGCGCGCCGACGCCCACGACACCGTACATGTGGACGCGCTCGGGCGGCACCTCCTCGACCGCGATCATGTTCGCGTCGGTCCCGTTCTGGCGATAGGTATCCATCATCTGGGCGAGGCAGCCGCGGCTGTGCTGCACCAGCACGTCGGGCAAGAGCAGCGCGAACGGCTCGTTGCCCACGATCCCGCGCGCGCACCACACCGCGTGCCCCAGACCGAGCGGCGATTGCTGGCGCGTGAAGCTGGCCTGGCCCGCGTCGGGCAGGGCGTCCTCGAGCAGCCCGAGCTCGGCGCGCTTGTTGCGCTCCCCCAGCGTGACCTCGAGCTCGAACTGGCGGTCGAAGTGATCCTCGATCACGCCCTTGTTGCGGCCGGTGACGAAGATGAAGTGCTCGATCCCGGCTTCGCGCGCCTCGTCGACCACGTGCTGGATCAACGGCCGGTCGACCACCGTCAGCATTTCTTTGGGCATCGCCTTGGTGGCGGGTAGGAAACGGGTGCCGAGACCGGCCACCGGGAAGATTGCTTTGCGAATGGGCTTCATGGGACTCGGGGGTGCGGTGAGAAGGAGGGTTTTTTCAGGCACAAGGCGTGACAAAAGGGAAGAATCAAAGGCTTATTTACCATGCGCCCGTTGGCCTCACGGTAAACGACTGAGGCCGCAGCCGGTTCGCACCACGCCTCCGTCCGATGTTAAACATACTGAAACCACATCTGGGCCCCTAATGGCGGCGGGCGCCTGGCGGGCATCGGATCACGGAAGCGCGAGATGACGGGTGGGAAGCGGATCCTGCGGGTCGCGGCGGCAGCCGGGCTGCTGCTTGCGCCCTTGGCCGGCCGCGCGGACGCGCAGACACCGGGTGGCTCCTCCGGGATCGCCGACCTGTTCACGGGCAGCATCGGCGGATTTCATCTGTTCGGCGATCCGGCACCGGCCGCGCCGCCGAGCAAGGGCGACTGGAGCGGGCAATCGGGCGCGTCCGGCAGCCCGCTGATGCAGGCCGATGCGATCCGCGCCGCGGCGGCGAATTTTCCCAATTGTATCGAGGGCTATTGGCCCGACGCCGCCCGCCGTGGCGTGACCCGCGAGACGTTCGTGCGCGCGACCGCCGGCCTCACGCCCGATCTCAAGATCATGGATCTGATGGACGCCCAGCCCGAGTTCACCCGGGCGATCTGGGACTATCTCGACATGCTGGTGAGCGACGCGCGTATCAAGCGCGGGCGCGAGATCCTCGCGGCCTATAAGCCCACCTTCGATGCGATGGAGCGCGCCTACGGCGTCGACCGCCATGTCGTCGCGGCGATCTGGGGCATCGAGTCGAACTACTCGACCGCCATCGGCGAGCGCTCGGTGTTGCGCTCGACCGCGACGCTCGCCTGCGTCGGCCGCCGGCAGAACTACTTCAAGGGCGAGTTCCTGGCAACGCTGGAAATCCTAAACCACGGCGACTTGAGCCCCGACGAGCTCAAGGGATCGTGGGCCGGCGCCTTCGGGCCGACCCAGTTCATGCCGACGGCGTTCAAGCGCTACGCGGTCGATTTTGACGGCGACGGACGGCGCGACGTCGTCGCCTCGATCCCCGACCTCGTCGCCTCGACCGCCAATAACCTCAAGCTCGATGGCTGGAAGGCGGGCGAGACCTGGGGCTACGAGGTCATGCTGCCGCAAGGCTTCGATTACCTGCTCGCCGAGGGGCGGCCGATGCCGGTGCGCGACTGGGTGCGCCGCGGCATCGCGCGTGTCGGCGGCAGGATGTTTCCGCGTCAGGCCGACAAGGCGTTCCTGCTGCTGCCGGCGGGCGGGCGCGGGCCCGCGTTCCTGATGCTCACCAATTTCCGCGTCATCATGCGCTACAATCCGGCCGAGGCCTATGCGCTCGCGATCGGCCATCTCGCCGACCGGCTGCGCGGTGATCCGCCGTTCGCCCAGGCGTGGCCGCGCGACGAGCGCGTGCTCACCGGCACCGAACGCTACGAGCTGCAGAAGCTCCTCGTCGCGCGCGGCTTCGACATCGGCGGCGAGCCGGACGGCCGTATCGATGCGCATACCCGCAAGGCGATCAAGCGCTACCAGCTCTCCGCCGGTCTCGCTCCGGACGGGTTCGCGAGCGCCGCGATGCTCGATCGGCTGCGCGGCGGCGGCTATGCGCAGCGGTAGGACTGCCGCGCTAACCATCCGTTCTGTGGCCTTCTTCCCGCTGCCGCGCTTGCCATGGTATTAACCCAATGAGCGCGTAGCGCTGGTATCGGCGGGAACCGGCCGACCCGCGCAACGTATTGTTCTGGCTTTCGGATTCTCCGTGATGGCGAGCGGTATCGTCTGGCGACGTTTCCTGTGCGCTCTCGTGCTCGGCCTTGCCGAGGCCGCGGCGGCCTTCGTGCTCGCCGCGGCGGTCACGACCCCGACCGCGGCCGAGCAGTTCGATGACCGCTTCCCGTTCCTCGAGGAGCGCGCGCGCCGCGGCGGCACCAATAATGGCGGCTTCTTCGGAGATGAGCGTCGCTCCACGCGCGCGCCGACGGAGTACAATTCCAAGGCGCCGCCGCCGACCCGCAAGAGCGACTCGGTGCCGCTCACCTCGGTGGTGGTGCTCGGCGATTCGATGGCCGACTGGCTCGCCTACGGCCTCGAGCAGGCCGCCGCCGATTCGCCCGACATCGGCATCCTGCGCCGACACCGTACTTATTCGGGGCTGATCCACATCGAGGTGAAGAGCGATCCGCACGGCGAATATCCGGACTGGCCGCAGGCGGCGCGCGAGATCCTCAGCGCCGACAAGGCGAACTTCATCGTGATGATGATCGGCCTCAACGACCGTCGGCCGATCCACGAAAAAGCGCCCGCCAAATCGGCGACGCCGTCCACGACGCACGACAAGGCGGCTGAGAAGAAGGACGGCGAAAAGGACGACGTCACCAACGAGGCGGAGCCGTCCGAGATGCCGGAGGGCGCCGCGTCCGAGCGCGCGACACCCGGCATGGTCACGTACGAGTTCCGCTCCGAGAAGTGGACCGAGCTTTACATCAAGCGGATCGACGAGACGATTGCGGCACTCAAATCGAAGAACGTGCCGGTATTCTGGGTCGGCTTGCCGCCGGTGCGTAGTACCAAGACTTCTGCAGATTTCAGCTTCCTCAACGACCTCTACCGCAGCCGTGCCGAGAAGGCGGGCATCACCTACATCGACACCTGGGACGGCTTCGTCGACGAGTCGGGCCGGTTCGTCATGCAGGGCCCCGATTTCGAGGGACAAATTCGCCGCCTGCGCTCGGGTGACGGCACGCACTTCACGGCGGCCGGCGCGCGCAAGCTTGCCCACTACGTCGAGCGTGAGATCCAGCGTGCCCTGATGGCGAACGCGACGCCGGTGACCTTGCCGGCCGCCGACGAGCCGGCGGCGACGCCGCAGACGTCGGCGCCGCGGCCGGGCGCCGCGATGGCGCGTCCGCTCGCGGGTCCCGTGATGCCGCTCACCACGCCTGCGGAGGCGAGCGAACTCGTCGGCGGGACCGGCGCGCATCAGGCCGCGCCCGACGCGCTGGCGGCGCGCGTCTTGGTGCGTGGCGATCCGGACCGTGCGCCCGCGGGCCGCGCCGATGACTTCGCTTGGCCGCGCCGCCCGGTCGCGGCAGTCGGCGCCGATCCCCTGGTCGCGACCACGACCATTCCGATGACGCCGATGAAGCCGTACGAGGAGCCGCACCAGGTGGCGTCCGCGCCGGCGGCAGCGGCGCCGAACGGTCCTGCCGCGCCCGCACCGGTGCATCGCGTCGCTCCGGTCCGCCAGGCACGCGCGCCCAGCCCACCGCCGCAGCCCCGGCGGATTGCGCCCGCGCCGCAGCCGTTCTTCTTCCCGTTCTTCCATTGACGGACTTGTGCTCGGCCCCGGTGATGGCCGCCGCCGTCATCGCCCCCGAAAGCGGGCAACCCGGTTCGCCTGGGCGTCGGCGATCGCTTTCTCGAGAGGATCGTGATTGCCGGATTGCCAGCTTTCGCTTTTGCGCACAATGACGCTGCAAAATAGTCACGCCAGTAGCGCGATCAGCTCGCGTAGGTCGGCGACCTTGTCGAGGGACCAGACGAGCTCGCACGCCTTGCGCGCCTGCTCGGCGCCAATCGTCGGCGCCGCATTGGCGAGGAATTTCGCCTCGATCGCGGCGTCGCTCATCGGATTGTCGGTGGTGCCGCTCGCGTGCGCGACATGCACCTCGTGCCGCGCGCCGCCTGCGACGATCGTCGCATAGGCCTCGTCCTTGCGCAGCGTCTCGTCCGCGACCGCCGTCACCTTGCGACGCAGCTCCCCAATGACCGGGTTGGTGGCGCGTTCGTCCGAGTACTGCGCGACGCCGGCCGCGGCGTCCGCGAGCGCGACCGCAGCCGAGTGGCGGAAGCTGAATTTCGATTGCAGCCCACTCGTCGGCTCGGTGACGCCGGTGATCGACAGCACCAGCGGATGCAGCCGCAGCTCGATTGCACTGACTGCCGCGAGATCGATGCGCTCGCGCGCGCGGATTGCGATCACGGCGTCGATCAACGGATGCAGCACGACGCCGCACGCATGGGGCTTGTGTCCGTTCGTCTCGATGAGCCATTGGCCGCCGAGGTCTGCCGTCAGTGCCTCGGTTGCCGCGACGTCGCTGTAGATGCGTGAAAAGCCGCGCTTGCCCTCGACGATCTCCTGGCTCGCGTCGAAGCCGCGTTCGGCGAGCAGCGCCGCAAGCGCGCCGTTCTGCGCCGCCTTGCCGGCATGGAACGACTTGCACATGGTGCCGCGGTTCTGCTGCATGCCGGCCGCCTGCGTCGCCGCAATGCCGAGTGCGTAGGTGAGCCGCTGCCCGTCGAGGCCGAGAAGCCGGCCGCAGGCGGCGCCCGCCGCGATCGAGCCGAGCGTGCCCGTGAGGTGCCAGCCGCCCTTGTGATGGCCGGGCGCCGCGCGCCCGGCGCGCACGCCGGCCTCGAAGCCGACCGCGTAGGCGAGCATCAGATCCTCACCGCTGACCGGTCTGCGCTCGGCCAGCGCGAAGAGCGCGGCGAGCACCGGCGAGGACGTGTGCAGCACGACGCCGCCCATATGCGTGTCGTCGAAGTCGAGCAGGTGACCCATCTGCCCGTTGGCGAGCGGCGCATCGAGCAGGCCGAGCCTGAGATTTCGTCCGAGCACGGTCGCCTGCGGCCGCCCGCCGGTCTCGTTGAGCACCGCGACGAGAATGTCGATCTCCGGATGCCCGCTGCCCGCGAGCGCGCAGCCGATCCAGTCGAGCATGCCGCGCCGCGCGGCCGCGCGTGCCGGCACCGTCAGATCGGATGGTCCGACACCGGCAAGATGCGCGGCGAGGGTTTTTGTCAGCGTGACCGCGTCGGTTTTGAGATTCTGATCCACGGCGAGATCACTGCGCTTTGATGCCGGCGTCGCGGATGATCTTTGTCCAGCGCGCAACATCCGCCTTGATGCGCGCGGCCGCCTCCTCGGGCGTCCCGCCGATCGGCTCGTAGGAGAGTTCGCGCAGCCGCTCGATCAGCGCCGGCGATTTGAGTGCCGCGCTGAGTTCGGTGTTGATCCGCTCGATGTCGGCCTTCGGCGTGGCGGCCGGTGCCGCGAGACCATACCAGCCGACGATGTCGAAGCCGGGCACCGTCTCGGCAACGGATGGAATGTCCGGCGCGAGCGACGAGCGTTTCGCCGGCGTCTGCGCGATCACGCGCGCCTTGCCGCTCTTCGCGAGCGGCAGCATCGCGACGGCAGGCGCGAACATGAGCTGGATCTGGCCGCTGATGAGGTCCTTGATCGCCGGACCCCCGCCCCGATAGGGCACGTGCAGCATGTCGATGCCCGCCTCGCGCTTCAACATCTCGCCGGCAAGGTGCAGGGTCGAGCCGATGCCAGCCGAGCCGAAGTTGAGCTTGCCCGGCTTGGCCTTGGCGTAGGCGATGAGGTCGGCCACCGATTTGACCGGTAGGGCGGGATTCACGGCCAGCACGTAAAAGCCCGCCACCGCCGTGATGATCGGCGCAAAATCCTTCACCGGATCGAACGGCAGGTTGCTGTAGAGTCCCGGCATGTAGGCCATGCCGCTGTGATCGAGCACGATCGTGTAGCCGTCAGCGGGCGCCTTCGCGGCCTCGTCCATGCCGAGGCTGCCGCCGCCACCGCCGCGGTTGACGCTGACGATGGGCTGGCTGAGGCGATCATGCAGTGCTTCGCCGATGAAGCGCGCGACAGGATCGACGGCGCCGCCCGGTGGGAACGGAACGATCAGCCGGATCGGCCGCTCCGGATAGGAAGCGCGCGTAGCATCCGCGAGCAGCATCGCGCCGGAGGCGAGAGTGGTCGTGAGAAGCGTGCGGCGCGAGATCGGCAAGGCGCTCTCCTGAGAACTACGTCGTTGCGAGGGGGGCGAAGCCCGCCGAAGCAATCTCGCTCAACAGGCGCATGCGTTTGCGGATCGAGATTGCTTCAGCCAGCTTCGCTGGCCTCGCAATGACCGGGAGATTACCGCGGCAGCAGCGTCGATCCCATCAGGAACTTGTCGACCGCATGCGCGGTCTGCCGTCCCTCGCGGATCGCCCAGACGACCAATGACTGGCCGCGCCGCATGTCGCCGCAGGCAAAAACCTTATCGAGCGAGCTCTTGTAGCTCTGCGGGCCTTCGGTATCGGCCTTGACGCTGCCGCGCGCGTCGAGCGTCAGCCCGAGCGATTGGATCATGCCGTCGTGCACCGGGTGCACGAAGCCCATCGCGAGCAGCACGAGATCGCCGTCGATCTCGAATTCCGAGCCCGGCACCGGCTTGAACTTCGCGTCGACCTGCACGCAGTGCAGCTTCTTCACCTGGCCGTTCTCGCCGGTGAATTTCTGGGTGAGCACCGAGAACTCGCGCTTCGCCCCTTCCTCGTGGCTCGACGAGGTGCGCAGCTTGAGCGGCCAGTCCGGCCAAGTCAGCAGCTTGTTCTCCTTCTCGGGCGGCATCGGCATGATCTCGAAATTGGTCACCGTCAGCGCGCCCTGGCGGATTGATGTGCCGATGCAGTCCGACCCGGTGTCGCCGCCGCCGATCACGATCACATGCTTGTCCTTGGCGAGGATCGGCGGAAGGTCGCCGGCCGGTGCCGCTTCGCCTGACACGCGACGGTTCTGCTGCGGCAAAAATTCCATGGCGTAGTGGATGCCTTTGAGGTCGCGGCCCGGGATCGGCAGGTCACGGCCCTTCTCGGCGCCGCCCGCGAGCACCACCGAGTCGTAATCGGCGACGAGCTTATCGGCCTGCACGTTCACGCCCACATGCGCGCCGTAGTGGAAGGTCACGCCTTCGCCTTCCATCTGCGCGACGCGCTTGTCGACGTAGTGCTTCTCCATCTTGAAGTCGGGAATGCCGTAGCGCAGCAGGCCGCCGGCCTTGGCGAATTTCTCGTAGACGTGCACGTCGTGGCCGGCGCGCGCGAGCTGCTGCGCGCAGGCGAGCCCGGCCGGGCCGGAGCCAACGACCGCGACGCGCTTGCCGGTCTTTTGCGCCGGCGGCTCCGGCACGATCCAGCCTTGCTCGTAGGCTTTATCGGCGACCGCGCATTCGATCGTCTTGATGGTGACCGGATTGTCGTCGAGGTTGAGCGTGCACGAGGCTTCGCACGGCGCCGGGCACACGCGGCCGGTGACCTCGGGGAAATTGTTGGTCGAATGCAGGTTGCGCGCCGCCGTTTTCCAGTCGCCGCTATAGACGAGGTCGTTCCAATCCGGGATCTGGTTGTTCACCGGGCAACCGGTGTGACAGTACGGGATGCCGCAGTTCATGCAGCGCGCGGCCTGCTCGCGCGTCTCCTTCTCGGCAAGCGGCAGCACGAACTCGCGCCAGTGGCGCACGCGCTCCTCGACCGGCGCGTAGTCGCGGTCGATGCGATCGAACTCGAGAAACCCGGTGACCTTGCCCATCTTGCTTCTTAACGTCTCAAATCTCAGTCGTTCCGTGCGCCAGCGTGCGGCGCTGTTAGCGGTGTGGCGCGGGTGAGGAAGCCGCGCGCCGCGAAGTGACCGCGATCACTCCGCAGCCTGCATCGCGGCCGTTTTTTCCTTGGCGAGATCGGCAAGCGCGCGGCGATACTCGACCGGCATCACCTTGCGGAACTTGGGCAGGTAGGCGTCCCAATGCTCCAGGATGTGCGCGGCGCGGCGCGAGCCGGCGAAGCGCGCGTGCCGCGCGATCAGCAGATGCAGGCGCGCCGCATCGTAGCGTGTCATGTCGGAAAGCACGTCGACCCGGCCATGCCCGGTGAGGTCCGCTGCATGGCCGTATTCGCGCGCGTTGATCTCCTCTTCGTCCGGCACCGGCTCGAGCTCGACCATCGCCATGTTGCAGTGGCTCGGGAAAGTGCCGTCCTCGTCGAGCACATACGCGATGCCACCCGACATGCCGGCCGCGAAGTTGCGCCCGGTCGGCCCGAGCACGACCACGATGCCGCCCGTCATGTATTCGCAGCAATGGTCGCCGGCGCCTTCGACAACGGCGATCGCGCCCGAATTGCGCACAGCGAACCGCTCGCCGGCGACGCCGCGGAAGTAGGTCTCGCCTGCGATCGCGCCGTACAGCACGGTGTTGCCGACGATGATCGATTCTTCCGGCGTGATGCCCGCGTCGACCGGCGGCCGCACGATGATGCGTCCGCCCGAGAGGCCCTTGCCGACGTAGTCGTTGCCTTCACCTTCGAGCTCGAGCGTCACGCCGCGCGCCAGGAACGCGCCGAAGCTCTGTCCGGCCGTGCCGGTGAGCTTCACGTGAATGGTGTCCTCGGGCAGGCCGACGTGGCCGTAGCGCTTGGCGATCTCGCCCGACAGCATCGCGCCGGCGGTGCGGTCGGTGTTCTGGATCGCGGTGACGATGCGCACCGGCGCGCCGCGATCGAGTGCCGCCTGCGACTCGGCGATGAGCCGCCGATCGAGGATGTCCTTGATCTTGTGGTCCTGTTTCTCACTGTTGAAGATCGCGGTGCCTGCCGCGGCTTCCGGTTTGGTGAACAGGCGCGAGAAGTCGAGCCCCTTGGCCTTCCAGTGCGCCACCATGGCGCGCTGGTCGAGCATCTGCATCTGCCCGACCATCTCGTCGAAGGTGCGGTAGCCGAGCTCAGCCATGATCTCGCGCACTTCTTCGGCGACGAAAAAGAAGTAGTTGATCACGTGTTCGGGCTGGCCCTTGAAGCGCGCGCGCAACAGCGGATCCTGCGTCGCGACGCCGACCGGGCAGGTGTTGAGGTGGCACTTGCGCATCATGATGCAGCCGGCCGCAATCAGCGGCGCGGTGGCGAAGCCGAATTCGTCGGCGCCGAGCATCGCGCCCACGACCACGTCGCGGCCGGTGCGGATGCCGCCATCGACCTGCACCGCGATGCGGCCGCGCAGGCGGTTGGCGACCAGCGTCTGGTGCGTTTCGGCGAGACCGATTTCCCACGGGCTGCCGGCGTGCTTGATCGAGGTGAGCGGTGACGCGCCGGTGCCGCCCTCGAATCCCGCGATCGTCACATGGTCCGCGCGTGCCTTGGAGACGCCCGCCGCGACCGTGCCGACGCCTACTTCCGAGACGAGCTTCACCGAGACGTCGCCCGTCGGGTTGACGTTCTTCAGGTCGAAGATGAGCTGCGCCAGGTCTTCGATCGAATAGATGTCGTGATGCGGGGGCGGCGAGATCAGGCCGACGCCGGGCGTCGAGTGGCGAACCTTGGCGATCGTCTTGTCGACCTTGTGGCCAGGCAGCTGTCCGCCTTCGCCGGGCTTGGCGCCCTGCGCCATCTTGATCTGCATCACGTCCGAGTTGACGAGATATTCCGCCGTGACGCCGAACCGACCGGACGCGACCTGCTTGATTGCCGAGCGCATTGAGTCGCCGTTCGGCAGCGGCTTATAGCGGTCCGATTCCTCGCCGCCTTCGCCCGTGTTCGACTTGCCGCCGATGCGGTTCATCGCGATCGCGAGCGTGGTGTGCGCCTCGCGCGAGATCGAGCCGTACGACATGGCGCCGGTCGAGAAGCGCCGCACGATATTCTTGGCCGGCTCGATCTCGTCGAGCGGCACCGGCGTGCGGCCGTCTTCCTCGGCCCCTTTGATCCGGAACAGCCCGCGGATAGTCAGCAGCCGCTCGCTCTGCTCGTTCACGATCGAGGCGAACGCCTTGTACTTGTCGAGCGAGTTGCCGCGCACCGCGTGCTGGAGCGTCGCGACCGTCGTCGAGGTCCAAACATGGTCCTCGCCGCGCAGGCGCAGCGCATATTCGCCGCCGACGTCGAGCGCGCCGCGGTAGACCGGGGCGTCGCCGAATGCGTCGCGATGGCGGCGCACCGTCTCCTCGGCGATTTCATCGAGCGCGACACCTTCGATCCGGGTCGCCGTCCCGGTGAAATACTGCGCGACGAAATCCGACTTGAGCCCGACCGCGTCGAAGATCTGCGCGCCGCAATAGGACTGGTAGGTCGAGATGCCCATCTTGGACATCACCTTGAGCAGCCCTTTGTCGATCGACTTGATGTAGCGTTTGACGATTTCCTTCTCGTCGAGCTTCTGCGGCAGCTCGTTCTTGATGGCGATCAAGGTCTCGAACGCCAGATACGGATTGATCGCTTCGGCGCCGTAACCCGCAAGGCACGCGAAGTGGTGCACCTCGCGCGGCTCGGCCGACTCGACGACCAGGCCGACCGACATGCGCAGACCGCGCCGGATCAGGTGATGGTGCACGGCGGCGCAGGCGAGCAGCGATGGGATCGGAACGCTGTCGGCGCTGGCGCCGCGGTCCGACAGGATGATGATGTTGATGCCGTCCTGAACGGCCTTTTCGGCCTGCCAGCACAGCGCGTCGAGCGCGCCCGCCATCCCGGGCGCGCCTGTGTCGGCCGACCACGTCATATCCAACGTCAGCGAGCGAAAATGCGACTCGCTCATCTCGGAGATGGAGCGGATCTTCTCCAGGTCCGCGTTGGTCAGGATCGGCTGATGCACCTCCAGCCGCTTGATGGTCGAGATGCCCTGCAGGTCGAACAGGTTCGGCCGCGGCCCGATGATCGAGACGAGGCTCATCACGAGCTCCTCGCGGATCGGATCGATCGGCGGATTGGTGACCTGCGCGAAGTTCTGCTTGAAATAGGTGAACAGGAGCTTCGGCCTGCTCGACAGCGCCGAGATCGGCGTGTCGTTGCCCATCGAGCCGATCGCTTCCTCGCCGGTCGTGCCCATCGGCGACATCAGGATCTTGAGATCCTCCTGCGTGTAGCCGAAGGCCTGCTGGCGATCGAGCAGCGACAGGTTCGATAGCGCCGGGCGGCTTACCGCCGGCGGCAGTTCCTCGACCTGGATCTGCGTGTTCTTCAGCCATTCCTTGTACGGATGGCTTTTCGCGAGCGCGGCCTTGATCTCTTCATCAGGAATGAGCCGGCCTTGCTCGAGATCGACCAGCAGCATCTTGCCGGGCTGCAGCCGCCACTTGGTGACGATGTCTTTTTCCGCGATGGGCAGTACACCCATCTCGGACGCCATGACGATGCGGCCGTCGCGGGTGACGAGGTAACGCGCGGGGCGCAGGCCGTTGCGGTCGAGCGTCGCACCGATCTGCCGGCCATCGGTGAACGCGATCGCGGCGGGCCCGTCCCATGGCTCCATCAGCGCGGCGTTGTACTCGTAGAAGGCGCGCCGTTCCTCGTCCATCAGCGGGTTGCCGGCCCACGCTTCCGGAATCATCATCATCACGGCATGCGCGAGCGGATAGCCGCCTTGGGTGAGGAACTCGAGCGCGTTGTCGAAGCAGGCGGTGTCCGACTGGCCCTCGTAGGAGATCGGCCACAGCTTGCGAATATCGTCACCGAAGCGCGGCGAGCGCGCCGACGACTGCCGCGCCGCCATCCAATTGAGATTGCCGCGCAGCGTGTTGATCTCGCCGTTGTGCGCGATCATCCGGTAGGGATGCGCCAGCGACCAGGTCGGGAACGTGTTGGTGGAGAAGCGCTGATGTATCAGCGCGAGTGCGCTCGCATAGTCCGGATCGCGCAGGTCAGGATAGTAGGTGCCGAGCTGATCGGCGAGGAACATGCCCTTGTAGATGACGGTGCGGCACGAGATCGAGACCGGGTAATAGCCCGAGGTGCGTCGCTCGTAGCGGCGGTAGAACACGCCCGAGATCGTCTTGCGCAGGATATAGAGCCGCCGCTCGAATTCGTCTTCCGAAAGTTTTTCCTCACCGAGCCCGATGAACACCTGCCGGTGCCAGGGCTCGGTCGGCTTGACGGATGCGCCGAGCGTCGAGTTGTCGATCGGAACGTCGCGCCAGCCGAGCAGGCGGAAGCCTTCTGCCTCGATCACCTCGGCATAGATGTCGGCGATCTCCTGCTGCCGCGCCGGATCGTGCGGCATGAAGAGCGTGCCGACCGCGTATTCGCCGGGCGCCGGCAGCGCGAAGCCGAGCTTCGCAGCCTCCTTGGCAAAGAACTTGTGCGGAATCTGCGTGAGAATACCGGCGCCATCGCCGGCGCGCGGGTCGGCGCCGACCGCGCCGCGGTGCTCCAGGTTGAGCAGGATGGTGAGCGCGTCCGCGACGATCTGGTGCGACTTGCGCCCCTTGATGTCCGCGATGAAGCCGACACCGCACGAGTCCTTGTCGAGCGCGGGATCGTACAGGCCGCGCGCCGGTGGCACGCCCGGATCGGCGGTCACGGGTGAGAACGGCGCGGCCGTGCGTTTGACGCCCGCGGCGTCAAATGCTGGCTCTCGCACGTGCTCATGACCGCGGTCGCGGCCGACCGGTGTGGCGCTCATCTCGCGTCCTTCGCCTCCCGCCCGCGGCCGCAGCCGTTGGCGCACCCACCTCATCCGCTGCGCCGTATGGCGTGCAGTACAAGGTCCACTTGTGTCGTGCCGGGCAGCCGGTCCACCATTCTGGCGGTTCTATGTGGCCGCTCGTTCGGCGCTCTGATGCCGTCGGCATCTTGCGGCGCATCCCCGCCCGCCCAGCAGCCGGGATGACCTCGGCCAGGCGCCGGCCGTCGTTATAGGGCAGTATTACTGTCCTAACTCACCATGCCAAAATTCTGCCACGGAAACAAGGGTTCGCCATCCCCTGAATCGTGTTTTGCGACCCTTTTGTTGCCGCGGCGGTTCCCTGGCGGCAACAAGAGGACCACGGACCGTGACGTTGCGCAATCCCGTTGCGCCGCAGCATGGCATGTTTGAGGGATAACGTCGAAAGCGGCCGGTCTACCGGCTGCCCTTTTGCCCAACTGTCGCGCCTGCCGCGATCGCCCCAATCGCCCTTGTCGAAATTGGAGACCCTCGAATGAACTTCGCCAGCGACAATGCGGCCGGAATTGCACCCGCCGTGCTCGATGCCATCGCGCGGGCCAATCACGGCCACGCGCTCGGCTACGGCAACGACGATCTCACCCGCGTGGTCGAGCGCCGCATCGGCGAGCTGTTCGAATGCGATACCGCGGTCTTTCTCGTCGCGACCGGCACGGCCGCCAACGCGCTTGCGCTCGCCCATGTGACGCCGCCGTGGGGCGGCGTGCTCTGCCACGCCGAGGCGCACATCATGGTCGACGAGTGCGGGGCGCCGGAATTCTTCGGCGGCGCGCTCAAGCTCATCGGGCTTTCCGGCGAGGGCTGCAAGCTCGCGCCCGGAACGCTCGCCGACGCGATCGCGCGGCACACCGGCCACCGGCCGCATGCGGTCCAGGCCGCCTCCGTCTCCATCAGCCAGGCCAGCGAGGCCGGCACGATCTACACCGCTGCCGAGGTCAAGGCGCTGGCCGATATCGTGCACGCGCGCGGCCTGAAGCTTCATATGGACGGCGCGCGCTTCGCCAATGCGCTGGCGCGCACCAACGTGAGCCCCGCCGCGATGACGTGGCAGGCCGGCGTAGACATTCTCTCATTCGGCGCCACCAAGGGCGGCGCGATGGCAGCCGAGGCGATCGTGATCTTCGATCGCGCGAGCGCCGACGCGATGCACGAGCGACGCAAGCGCGGCGGCCATCTTGTCTCCAAGCATCGCTTCGTCGCCGCGCAGTTCGATGGCTTTCTGGCCGACGGCAACTGGCTCGCATGGGCGCGCCACGCCAACGGCCTAGCCGACCGCCTCGCGCGCGGCCTCACCAAACACGCGCTGCCCCCGGTGTGGCCGGTCGACGCCAACATTGTATTCGTCGTGCTGCCGGCGGCGGCCGATGTGCGTCTGCGCGCCGCCGGCGCCAGCTATTACGCGCGCCCGAGCGATGGCGTCCCCACCGGTATCACGATCAAGCCGGGCGACGTGCTCGCGCGCCTCGTCACGTCGTTCGCCACGACCGAGGTGGAAGTCGATCGTTTCGTGGATGTCGCCGGCGGTTAGCGTCTTTGGGCAGCAGCGGATACCGCTCTGCCGGCGAGGGCGGGCACCGAATACATGAATCAACCGCCCCAGGGGCGCCGCAATCGCGCGGTGTCCTGTGGGCAATAACAAATTGCATTCGATGGGGAGAGTCATCCGTGAAACTTCGCACGCTGCTGCTCGCCTGCGGCGCTTCGATTGCGCTCGCCGGCATCGCGTCGGCCCAGTCGCCCATGCCTATGTCTGCCCCCACGCGGCCGGAGGCGATGCCGCGCGGATATCCGCCGCTGCCGCCCTACCGCGTCGCCCGCATGGCGCGCGCGTCTGGCTTCGATCCGCTCTTCCGTCCGATGCGCCAGGGCGACACCTATGTGCTGCGCGCGCTCGATCGCAATGACGTCGAATATCGGCTGGTGATCGATGCCTATACGGGTCGCACCATGTCGGTGCGCGCGACCGGCCACGGCGAGCCGGGCTACGGAGCTTATCGCGGGCCGGTTTACGGCCGCATATTCGGCCCGCGCGACGACAGGTACGACAGTTATGGCTTTGGAGGGCCGCGCCCGCCGATGCCGCCGCGCGTCGTGCCGCACGCACGGCCGTCGCAGGCAAATACGCAACTGGGTGCGCAACCAAGCCCTGCTGCGCAGGCCGCAGCGCCGGCACCCGGCAGCACGACGCCGCTGCCGCGTCCGCGTCCCTATGTGATGGAAGCGACCAGCTCGATTCCGGTCGAACCGTCGAAGGGCGCCGAGCCGCAGAAGGCGCCGCTGGCTCCGCCCGCGCCGCAGAATCCGGTGCCGACGCAGCCGGCGCCTGCCGCACCTCCCGCGGATACGCCGCACAGCAATGGCGGCGCCTCCATGCCGCCGGTCGCGCCGCTGGACTAGGGTTGGACGAACGACACGCGATTCTGTCATCGCCCGCTTTTGCGTAAAGCGGGCAATCCAGTAATCACGAACGCTCGCGACCTTGCTACTGAATGCTGCGCCGCCTGCATGGGGCATGACACTGTGCGCTGAAAGTAACTGCGCAAAATAAAAGCGCCCCAGGAAAACCCGGGGCGCCCCTCTTTGCGAGACTTCAGCCGATCGTTGTCAGGCTGTCAGGATGCCAATTCTTCAGGCAGCCTTGGCGTCGATCGCCTTCGCGTTGCCGTTGGCGATGCGGATATGGCGCGGCTTCGCGGCTTCCGGGACCTCGCGCACGAGATCGACGTGCAGGAGCCCGTTCTCGAGCGAAGCGCCGCGGACCTCGACGTGCTCGGCGAGCTGGAATACGCGCTCGAACGCGCGCCCCGCGATGCCCTGATAGAGCACCTCGCCCTTTTTCTCGTCGGCCTTGGCCGGCTTCTCGCCCTTGATCGTCAGGGTGTTCTGCTTCGCCTCGATGGAAATCTCGGTCTCGGCAAACCCCGCGACCGCAAGCGTGATGCGGTAGGTGTTATCGCCGGTGCGCTCGATGTTGTACGGCGGATAGCTTGAGGCGCTGTTATCGAAGCCCGCGACTTGGTCGAGCATCGAGAACAGCCGGTCAAATCCGACGGTCGAGCGATAGAGGGGAGTAAGATCGAACGTACGCATGGCATATCCTCCTTGAGCGACATGCTGTGGATCCGCCACAAGGGCCGGACCACTGTGGAACCGCACGGGCCGGATGGCCCCGCGCAAGGTTGAGATGGGAAAGGTACTGTGGTCTCGCAAGGGGCCGGGACAGCGCATTCGCGCTTTCGTGGCAGTCGCCGTTTCCCTTAATGTAAACAACAGGTTAATGGGGGAACGTGGTTCCGCCCCCGGCGCCACGCGTTGTCTTGTTGAGCGGGAGCGGCGGGCGGCTGCTATAACGCGAACGAACCGCGAGTCGGCTGCCTTTCTTCCATGCGACTGATCTCCATCCCTGCCAACCCGGTGCCCGAGGACGCGGCATCTGCGATGCTGGAGACGCCTGACGGCGTGCTCCTGCGCTATGCACGCTGGGCGCCGCCGCCCGGCCGCAAGGGCACGGTGTGCGTCTTCCAGGGACGCGCCGAGTTCATCGAGAAATATTTCGAGGTGATACGCGATCTGCGCGCGCGCGGCTTTGCCGTCGCGACCCTCGACTGGCGCGGGCAGGGGCTGTCGCAGCGCGCGCTCAAGGATCCGCGCAAAGGTCACGTTGGCAGCTTTGCCGAGTACGCCATCGATCTCGAGACCTTCATGAAGGAGGTGGTGCTGCCCGACTGCCCGCCGCCGCTGTTCGCACTTGCCCACTCGACTGGGGCCGCGGCCTTGATCCAGGCCGCCGCCAAGGGACATCGCTGGTTCGACCGCATGGTGCTCACCGCGCCGCTGCTCCGTCTCGCGGAGCGCCGTATGTTCGGGATGGCGCCCGGGCTTGCGCGCATCGTGCGCTTCGCGGGCCGCGGCGGCGGCTATGTGCCGGGTGGCGGCCCGGCCGTGCTGCAGACACGGCCCTTTCTGGGCAATCCGCTGACCAGCGATCCGGTGCGCTATGCCCGCGCTGCCGCGGTGCTCGAGACCGAGCCTGCGCTCGGCCTCGGCTCACCCACCGTCAGCTGGGCCGATGCCGCCTTTCGCACGATGGCGCAGATGCGCTCGCCTGCCTACGCGATGCGCATCCGTCAGCCCATCCTGATCGTCGCCGCCGGCGGCGATCGCCTCGTCTCGACGGCCGCGATCGAGTCCTTCGCGATCCATCTGCGGGCCGGCTCGCACGTCGTCATCCCGGGTGCGGAGCACGAGATCCTGATGGAGCAGGACCAGTACCGCAATCAATTCTGGGCTGCGTTCGACGCGTTCGTTCCGGGCACGCCGCTGTTCGGGAAGCTCGCGGCGGATTGAGTTCACCCTCCCGTGCAGGGGAGGGCGAAGCGCGTCAACCCTGCAATGCCTTCATCGCCTGCTCGTGCACGCGGCGGTCGCCGGCGACGATCACGCGGCCGCCATTGGTCGGCGGCTCGCCTTCCCAGGTGGTGATGACGCCGCCCGCGCCCGTGATGATCGGGATGAGCGGGATCACGTCGTGCGGCTTGAGCTCGGTCTCGATCAGGAGGTCGAGGTGGCCGGCCGCCAGCATGCAGTAGGCGTAGCAGTCGCCGCCGTAGCGCGAGAGGCGCACGCTTTTCTCCACCGCAACGAAGCGCGCGCGGTCGGCTTCGTTCATCAGCAGCGGCGTCGTCGTGTAAAGCATCGCCTCGGCGAGGTGCGCGCAGGCGCGCGTCATCAGCTTGCGCGTGCCCGCCGGCCCCTCGTAGCGCGCGCTTACGCCGTCGCCTGAGAATCGCTCGCGGATGAACGGCTGGTGCATCATGCCGAGGACCGGCGCACCGCTATGGGTCAGCGCGATCAGCGTGCCCCACGCCGGCATACCGGAGATGAAGGATTTCGTTCCGTCGATCGGGTCGAGGTACCAGACATAGTCGGCGTCCGGCCGGTCGGCGCCGAACTCCTCGCCAATGATGCCGTGCCCCGGGAACTGCTGGCCGATGAGCGCGCGCATCGCCTGCTCGGCGGCGCGGTCGGCCGCCGTGACGGGGTCGAAGGCGGAGCCGCGGCTCTTGTCCTCGACGCTCAGCGACGTGCGAAAGTAGGGCAGAATCACCTCGCCCGAAACCGTCGCCAGTCTGTCGAGAAAGGCCTTGAGATCGACTGCCGTCATGTGCCGGTGCTGCCCCCGCTGCGCGCCGCCATCCTATAGCGCATGTTGGGGCAAAAGCCCGCCTCGAAACTTTGAGGCTGGTCACGCCGATGGGGTGAGATCTGTGCGTCGGGAACCCACACTCGCAGCGTTAACGGCCGATAGCTACATTCGCAACCATCTCGCTCCCGGCGGCCCTTCGAAAGGATACATAAGGCATGGGAACTATTGGACTATCTTGGTATACCAAAGTATCAAGATTTTCTGGGGAAGACCTGTTGCATTTTGTGCGTCGCGGTGTATCTTATTGCGGTGCAGCGACGCGAGAGATCGTGTTGCTGCCGCCCTCCTTGGGCGTTTCCTCCCTAGACTTGGGCCGCTAGTACGCTAGCGGCCCTTTTTTTGGTGGCGCGGTGTTGGGCGGCTTGCCCACCAAGCTTCGCGACGCCCGATGACGCTTGGCCGCTACGTCAGGCGCAGCGGCCCGCAGGGATCATTCCGCGGCGGCCCGGTAGGGGCGCAACTCCTCCAGCGGGATCGCGGCAAGCTGGTCGGCGAGAGTTTCCAGGTCGGTGGCGAGCTGGCGGAACGAGCCGATTGGCGCGTATTTGCGCTCGTCCATATAGAGCGCGCGGTTGATCTCGAGCTGGATTGCATGCAGCCCGGCAGGTGGGTTCCCGTAGTGCTCGGTGATGAAGCCACCCGCATAGGGCTTGTTCCGGCTGACCGAGTAGCCCGCCTGCTGCAGTGCGGCCTCGACCGTGTCGGCGACCACCGCGACGCAGCTCGTGCCGTAGCGGTCGCCCAGCACGACGTCGGCGCGCGGCCGCTCATCGCGGTTCCCGGCTATCGACGGCATCGAATGGCAATCGACCAGGATGGCGGCCCCGAAATCGCGATGCACCTTGGTGACCAGGCGGCGCAGCGCACGGTGATAGGGCTTGTACAGCCCCTCGATGCGGCCGAGCGCATCGTCGACCGGAATGCGCTGGTCGTAGATTTCCTGCGCGTCCCCGACCACGCGTGCCACCGTGCCGAGCCCGCCCGCGACCCGCATCGAGCGCGTATTGGCGAAGGAGGGCAACCGCCCGTCGAACATGCGCGGGTCGAGTTCGTAGGGCTCGCGGTTCACGTCGATGTAGCAGCGCGGAAAATGCGCCCGCATCAGCGGGAAGCCGAGCGGAACAACGCCGGCAAAGAGCTCGTCGACGAAGCTGTCCTCCGAGCGACGCAGCTGGGTGATCTCGAGGCGGGCGGCGGCGAGGAAGGCCGGTGGGTAGACGCAACCGCTGTGCGGCGAGTTGAAGACCAGCGCTCCTCGCCAGTCGTCGGGCTCCAGAATTTCGAACGGCGGCTCGAGTTCGTCGCGGATGTCGGTCATTTGCGGTGGGTGTTCACGTTCGGGTGCGGCGGTCGATCGCCAAGTCGGGGTCCATGGCGACCCGCGTTGCGGTCATCGGGTCCCGGTCATATCCTTGTTTACAACCCCTTAAGACGGTCGTTGTCCATGCCATTCTCCATGTCCAGAGCCTTCATGCCAAGCACATTCGCAGGTGTATATTGGCCGCACGGGATGCGGCGGGATCGAAGTTCACCCCATCTTTACCGGACTCCCGGATTAGTCGATATCAGACACGGGGAACGAGGGGCGGGGATACCCGTCACCAGTGCAGCGGGCGATGCTTGAGCCAATGACCAAGATTCTTCTCGCCGAAGACGACACCGACATGCGCCGCTTCCTGGTGAAGGCGCTGCAGCAGGCCGGCTACGAGGTGATCTCGTACGACAACGGCCTGTCCGCCTACCAGCGCCTGCGCGAGGAGCCCTTCGAGCTGTTGCTCACCGACATCGTGATGCCCGAGATGGACGGCATCGAGCTTGCCCGCCGCGCCGCCGAGCTTGATCCTGACATCAAGATCATGTTCATCACCGGTTTTGCGGCGGTCGCGCTCAACCCCGATTCGGCGGCGCCCAAGCACGCCAAGGTCCTTTCCAAGCCGTTCCATCTGCGCGAACTCGTTACCGAGGTGCAAAAGGTCCTGGCGGCCTGAGATGGGTCATCGTGAGGCGGCCGACAGGCCCCGAAGCAATCCCGCGCCCCGGGGCCTGCCCGACGAAGTTGCTTCGCTTCGCTGGCGATGAAGGGCTTTTCAGCCCGCTTGCCCGCAACCCTTCAAGCCGATATACGAACGCTCACCCCTTCAAGGCATTCGGGCGCGTAGCTCAGCGGGAGAGCACTACCTTGACATGGTAGGGGTCACAGGTTCGATCCCTGTCGCGCCCACCATCCTGCGCTTGCTTCGCAAGCTAAGGCTCGGCAAGCCAACTCCCAGATACCCGTAGCGAAGAAGCAACGAAGGATGCCGCGTCGAAGCCCGCAGGGCGGAGACGGGCGAATCACCCAGCCCATGCCCACCGTCCTCATCGAGGAAGACCACTTCCTCAAGATCGTCCCGGTCGTCCTCGATCCGCACATTCCGTCGGCGCACCGCGACGCCGTCGCCGATTTCTTCTCCCACGACGTTCCCGACTTCCTCGCCTGGTGTGACCGATTGCGTGCCCGCGTCGGCGATCTCTATCCGGCGCGCATCGTGTGGGCGAGGGACCAGGCCGACTTCCTCGCCAAGCTGCCGGAGGCCGATGCCGCGATCGTGGAAAGTTTCGTGGTCGATCGCGCCACGCTGGCGGCCGCCTCGCGACGGCTCAAGATTGTGCAGAAGTTCGGTACCATCGGCACCAACATCGACACGGCCGCCTGCGCCGAACGCGGCGTCGCGGTCGCGTACCTCCACCGCCACGTCAATGTCGCGGTTGCCGAGCAGTGCTTTGCGCTGATGCTGGCGCTGGGCAAGCGTATCAGCGCGCTCGACGGGCTGGTCGAGCGCGGCGACCTCGAGGCCGCCGGGTATCATATTCGGCCGCGTGCGCCCGGCTACATCGGCTATTCGAATTTTGCCCGCGTCGCGGGTCTCAAGACACTTCACGGGGCGACGCTCGGCATCGTCGGCTTGGGCGAGGTCGGCCGCGAGATCGCCCGCCGCGCTGTGCCTTTCGGCATGACGACGCTCTATCACCAGCGCCGCCCGCTCGCTCCCGCCGACGAGCAGGTGCTGGGGGCGCGCCATGTGCCGCTCACCGAGCTCATGGCGCAATCGGACTACATCGTGGTGCAGCTGCCGCTCAACGCGACGACCCACGGCATCATCGGCGCTGAGGCGTTGTCACGTGTGAAGCCTGGCGCCTTCCTCATCAACTGTGCGCGCGCCGAACTGATCGACCGCGATGCGCTCGTCGCGGCGCTCGCGGCGGGCCGCCTCAGCGGCCTTGCGCTCGACGTCGGTTACGACGAGCCGGCGCGGCCCGACGATCCGCTGCTGAAGTTCCGCGGCCAGCCGAACGTGATCCTGATGCCGCACACCGCCGTCGCGGCGCGCGAGAATGCGCTCAGCGATATCGAGCGGCTATGCCTCAATTTGTGGAAGGCGATGGCCTGATGCACGCGTGCATCCGGGGCACGCGGCCTACTGCATCGTGATCCCGACGTCGTGCGCCAGCTTTTTCCACTTGACGATGTCGTTCTCGATGCGCGCGCGCAATTCCTCTGGCGTGCTCGACAGCGCCGTGATGCCCTGGCGCTTCAGCGCCTCGACCACCTCGGGATCGGCCAGCACCGCCTTGAGCTCGCGGTTCATCTTCTCGACGATCGCGGGCGGCACGTTGGCGGGGGCGACCACCGCGAGCCAGAGCGACGCCTCGAAGCCGGGCAGCCCCGATTCGACGAGCGTCGGCACGTCCGGCAGCACGGCTGCCCGCTTGAGGCTCGTCACCGCCAGCGCTTTGACCTTGCCGGAGAGGATGTGCGGCAGCACCGGCGCCATGGTGCCGAACTGCATGTCGATGCGGCCGCTCTGGGTGTCGAGCACCGACTGCGCCGAAGTGCGATACGGCACCTCGGTGAGCTTGACGTCGGCCATCTGCGAGAACAGCGCGCCCGCGAGATGCGCGAGGCTCGCCGGGCCGACCGAGGCGTAGCTCACGCCGCCCGGCTTGCTCTTGGCGAGCGCGATCAGGTCCTTCACCGACTTCACCGGGAGATTCGGCGACGTGATCAGCACATAGGGCGCTTCGCCGATGAGCGACACCATAGTGAAATTCTTGATCGGGTCGTAGGGCAGCTTCGGGTCGAGCGCCGGCGAGACACCGTGCGTCGAATTGGTCGCGACGCCGAAGAAGTAGCCGTCCGCCGACGAGCGGGCCAATACCTCGCTGCCGATGTCGCCGCTCGCGCCCGAGCGGTTGTCGATCACGATCGCCTGGCCGAGCCGCGGCCCGAGCTTTTTCTGGATAATGCGCATCGTGATGTCCGCGAAGCTGCCGGCCGGAAACGGAATGACGAAGCGCACCGGCTTCGTCGGCCAGTCCGATTGCGCGTATGCGCCGCCGGTGGCGAGGCACAGCGCGAGGAAGGCAAGTGCAAGGCGAGACATCAGGATCTCCAAGGAAACATGCCATGCCCGGGCTTGTCCCGGGCATCCACGACTTGCGCCGGACCATAAAGGCGTGGATGGCCGGGACAAGCCCGGCCATGACGGCAGTGATGTCGCACCATCATCGCCCGCGCTGCTCGTCAGCCTCGAGGTCGATCGCCAGCGCCTTCATGACGCGGTTGTGCATCAAATACGTTCCGATCAGTACGGAGATCTCGACGATCGCGCGCTCGTCGTAGTGGCGCTGCAGATCAGCGAAGACGTCGTCGGGCACTGACGTCTGCAGCACCATCGCATCCGCATAAGCGAGGGCGGCGTGCTCGGCGGCGCTGAACGTGCCCGCCTTTCGCCAGTCCCTGAGCGCGTCGCATTCCGCGACGCTGACGCCTTCCGCGACCGCGAGGCCCGGCACATGCTGGTTGAGCACGTAGTCGATGCCGTTCACGTATGCGATGCGGATCACCAGGAGCTCGCGCAGCCGGCCGGTGAGGCTCGTCTTCCAGCGCACCGCGCCGACATGGTCGAGCCAGGTCTCGGCGAGCGCCGGCGCGTGCAGCAGCAGCTTGTAGACGTTGAGCAGCCCGCCGCGCCGCCCCGCCTTGATCTTGTCGATCAGCGACGCGATCTCGGGATGATCCGTCTCCTCGACTAATGAAATGCGCGCCATGGCGATCTTCCTCCGTCGTCATTGCGAGGAGCGCGACCGGATTTGGGTTTACCCGAGATCGGCACTCGTGCATGCGCAGGTCGGGCAGGCCCGACCTGCGTGCGACGAAGCAATCCCGATCCGCACGCGCAGAACCGAGGGAAGCGAAATTGCTTCGCTTCGCTCGCAATGACGTTTAGCGGCATAGCAATCCGCCCCGCCGTACGGCAAGCTCAGGGGGCCGTGCAGGCCGCATTGCGCGGGGCGCTTCGGTTGCCCGAACGGGACCGCACGCTGCGTCCGATCGAGCATTCGGCGAGCCATTTCTCGGTCCCGCCCGGACGCGGGCCGCGTTATGCGTTGATCGAGATCACGCTTTTCTCCGCCCGCTCGCTCGCGGCCAAGCGCGCGCTCTTTGGTAGGATTGTGCGCAATTTGGCGCGCTCGGCGTGCCGGCACTCGATATCAAGATCGCGTTGATCGAGGTCCCATGCGAGAACCGGGCATCCGTGCTGGTCAGCCGGCCTCGGAGGTCGCTCTCGGCATCGAGATCAATGTCCAGGCGCTAAGTCGCCCCCACTACCTCGGCGAGGTCGCGGCGCAGCCGTTCCGCCGCCTCCGCACCATAGCCGGTCTCAAAATCCTTCTGCGCCTCGCGCCAGCGCGCCGCGGCGGCCTTGGTGCGCTTCTCGCCCACCGGCGTGATGCTCACCAGGCGGGTGCGCTCGTCCGCGCCGGGCGAGATCGTAACCAGCCTGTCGCGCGCGAGCGGGCGCACCGCGCGCGTCGTGGTGGTGCGGTCCATCACCATCATGGCTGCGAGCGCGCCGATGGGCTGCGGCCCAAGCCGCTTGAGCTTTGCGAGGATCGAGTATTGCGCCGTGGTGATGCCCTCCGGCGCGAGATGGCGGTCGTAGAGCGCGCTGACGTGTCGCGCCGCCTGGCGTAGCGCCAGGCAATTGCAGATCGCCGGTTCGATCGCGTGGCGTGCCGGCCGCGCCTTGCGGGTATCGCTCTGCATGTCTTTCCGCAGCATGCCTTTCTGCATGGTCCTCATTCGCAAAGCGTGCATATGCACCCTTGCTGTTACGTGCATATGCACCTATTATCCGACCTCGTCAAGGCGAAGCATAGGCTAGGGACACGAAGATGGACCCGCGCACCCGCAAGCTGCTCGAGGCGCCGATCGTGCCGACGATCATGCGCTTGGCGATGCCCAACGTCGCCGTCATGGTGATGCAGTCCGCGATCGGGCTGATCGAGACCTGGTTCGTCGCCAAACTCGGCACCAACGCGCTCGCCGGCATGGCGTTGGTGTTTCCGCTGTTGATGATCATCCAGATGATCT
>DASXCK010000471.1:0-3006 GCA_036491235.1 Xanthobacteraceae bacterium | reverse complement strand
CGTCTATGCGCCGGAAGCCCGCATGGGGCTGCATCAGGATCGCGACGAGCGCGATTTTGCCGCGCCCGTCGTCTCGCTCTCGCTCGGGCAGAGCTGCCTGTTTCGCCTGGGCGGCACGCGCCGCGATGATCCGACCCGCTCGTTCCGGCTCGCGTCCGGCGACGCGCTGGTGCTGGGTGGCGCTGCCCGGCTGGCATTTCACGGGGTGGACCGGATAATTCGTGATACATCCACCCTGCTGCCCGACGGCAGCCGCATTAACCTGACATTGCGCCGGGTGAACGAGCCGGTATGACGAGACCGCACAGGGTCTGGCCGGCCGAGAACGAGGTGAATCCCATGTCGCTGCAACTCGTGTCGTTGCGACCGCTGCTCGCCCGTGCCGCGGCCGCGCTTGCCGCCGCCGCCCTCCTGGCCGGCCCGGCGCGAGCGGCCGATCCGGTCTATCCGCTCGCCTCGCATATCGGGCTGGCGGCGCCGGGCGCCATGAAGCCGAGTCCGGCTTTTCGCGGGTTCGTCGACCCCGCCGCCGGAGCGTCGATCCTGATCGTCGAGGTCCCGTCGGCCGCGGCGGCGAAGATCGAAGGCGAGATGACGCCCGAGGCGATCAAGCGGCAGGGCCTGATCGAGGAGAAGCGCGAGGACGTCACGCTCAAGACCGGCAAAGGCCTGTTGATCGTCGGCGAGCAGACCGCGGCCGCCAAGACGGTGCGGCGATGGATCATGCTGACGTCCGGCGCCGACATCGGCGCGCTCATTGCGGTCCAGGTTCCCGATGACGCCAAGGCCAAATATTCAGACGCGGACGTGCGCGCCGCGCTCCTGTCGATGGTGGTGCGTCCGACCGTGCCGGTCGAGGAGCTGCTCGACCTGCTGCCGGTCAAGTTCGACAACCTTGCGGGCCTGCGGCCCTTCCGCGTGCTCGGCAACAGCTCGGTCTTCATGACCGACGGCGCCCAGGACACGCTCGAGGCGGTCACGCAACCGATCTTCATCGTCTCGATCGCGAGCGGCGGTCCCGAGGATCAGGCCAACCGGGCGACCTTCGCGCGCAACTTGTTCACCGGCCTGTCCGAGTTCAAGGACGTGCGCATCGTCAGCACCGACATGCTGCGACTCGACAATAAGCCGACGCATGAGATCCAGGCGGAGGCGAAAGATGCCAAGACCGGCACGCCGATGAAGCTGGTGCAATGGGTACGGTTCGCCAACCGCGCCTTCATCCGCTACGTCGGCGCCGCGCGTGCCGACGTCTGGCTGCAGGCATTCCCGAAATTCCGCGCCGTGCGCGACGGGGTCGAGCCGAAGAGCTGAGGGCCCACCTTCGTCACCGGTGAGATTTGACCGCGCGAAATACGTCTCGGCTTACGCCTGCGTGTCGACCGAATCGGACGGCGCCGGCCCCGCGTTGTCGCCTGCGGGGGGCGCGGCCTTCGGCCCGCCCTTGGCGACGCCGACAAGGGCCGGGCGCAGCATCCGTTCGGCGATCATGTAACCGGGCTGCATGACCTGCACGACGGTGCCGGACGGCACGCTCGGGTCGGGCACCTCGAACATCGCCTGATGCAGATTGGGATCGAATTTCTGTCCCTGCGGGTCGAACTTGCGGATACCGTGCTTTTCCATGACCTTGATGAGCTCGCGCTCGGTCAACTCGACGCCTTCGATGTGCGACTTGACCACCGGATCGGCCTGATCGCGGAAGTCGGCGCTCAGCGTGCCGAGCGCCCGCTGCATGTTGTCGGCGACGCCGAGCAGATCGCGCGCGAAGTTCGCCACCGCGTATTGGCGGCTGTCGGCGACCTCGCGGTCGGTCCGCCGCCGCAGGTTCTCCATCTCGGCGAGCGTGCGCAGCAGCCGGTCCTTGAGGTCGGCCACCTCCTTGGCGAGCGCCGCCACCGCATCGGCGGCCGGTTCCGCCGGCGCGGTCGACTCGGGCGAGGCTTGCGGGTCGGGCGAATTGGCGGTCATGTCCGTCGGCGTCCTCGGTTCGCGATCTTGACGATGCTTGATTTCGCCCCCGCATATCGAGATTCACGGGCGAAAAATCAAGCGGACCGGGGGCTTGGCCAAAAGGCGGGCAAAAATCAGCCGCCCAGCAGCTTGCTCACCACCCGGGCGGTATAATCGACCATCGGGATGACGCGCGCATAGTTGAGCCGGGTCGGGCCGATCACCCCGATCACGCCGACGATGCGGCCGGCGGCGTCATGATAGGGCGAGATCACGGTCGACGAGCCCGACAGCGAAAAGAGCTTGTTCTCCGAGCCGATGTAGATGCGCACGCCCTCCGCCTGTTCGGCACGGCCGAGCAGGTCGGCGACGTCGCGCTTGGTCTCGAGGTCGTCGAACAACAGGCGGACGCGCTCGAGGTCGTCGAGCGCCTTGAGATCGTCGAGCAGGTTGGCGTGGCCGCGCACGATCAGCTTGCGCTCGGCGCTCTCGCCGCCCGACCAGCTCGCGAGCCCGGCCGCGACGATGCGCTGGGTGAGTGCGTCGAGCTCGGCGCGGCTTGCCTCCAGCGCCTTCTCGACCTCGGCCTTGGCTTCCGCCAGCGTCTTGCCGCGAATATGCGCATTGAGAAAGTTCGACGCCTCGGTCAGCGCCGAGATCGGCAGGCCGAGCGGCAGGTTGACGATGCGGTTCTCGACCTGCCCGTCCTCGGCGACCAGGACGACCAGCGCGCGCTCCGGCTCGAGCCGCACGAACTCGATGTGCTTGAGTCGAACGTTGCTCTTCGCCGTGAGCACGACGCCGGCCGCGTGGGCAAGTCCCGACAACAGGCCGCTCGCTTCGTTCAGCACCTTCTCGACCGACTTGCCGGCAGCGGCGACCTGCCCTTCGATCGCCGAGCGGTCGCGCTCTGTGAGATCGCCGATCTGCATCAGCGCGTCGACGAAGAAGCGCAGGCCGCGCTCGGTGGGCAACCGTCCGGCCGACGTATGCGGCGCATAGATGAGGCCGAGCTCCTCGAGATCCTGCATGACGTTGCGCACCGAGGCGGGC
>DASXCK010000470.1:0-1693 GCA_036491235.1 Xanthobacteraceae bacterium | reverse complement strand
TGGGTCGTGCTGCCGAACTAAAGAGTTTGATCAGCGCTCGTCTGATATCACCTTGCCGTCATTGGGCAGCGATCCCATCGCCACCAGCGCGACACTGCCGCCGAGCTTGGTCACGTTGCGCAGCGTCGCGGTCAGCTCGGTCTTGATCGCTTCGCTCGGGGAGGCGCATTCCGCCTTCAGCGTCATCGCGTCCGCCTCGCCGTCGCGGATGACGACGAGCCGCAGCCGTCCCAGCCCGCCGTGACGCTTGCCGATCTCGGCGATCTGCTCGGGACGTACGAACATGCCCTTGACCTTGGTGGTCTGGTCGGCGCGGCCCATCCAGCCCTTGATGCGCATATTGGTGCGGCCGCACGGGCTGGTGCCGGGCAGCGCCGCGGTGAGATCGCCGAGCGCGAGCCGGATCCAGGGATGATGCGGATCGAGCGAGGTGACGACGATCTCGCCGACGTCGCCCTCGGCAACCGGATCGCCAGTGCCCGGCTTGACGATTTCGAGGATCAGATCCTCGTTGACCACCATTCCCTCGCGCGCCGGCGTTTCGAACGCGACGAGGCCGAGATCGGCGGTGCCGAAGGTCTGACAGGCGTCGATGCCGCGCGACTTGATCTCCTGCTGCAGCGAGGGCGGAAACGCCGCGCCCGACACCATGGCGCGCTTGATCGAAGAGACGTCGCGGCCGGCGGTAGCAGCGGCATCGAGCAGGATTTTCAAAAAGTCCGGCGTGCCGCTGTAGCCGACCGGGCGATAGGCATCGATCAGCTCGAACTGCTGCTCGGTATTCCCCGGCCCGGCGGGGATGACAGCGCAACCGAGTGCGCGTGCGGAACTGTCAAAGATGAAGCCGCCCGGCGTCAAATGATAGCTGAAGGTGTTGAGCACGACATCGCCCGGACGGAAGCCGACCGCGAACAGGGCGCGCGCGCCGCGCCAGGGGTCGGCATGGGCGCCCTCCGGCTCGAAGATCGGACCGGGCGAGGTGAACAGCCGCGCGAACGCGCCTGGCGCCTCCGAAATGAAGCCGCCGAACGGAGGGGCCGCCTTGTGCAGGGCAGGGAGTTGCGACTTGCGCAGCACGGGCAGGCGCGCCAGCGCCATCCTGCTGGTGATCGAGGAGGGATCGACGCCTCTGAGCCGCTCGGCATAGGCGGGCGCGGCCATTGCCTTGCGCAACACCTCCGGCAGGCGCGCAAACAGGTCGGCCTCGCGCGTGGCGGGATCGCGGGTCTCGCGGGCGTCGTAGTGTTCGGTCATCTGGTAGCTCGCACTCCGCTGTAGCATTCACCTCTCCCCGCGAAGAGCGGGGAGAAGGAGAACGAACCACTCACAGCCAACGCTTCCGCCGCTTGAAGCTTTTCACGTTCTTGAAGCTCTTGCGCTGGTCGCCGGCGCCGCCGAGATAAAACTCCTTGACGTCCTCGTTGTCGCGCAACTCATCCGCCGAGCCGTCGAGCACGACCTTGCCCTGCTCCATGATGTAGCCGTGGCTGGCGACCGAGAGCGCGGCGCGCGCGTTCTGCTCGACCAGCAGGATGGTGACGCCGAGGTCGCTGTTGATCTCCCGGATGATCGAGAACACTTCCTTGACCAGCAGCGGCGACAGCCCCATCGACGGCTCGTCCATCAGGATCATCTTCGGGCGCGCCATCAGCGCACGGCCGATCGCGAGCATCTGCTGCTCGCCGCCGGAGAG
>DASXCK010000469.1:0-16315 GCA_036491235.1 Xanthobacteraceae bacterium | reverse complement strand
GAAGACGGCAGCAAGGACGTGTTCGTCCACGCGACCGCGCTGGAGCGCGCCGGCCTGCATGGCCTGAACGAGGGTCAGAAGGTCTCCTTCGACACCCAGGAAGATCGCAAGACCGGCAAGATCGCGGTCGGCAACATCCAGGTCGCGTGACCACCGGTCGCTTCATCGCGAACGCACCAACAGCGGAAGCCGTCCCCACCGGGACGGCTTCTCGACCGGTCGGCATTGCCGAACAAGATACCGACGGCGACATCTGTCGAACGTGCGGCGCGTGCTGCTCGTACTCGGCCGACTGGCCACGGTTCTCGCTGGAGAGCGAGAGCCATCTCGCGCGCATCCCGGCCGAGCTCATCGACGACAGAGAGGCCGGCATGCGGTGCAACGGCCGGCGTTGCGCCGCCCTCATCGGCGTCGTCGGTCGGTCGACCTCGTGCGTGATCTACCCGCTGCGGCCGGATGTCTGTCACGCCTGCGTGCCGGGCGACGCCGCCTGCCGCGAGGCGCGCGCGCACTTCGGCCTGTAAGGCATCGCCAGCGGGACACCGAGCGCCCCGTGCCAGAGGAGTGAGACATGAGCGAGCAATTTCACCCCGGCGAGACCGTGCACCTCGTCCGCCGGCTGTCGCTGCGCAACGCCGCCGACGGCGAATTCACGATCGTGCGGCCGCTGCCCGACGATGCGGGGGGCGAAACGCAGTATCGAATCAAGAGCACGCGCGAGCCGCACGAGCGCGTCGTGAAGGAAAGCGACCTGCGCCGGAGCTGAAGGTCAGTCGTCCGGCTTGATTGATCGGCGCGGAAGGAACGATCCTCCACGCCCGCGAATTTCAATTCCGCCGTTCCCTCGCCCCCTGATGCGCCTGCGGCTCGCCGCGCAAGCCCTACGGGCGGTTCGAAGGTTCGATCATCCGCAACGTTGCGGGCGGGGCATCCGGCATCACGTTTGGCGTCGCTTGCCGTTTCGACGGTCTCGGGCTGTCCACGCGTTGACCCAGAACGATCCGCCATCCGGTCGCGGATCGAACGACCTCGGCGTCCTGATCATAGGCACCTTGGCTCGCATTCACGAACACCTTGAATTTGATGCGATCGTCACCGTCCCACCCCGCGACGGTCCAATTTTCGTATTGCGTCGCCGTGTACTTGAACTCCAGCGCGGGCGGATCGCTCTCGGTCGACCAGATCGCGACATCATACTTGCGATCGCATTCGTCATCCTGATCGACCGATACCCAATATTTTCCGCCCGGCGAAAGCTCCGGAACGGTCGCCATCTCCACGACACTCCCGCCCCGCCGGCTCACCAGGTCGAAGTGCCCACACTCGTAGTAGTTCGTACCAACGAGAAAATACGGCCGCGGCCACGGATAAAATCTGGCGAGCAAGTGAATGACACACTTGTCCACCTGGTCTTGCGCGCAAGCGTCTCGGGCGCTGATGTAGACCTTGGCCCTTCCGCCTTCGAGATGGAGGCGCAGCACGTCGCCGGACCGCGTCACGAGCCCCTTGAGGCGCGTCAGGCAGTCGGCCGCCTCCCGATCTTTCTCGACTTTGCATTTGATCGGCTCGCGCAACGCGACGTTCTGGCCGCCAGCCGAAATGTCCCCCATGCACATGACCAACAGCGTGTAGGCGATCAGGCGAGCATGCGTCATTGCGGGCGCCTCCTGCTCCGGCTCATCGGACCTGCGACCGATCTCATCGCGTTCGATCCCCGGAGGCAAGAGGATCGAACGTATGAGCCTTCGGGCGGGACTTAACTCCGCAACCCCGGCGCCTCGTGCCCGGTGCGCGCCACGTACTCCGTGTATCCACCCCCGTACCGGTGGATCCCCTCCGGCGTCAGCTCCAGCACGCGATTGGACAGCGCCGCGAGGAAACGGCGGTCGTGCGAGACGAACAACATGGCGCCCTCGTAGCTCGACAGCGCCATGATCAGCATCTCCTTGGTCGCCATGTCGAGGTGGTTGGTGGGTTCGTCGAGCACCAGAAAATTCGGCGGGTCGAACAGCATCTTCGCCATCACGAGACGCGCCTTCTCACCGCCCGACAGCACCCGGCATTTCTTCTCGACGTCGTCGCCCGAGAACCCGAAGCAGCCCGCGAGCGCGCGCAGCGAACCCTGCCCGGCCTGCGGAAACGCGTCCTCGAGCGACTGAAAGACCGTGCGGTCGCCTTCGAGCAGGTCCATGGCGTGCTGCGCGAAGTAGCCCATCTTGACGCTGGCGCCGACGTTCACGCTACCGTCGTCGGGCTCGGCCGCGCCCGCGATGAGCTTCAACAGCGTCGACTTGCCGGCACCGTTGACGCCCATGACGCACCAGCGCTCCTTGCGCCGCACCTGGAAATCGAGGCCCTCGTAGATGCTGCGGCTGCCGTAGCGCTTGTGCACGTTGGCGAGGCTGGCCACGTCCTCCCCTGAGCGCGGCGCCGGGGGAAACTCGAATGTGATCGTCTCGCGCCGCCGCGGCGGCTCGACCCGCTCGATCTTGTCGAGCTTCTTCACCCTGCTTTGCACCTGCGCCGCATGTGAGGCGCGCGCCTTGAAGCGCTCGATGAACTTGATTTCCTTGGCGAGCATCGCCTGCTGACGCTCGAACTGCGCCTGCTGCTGCGCCTGCGCCAGCGCGCGCTGCTGCTCGTAGAATTCGTAGTTGCCGGAGAACGACGTGAGCGTGCCGCCGTCGATCTCGATCACCTTGCCGACGACGCGGTTCATGAACTCGCGGTCGTGCGAGGTCATCAGCAGCGCGCCCTCATAACCCTCGAGGAAGGCCTCGAGCCAGATCAGGCTCTCGATGTCGAGGTGGTTGCTCGGCTCGTCGAGCAGCATGGCGTCGGGACGCATCAGCAGGATGCGGGCGAGTGCGACGCGCATCTTCCAGCCGCCCGAGAGCGCGCCGACGTCGCCGTCCATCATTTCCTGGCTGAAGCTCAGCCCCGCCAGCACCTCGCGGGCGCGGCCGTCCAACGCGTAGCCGTCGAGCTCCTCGAAGCGCGCCTGCACCTCGCCGTAGCGCGCGATGATGTCGTCCATGTCGTCGGCGCGGTCCGGGTCCGCCATGGCGGCCTCGAGCTCGCGCAGCTCGGCCGCGACTTCGCTCACCGGACCCGCACCGTCCATCACCTCGGCGACGGCGCTGCGGCCCGCCATCTCGCCGACGTCCTGGCTGAAATAGCCGATGGTCACCCCGCGATCGACCGCGACCTGCCCCTCGTCCGCCTGTTCCTCGCCGGTGATCATGCGAAAAAGGGTGGTCTTGCCGGCGCCGTTCGGACCGACGAGCCCGACCTTCTCGCCGCGCTGGATCGCGGCCGAGGCCTCGACGAAGAGAAGATGGTGGCCGTTCTGCTTGCTGACGGAATCGATGCGGATCATGCGCCCGCCCTTAGCGCACCTGAGCCGCTCTGCCAAACCGGCCACGCGGCTGACCCTGCGTCAAACGGTGGTCGATGATCGTAGGGTGGGCAAAGCCGCGAAGCGGCGTGCCCGCCGCTTCGACCGCGTGGGCGCGCTTTGCTTTGCCCGCCCGACGGTCCCCTCCCGCCATCACGGGCGGCGAAGCACCGGAAGCGGAATGCGGGGAGGCGCGCCCGCCGTAGCGGCCGACACGCTGTCGCGGCGCGGCAGCGCAAGCACCGCCGTCTCGCCGTTCTTCTGCAGCGTCGCCTCGCGCTCGTTCACCGAGCGCAGTATCCATCCGGCGTGCCCTTCATGCGTATGCAGCCGCACGACGGTGCTCGTCGCCGTGTCGGTGAACACCGCCATGCCGCCGACGGGACCGCTCACCGTGCCGACCAGGACAAGCGAGGGCCGTGCCGGCGCGGGCGGCGGCTTCGACGGCGATGGCGCAGGCGGCGCGACGACGGTCGCGACCCTCGGGGCCGGCGGCCGCCGCGACAATGAGAACAGCGGCCGCTCGCGCGTCGCGCCGAGCGAGGACAGCGGCACCGCCCAGAGCGGATTGCCGCGCCGCTCGTCCGCCGCGGCCGCTTTCGGCCGTGCCGCTCCCGTCACCACGGCGGGCGCGGATATTGCGGGCAGGCTCGCTGCCGGGAGGGCAGCACGCAGCGCGCCGGCGCCGATCACCCCGCAAAGGGCGATCGCGCCGGCGACACCGAGATGCATGCTGAGCCGCCGCGACGTCATGGCGGATTACGCATGCCGAGGGCCATGAGGCCCGCTCAGGGCACGACCTCGAAGGTCGAGATCGGCAGGCCAACCGCCCAGCTCACCGCCCCGACATTCGGGAAGCGGAACGTGAGGATGCTCTGCTGGCTGGTGTCCTGGAGGAGATGCGCCTCTGGATGGGCATCCGGAAGATTGAGACTCTGCAAGGCGGTCGGTGGCAGCGGATGGTTCGGGTCGACGGCGCTCGCCACCTCGGCCAGCGTAAAGACGAAGCCGACCGTCGCGGTCCCGCTGGAAAAACTCGGGAACGAGTTCGGCCCGGTCATCTTCGCGCTGATGTTGTAGATGTCCGTTGCCGTCACGCCGCTTGCGAGGCAAGTGTCGTTCTCAAGCGAGACGTCGCCGGACCCGACATAGCTCACGCCGTTCGCCAACTGCAGATTGATGTTGGAGACGGCCTTGGAGAAGAGCGCCACCGTGCGCGTGGTCTCGATGGTGCCGCCATTGAAGTCGACCGCGAGCGTTGCGGCGCAGGCCTGCTGCGCGTTCTGCGTGTTCGCCTTGACGCCGGTGTTGACCGAGAAGGTGAGCGTGAACGGCGTTCCGGTCGCGAACGCGGCGCAGGCTTCCTCGAATCCGGGATGCACGCCGCCGACGCATCCGCCCGGCCCCACGATATTGCCGGTGACCTTGTAGTTGATCACGGCTGCTGCCGTGGCACCACCGCCTCCGCCGCCACCACCACCGCCTCCTCCTCCACCTGGCCCGGCGGCGAGTGCAGGTGTGCACCCGACGGCCAAAGCCATCGCGACGATCTTGGAGCAGCTACGCAACGTCATTCGCATTCCATTCCCCCTACGTGTCAAAATGTCAGTCCGGTACGGAAGACACACAACGCGCCCGACCATCTTTCGATGCCCGAGCGCGCCGCTGTATCCCAACCGAACCAGTCACAACCAATATTGCGACTTACCTTTTACGCCCGCGCATGGACGGCGGATCTCCGCGAAATTTTATCGATATCAGGGAATAAGCAGCACAATGCCACATTGGTGGACGACGGCACGCCGGCTGAGGAAGTCACAGTCGTGCGATGTAGATTCCGGAAAAATAAATCGATGTCTTTGCGCGTCTTCAAACATGTTCACGTCGACGGATTCACGTTGCCGCCTTCATCGCCTCGAACACCGCGACGTCGATCTCGAACGTACCGTCCGGCTCGGTCGCGAAATAGCGCGTCACGCTCTCCGACACGCCGGCTTGCAGCGCGCGGATAGCCTCGACCTGCAGCTTCGGCGTCGCCATCCGCTCGACCCAGGTCTTGAACACCAGGCGCACGCGCGACCGCCGCGTCGTCGCGACCGTCAATCCGGCGCGCGCCAATGCCATCTGCCATTCGGCGGCCGAGTAGCTGCGCACATGCGAGCAATCGCGCAGCAGTTCGATCGTCTGATAAAACGTATCGAGCAGCGGCGTGCCGGGCGAGATCGAGTCGGCGAAGCCCGCGACGCCACCCGGCTTGAGCACGCGCGCGGCCTCGCGCAGCGCGGCGTCGTGATCGCGCCAATGGTGCGCGCTGTAGCGGCTGAGCACGATGTCGAAGCTCGCGTCGGGAAACGGCAAGCGCTCAACCACGCCCTGCTGCGTCGTCACGTTGACGAGGCCGCGCTCGTGCGCCGCGCGCGCGACGGTCGCGAGCATGTCGGCTGACAAGTCGTAGGCCACGACCTCGCACGCGCGCGGCGCCGCCGCGAAGGTGACATGGCCACCGCCGCAACCGAGGTCGAGCACCCGCGCGTTCGGGCGCGCCTGCACGAGCGCGGCCAGCGCGTCGAGGTCCTCGCCGCGCGCATGCACGGCGCTCGTGAGATAGGCGGCGGCGCGCGACCCGAACTGATCGCCCACCAGGGTTTCGTGGCTCTTGGCTTCGCGGCTTCGGGCTTCGGACATCGCGGTCGGCTCCGGCTTGCATTCTTGCGGCAGTCGTCGTAGCGGCCGGTTTACACTGGTGTCAGTCCTAAATTCGTACTGGTATAATTAGCACCATGACCGCACCCCACGACCGGCAGCATGAGCTCGGCGCGTTCGTCCGCGCCCAGCGCGAGAAGCTTGCCCCGGCCGCGTTCGGCCTGGCGACCGCGCCGCGTCGCCGCACGCCCGGGCTGCGGCGCGAGGAGGTGGCGCAGCTCTGCGGGCTCAGCGTCACCTGGTACACGTGGCTCGAGCAAGGCCGCGACGTCTCGCTGTCGCCGGCGGCGCTCGCGCGTCTCGCCGCGGCATTGCGGCTCGGTCGCGCCGAGCGCGCCTATCTGTTCGAGCTCGCGCGGAAACGCGATCCCGACGCCGGCGGCGGCGAGAGCGACACTATCCCGCCCACCCTGCTCGCCTGCGTCACCACCATCGGCTCGCCCGCTTATGTCCTCGACCGCGCCTGGACGGCGCGCGGCTGGAACACCAAGGCGGCGCGCCTCTTCGCCGGCTGGCTCGACGGCACGCACGACCGCAACCTGCTCCGCTACATCTTTCTCTCGCCCGCAGCGCGCGCGCTGATCCGCGACTATGACGAGCGCGCCCGCCGTGTGGTGGCCGAATTCCGCGCCGATGCCAGTACGCATCTTGCCGATCCGGCGATCCGCCATCTGATCGACGGGCTGCGCCGGCAAAGTCCCGCATTCGCGCGGCGATGGGACGAGCACGGCGTGCTCGGCCGCGAGGGCGGCGTGCGCACCTTCAATCATCCGCGCGACGGCGCACTTCGCTTCGAGCAGGTCACGCTCAACCTCGCGAGCCAGCCCGACCTCAAATTGACCATCCTGGTCCCAGCCCGCGCCAAGCCACGTCGGCGCGCCCGCTGAAGCGCCACGGCATACACAGAAGTCTGGTTTCCCTCCCCCCGAGCGAAGCGAACTGGAGAGGGGCCAGGGGTGGGGGGCGCTGCTTGCTCCGTCTATAATGACGGGACCACCATGGCCTCACGCCGGCGGTGGTCGGACAATTTTCGGAGAAAAACCATGAACGAGGACGCCTTCAACGCGAGCATCCGCAAGTTCCTCAAGACGCTTGGTGTCACGGCGCAGCGCGAAATCGAAAAGGCGGTGCGCCAGGCCATTGCCGACGGACGCATCAAAGGCGACGAGACATGGCCGGCGGAAGCGACCGTCTCGGTCCCGGGCCTCGGGTTGAATTGGCAGGTCGACGGCGAGATCGAGCTCAGCTAGCGCGCCCGCGCCCCGCTCAATTGTCCGTGTCGCAGAACGACTGGCTCACCTTGCAATACTGGCGGCGATCGGGCCCGGCCGTCACTTGGCAGTTCCTGTTCGCACGATCCTCGGCGATCTCCTTGTTGCCCGCGATCGCCCAGCCGACGCCCGGCGTGCCGGCATCGGGGTCGAAGCTCAACGCGTAGCACTCGTGCGAGAACCTGAACACGACCTGGCAGATCTCCGCCATCTTCGGCGCGTCGCGGTACTTGCGGCAAGTCGCCAGCGCCTGCGCACCGGCCTCGTCGGCGGTCGGCTTGTTGATGGCGGCGCCGAACGCGAAGCCATCCTTGGCAAAGTCGCCCGAGGCCCCGATCGCGATCGCCCCTTCGCCGAACGCCGCCGCGGTCAGCCCGACGCCCAGCCCCGCGGCCGCGACCGACAGGGCCGCGCCGATCATCAAGCCGCGCACCACGTTGCTCATCTCAGTGCTCCCCATGCTTTCGTGAACATTCGCGGGATGGCCGATCCGTCCGCCGCCGCCGACCCGCGCCTGCGTCATGGTGCACATTTCGCCCGCGCGCGACAAGCGCGCCCGGTCATCGGCACGTCACATCGGCATTAAACGGGACCCGGACGCCTGCGCTCAGGCACGCACGCGGATGGGAGCGGCGCACAGGCGCGCGCCGACGGCGTCGAGCACGAGCCGGTGGGCACGGTCGACGATGTCGTCGAGCGAGGGCGTCCGTGCGAGCGTCGCGGTGGCCTTGGCCAAAATCTCCTCGCGCGTCGGAAGCTCGGGTAGATGCAGGCCCGCCAAGACTTCGGTCGCGCGCTCGCGCGCTGCCGCGAGCCTCTCCTGCAGGGCTGCGAGTTGCGGCCGCTCGAGCGCCGCCGCGACCGCACCGGCGATCCAGTCCGAGTTGAAGTGGGCGGCGAGCTGAACGGCCGCACGGTTGACCACGCGCGAGCCGAGCCGCTGCTCGTTGCGCAACACCTCGCGCGGCGGCAACTTCAAGTTCCAGACGAGCCGTACCCACGACAGCGCCTTGAGCGCGTAATAGGTCGCGTCGTACTCCCACCAGCGGAAACCTTGCCGCACGCTGCTCTGATAGGCGTGGTGATTGTTGTGCCAGCCCTCGCCCATGGTGAAGAACGCGAGCAGCCAGTTGTTGCGCGAGTCGTCACCCGTCACGTAGCGCCGCCGGCCGCGCACATGCGCGAGCGAGTTGATGCAGAAGGTCGCGTGATAGAGCAGCACGGTGCTCCAGAAGAAGCCGACCACGAGGCCCGACCAGCCGCCGACCGCAAGACAGATGAGCGCCAGCACCAGGGCGGGCGCGAGCTCGAACCGGTGCAGCCAGCGCAGCTCCGGATAGCGCGCGAAATCCTCGATCTTGACGAGATCGGTCGCGTCGTTGCGCCGCGCAAAGATCCAGCCCACGTGGCTGTAGAGGAATCCGTGCTGGCGGGGCGAATGCACGTCCGCCGGCGTGTCGGAATGCAGATGATGCTGGCGGTGCTTGGCCGCCCACCACAGCACGCTCTTTTGCGCGGTCGACTGCGACAGCAGCGCCAGCACGAACTGGAAGGCGCGGCCCGTCGCGAAGGCGCGGTGCGAGAAATAGCGGTGATAGCCGGCGCCGATGGCGAAGATGCGCAGCCAGTAGAGCCCGACGCACAACGCGATCGCGGTCCACGACACGCCGGTCCAGATCGCCGCGACGCAGACGAGATGCGCGATGACGAACGGGATCGCGCCCGGATAGACGATGTCGCCGTGTTCGTCGCCGGGGCGCCCGGCGGCCCGCTCCTCTGCGGTAGAGGGCGTCGGAAGGGAATTCGAGGCTTGCTGGCTCAAGGTTACGGGCGCCTCCGGGGCGCGGTCGATCGAAGGTTGCGTAGCGAGGTCATGCGGTCGACGCTCGGCGGGACCATCAGGTGAAAGTCCCCGCCGCCGTCGTGGCCCCTCGGCACGGGAATCGACCCGCCGTTACCTAAGGCTTCGACTGCGGCCCGACAAGCACAGCGCCGCCGCGACCGGACAAAATAGTCCGCCGATCGTGGCCGGGGCATGTCCAGCGCAGCGAAAATCTGCGGGGAAGCCGCCTAAAGCGAATAGCCGCCGTCGACCACGAGCGTCTGCGCCGTGATCATGCTGTTGTCGGCGCACAGGAAAACGATCGCCCCCGCGATGTCCTGGGCGGTGCAGTGGCGGCGCAAGAGCGTGCGTTCGATCGCACCGGCCTTGCGCTCGGCCGGCCAGGCGCGTGTCCATTCGGTGTCCACATGCCCGGGCGCGACCGCGTTGACGCGCGCCTGCGGCGCAAGCCCGCGCGCCAGGTTCTTGGTCAGGCTGATGAGCGCCGCCTTGCTCGCCCCATAGGCCATGCTGGAACCCGGCATATTGAGGCCCGCGACCGAGGCGGTGTTGCACACCGCGCCCTGCGCAGCGCGCAGCGCGTCCGCCGCCGCATGGGTACAGCGAAATGGCCCGAGCAGGTTGGTCGACAGGATTTTTGACCAGAACTCCTCGGTGAGACGGTCGAGATCGGGCGGCGCGATCGGCTCGGCGGTCGCCGGCGTGCCGGCATTGTTGGCGAGGAAGTCGAGCCGGCCGAGCTTTTGGATCGCGTCGCGCACCATGGCCTCGGCCGCCCCCGCCTGCGCGACATTCCCCGGCGCCGAGATCACGTCGAGACCTTCGGCGCGCAACCGAGCCACCGCCTGCGCGCCGCGCGGGTCGTCGGGTAGATGATTGAGCGCGACCTTGGCGCCGCGTTTGGCGAACAACTCGACGGTCGCGTAACCGATACCCGAGGCGCCGCCGGTGACGAGTGCGGTCTTGCGGCTGAGGTCGTTCATGCGAATTCGAGCTCGATGATGCCAGGGCCGGGGCCCGCCGACCCGGCCGATGGCGTGCCGGCGTGGCTAGCGGTGCGCCTCGCTGAACAGGACGCCGCCCTTCATCTTGTCCTGCTTCTCGGACTCGACGAGCGTAATCACCACGGCGGCCGGTTCAACCTTGAAATTCTTCACCACCGCGTCTGTGATGTCCTTCATCAGCCCGCGCTTCTGGTCGAGCGAACGCCCGCCCAGGGCATAGACGACGATTTCAGGCATGACTTTCTCCCTAGATGCCGATTACGGCGCGCAGTACGGCATGCCGCAGGTCTTAGTTCAAGACCGCTCTGGCGGCGCGTGCGCGTCGCGGCGGACAGCCGATCGATCAATAATGGATCCTCATGTTCCGGCGACGGTATGGGTCAGCGTCGCTGCTTGATGTGGCGCACTCGACGGCTAACATCGCGTCGCTGGCGGGGTTGAAAGCGTATCCGGGAGGCCTTTCGATGGAGCTGCGCCCTCACAGCATCCTCACGGCGGTGCGTGCCAAGCCGCTCATCACCTGCGCCCAATGCGGCAAGATGATCTATGCCGCGGAATGGTCCGAGGATGTCGATGAACGCAGGGTGCGTCACCTGTGGGAATGTGGCGCCTGCGGCTATACGTTCGAGACCATGGCGCGTTTTCCGGCCGCCGCCTAGCGCGCGCGGCTGATCGGCCTTTGCGTTCGCGGTCAGGTCTTCGGCGTCAGGACAGTGTTCGGCGTCAGGACAGGGGGCGCGGCTGCTGCGGCGGGGCCGGCGGCGGCGAGTTGACGCCGATGGCGCGGCCCCCGGCCGAAATCGCTTTGCCGGGCAGATCGATCACCCAGTTGACGGTGTGGCCTGTGGCATTCGCGGCGTGGCCGACAAAGCTCGAGAACGTCGAGAACACGCCGCCTCGATGATCAGCAGGCTCCGATGGTGCAGCAGCCGTCGGCAAGGCGTCGGCTGGCGCCGGCGCACTTAATGCCGTAGCAGGCGGCGGCGCACTGGGCGCCGTGGCCGCAGGCGGCGGGGCGGCGGTCGCGACCGACGGCACGATCACGGTCGGCGCGTCCATGCCGCGCGGCGGCGCCGGAGGTAGCCCCGGCGGGGGCGCCGGTACGTAGACTTCGGTTTCGGCATCAAGCGGCGGCGCGACAGCAGGCACGGCGACCGCGGCCGTCAAGCTCGGGCGGCTCGGTGCCATGGGCTCGCGGGGTCCGATTGAGTCCATACCGGTCGGGATTCTGGCCGTCCGTGCGGGAGCCGCCGCAGGCGTGCTCGCCGGGATAGCGGTCGCGGCCGCGCGCACCTGCGCGGGCTTTTCCGGCCTCTCACGGCGCTCCTTGAGCACCTCGTGGATGGTGGCGCGGTCCTGGCCGACTGTCGGCGGCTGGGTGGATGCGATCGGGGGTTGGGCCGGCGGCTCGGTGCTATGGCCAAAGTGCATCTGGGCCAGGAGGTAGCCGCCGATCACCGTCGCGGCGACGGACGGCAGGATTTCCAGCACCAGCTTGGAGCCAACGCGAAAAAGCTTAGGCAAGCGACCCATGCCCGACCACCCGCAATCATCCCGCCGTCAATAGGCCACCGGTTTTCGGCAACTTCGTGCTCATCATGAGGCAACGCGGAGGAACTTTCGTCGCAAATATTGACGCGCAAATATTGACGAATCGTCATTGCCTCCAATCGGGTACGGCGTCCCCTGCCCTGGCGCAAGGCCCTCCACCGATCTGTCGACTAATGCAATAATCGGTGGAGCGGGGTGTTAACCGGCTGCAAGTCGCGCTCAAGGGAGGACCGAATGACCGTGCAACCCAAAATCTCCGATCTGACGGCCGATGCTATCGGCCTTATGAAGACGCCCGACCTGTCGCGGCGCGGGTTCATGACCGCGTCGGCCGCAGTGGCGGCCGGCTACACGCTTGCGGCGGGCCCGGTGCGCGCCGAGGCGATCAAGACCGATACCACGGGCCTCAAGGCCGGGGACGCCAAGGTGGCGGTCACGGGCGGCGAGATGCCCATCTACTACGCGCGCCCCGTCAACGCGACGAACCCGCCCGTCGTCCTGGTCGCGATGGAGATTTTCGGCCTGCACGAGTGGGTCAAGGACATCACCCGGCGGATGGCGAAACTCGGCGCACTGGCGATCGCGCCCGATTACTATTTCCGCTTCGGCGTCAATCTTCTCGACATCACCGAGACCCCGAAGCTCTTGCCGATCGTCAACAAGAAGCCCGACGCCGAGCTGTTTGCCGATCTCGACGCCACCGTCGCGTGGGCAAAGCAGCAGGGCGGCGACACCAACCGCCTTGGCATCATGGGCTTCTGCCGCGGCGGCCGTACGGTGTGGGAGTACACCTCGCATAATCCGGACCTGAAGGCGTCGGTCGCGTTCTACGGCACCCTCACGGATCCGCCCAATCCGGTGTGGCCGAAAGCCCCGATGCAACTCGTCCCGGAGATGAAGGCGCCCGTGCTCGGGCTTTATGGTGCCGAGGACCAGGGGATTCCGGTCGCTCAGGTGCAGGCCATGGAGGCCGCCATGAAGGCCGCCAACAAGCCCGCCGAGTTCCACATCTACCCGGGTGCCCCGCACGGATTCGAGGCCGACTATCGCGCCAGCTATCGCAAGGACGCAGCCGAGGACGCCTGGAAGCAAATGCAGGCCTGGTTCAAGAAATACCATGTGCTTTCATAAACGAGCGCACGCGTACCAAACGCGAACGGCCCGACGCGATGCGTCGGGCCGTTCGTCTTTGCATAACCTTCAGGCGATCAGAACAGGCCGCCGAACAAGCCGCCCGATGAATTCCCGAATAGGCCGCCGGACGGACGCGGCGGCGGCGCGTCGTTGCGGCGGCGCGCCATGCGTTGCTCGCCGAACGCCAGTGTCTGATGGCGCGCAAAATTGAACTGATCGGGCCGATCGAAACGGTCGAACATGCCATATGCGCGCGTCGGCTGTGGCGCCGCTCTCGCCGTCTCGACACGCCGTCGATCCTGACTGTTGTTGTGCGCGTAGGCCTTCGGCTTCGACTTGACGGCGGCACGGCCAAGCTGCGTCTTCGCCTCAACGACGACCTTGCCGTGACGCGTCACCGCGCCGTGCCCGGCGGCCTGGCGCATCGCATAGCCCTTGGCGAACGTCAGGTCACTGTCAGCGAGGGCGGCGGGTGCCGGCGCCGGCTGTTGTGGGACTGCAGCCACGGGCGCCGGTTGGGCGGACGCCGTTTGTGCAGGTGCCGTCTGAGCAGGTGCCGTCTGAGCAGGTGCCGTCAGTGCGGGTGCCGCAGCCGGCGGCGGTGGAACCCGCGAAGTCGCCTGGGCCGCCGCTACCGTGGTCGGCGGCGCGACCGTGGCCGTGGTGGTGGGAGGCGGCGCGACGTTATGACTCGCGGCCGCAGGTGCGCTGGCTGCTTTGGCGGCCGCGTGGACCAGCGGCGCCGCAACCGGCTGCGGCACGGGCCGGTCTGGAATCGCAGTGGCAATCCTCGACGCGTCCGCTGGCGCCCCGAAAAGATCGAGAGTCACCAGGGCGCCGCTGATGGCCGAAACGGCCATCACGGTTCCGACGACCGTTATGGTGGTGAAGGTTGCGCGCCAGCCGGTCGGCCGCGCCGGCGTGAGCGAGTAGTCATACGCATAGCGGGACATGGTCACTTACAGCTCCTCATCCCCCGATATGCCGCTACAGATAGACGCCCAGCAAGCGTAGCACGAGCCCAACACGGCAAAATGATCAAAGTTCCTTAATTTCGCCGGGCTCCGCCAGCGATGGTAGCGCACTGGTAAAGTTGCGCTATGTGCGTTTTTATCTCGACTTCATCCCGCCTCACCTCGCCTCATGGCCATCCGCGACGCCCGTCGGCGGAAAACGAGCTATAAGCAGCCCCTGCCGAAGGTACGTGTCTCGTGTTCGGCGGTTTCGCGGTCTGCCACAATTGAACCCGGCCGCCTGGACGATCGTAACCGCATACGCAGCCAGGACTGCCCCATGTCACCGCATTCGACGAGGCGACCATGTCCGCGACCATGTCCACGACCCGCCGGAACGCGATTGTTTTGCTCGCCGGCGCACTTGCCTTGCCGGCCGCCGCGCAGACGCCCGACATGAGCCGCTTGACCGCGTACGCCTTTGGCTTCACGTCGCTCGACGGCGGCAACATTCGGCTCGCTGATTTCGCCGGCAAGCCGATCCTTGTGGTCAACACCGCCTCGCAATGCGGATTCACGCCGCAATATGCCGGCCTGCAGCAATTGTGGGCGCGCTGTCACGACCGCGGCCTGATGATGATCGCGGTACCGTCCAACGATTTCGGCGGCCAGGAGCCCGGCGGCGCCGCCGAAATTCATGAGACCGCCAACCGCACGTACGGCGTCACGTTCGCGATTGCCGAGAAAGCCGTGGTGAGGGGCGCAAACCCGCATCCGTTCTACAAATGGGCCGCGAGCGAGCGCCCGCTCGACGTGCCGCGCTGGAATTTCCACAAATACCTGATCGGCCGCGAGGGCCACATCGTGGCGGCGTTCCCATCCGAGGTCGAGCCGACCGATCCGCGCGTGATCATGGCGATCGAGAAGGAACTCGCCGAGTAGCGACGTAGGATGGGTTGAGCGCGGCGAAACCCATCATCTATGAGTCGGCGATCGAAGCGATGGGTTTCGCTTGACGCTCAGCCCCATCCTACAAAGCCGACCGCAGCGCCTTCGCATCGATCCAAAACACCTCGCCCGAACTCTCTTCCGTATCGAGCCACAGGAACGGCACCCGCGGAAACGCCCGCTCGACCGCGGTACGCCCGCGCCCGACCTCGCACAGGAGCCCACCCGTCTCGGTCAGATGACGCGGCGCTTCCGCGATGATGCGGCGAATGAATTTCATGCCGTCGCTGCCGCCCGCGAGTGCGCGGCGCGGCTCGTGCCGGCATTCGGGCGGCAGCGCCGACATGCCGGACGCATTTACGTAAGGCGGGTTGGTCAGGATCAGGTCGTAACACTCGTCGGCGACCGCGCCATAGAGGTCGCCGCGGCGCAGCCGCACGCGATCCTCGAGGCCATGGTCGCGCACATTGATGCGCGCGACCTCGAGGGCATCGCGCGAAATATCCGCCGCATCGACGTTTGCGTCGGCAAACCGCATGGCGGCGAGAATCGCGAGGCATCCCGAGCCGGTGCACAGGTCGAGCACGCGGCCGACACGCGCAGGATCGACCAGCCCGTCGTCTGCGAACAGATCGCCGGCCAAGAGCTCCCCGAGATACGACCGCGGCACGATCACGCGCTCGTCGACGTAGAACGCCAAGCCCTGAATGTAGCTCTTGTGCACCAGGTAGGCGGCGGGCTTGCGCGTGCGCACGCGGCGCTCGATGAGAGCGATGACCGCCGCGCGCTCCTTGGCGGTGACGTGCGTGCGCGAGAATGCATCGAACCGCTCGGGCGGCAGATGCAGCGTTTCGCCGACCAGGAACGCGGCCTCGGCCACCGGATCGGTCGTGCCGTGCGCGATCGCGATCTTGGCGGCGCGAAAGCACGACACCGCATAGCGCACGAGGTCGATGATCGTCTTGAGCTCGCGCGGCGATTTGGTGCGACGGCGGACGCGAGTGGCCACTGCGGATGTCCTTTGCGAATAATAATGAGTAGCGAAATGACGAATTGTGAGAAGCGAATTGCTCGCCCTCTTGCTATTCGTCTTCGCCATTCGCGTTCTTCGCTACACCTTCATCGCCTTGCCCTTCTCGGGCACGATTACTTTGGTCGAATGCCCCTTCATCGCGTCGACGAACTTGTCGGGCGTCGGCTCGATGATCGGGAACGAGCCGTAATGGCAAGGAATCACGGCATCGAGCTTGAAGAAGCGCTTGACCGCGAGCGCGGCCGTCGCGGGGCTCATGGTGAAGCGGTCGCCGATCGGCACCATGGCGATCTTCGGGGCGTAGATCTCGTTGATCAGCGCCATGTCGGAGAAGATGTCCGTGTCGCCCATGTGATAGATCGTGGGTTCGCCCGGCGCCTTGATGATCACGCCGCAGGGATTGCCGAGATAGATCGGCATGCCGTTCGCGATGTCGCCCGACGAGTGGTCGGCGCGCACCATCGTGACCGAGAAGCCC
>DASXCK010000468.1:0-5544 GCA_036491235.1 Xanthobacteraceae bacterium | reverse complement strand
GGCCGCCGCCTGCTCGGCTTCGAGCACGCGGAAGTCGAGGCGACGCTGGCGGCCTTCGCGGTCATGGCTTTCTCCATCCTCGTCGACTACCTGCGCTCGCGCGCGCTCTACCGCGCGGCCGCGGCGCACCGCAGCGAGGCGCTGGAGGCCGACGCGCTGCATTTCGGCTCCGACATGTGGTCGTCAGCCGCCGTCCTGGTCGGCCTCGGCGGCCTGCGGCTGGGCTTCGCCTGGGCGGATTCGGCGGCCGCCGTCGTCGTCGCGCTGTTCGTCTGCCTCGCCGGCTGGCGGCTCGGCCGACGCACCATCGACACGCTCACCGACACGGCGCCGACCGGCGCGGCCGACGGCATCGCGGCGGCCGCGCGAAAGGTCACCGGCGTCGTCGAGATCGTGCGCGTGCGCGTGCGCCGGGTCGGCGCCACGCTGTTCGCCGATCTCGATGTCGCGACAAGCCGCACGCTGCCGCTCGACCGCGTCGAGACGCTCAAACGCGAGATCGCCAGCGCGGCCGCGGCGGCGATCCCCGGGGTCGAGCTCAACGTCACCGTGATCCCCCGCGCGCTCGACGACGAGACCGTGCTCGAGCGCGTCATGGTGATTGCACGCAACCGGGCACTCGCGGTGCATCATGTGACCGTGCACACGATCGGCGGCAACCTCTCGGTGTCGCTCGACCTCGAGGTCGACGGCGCGCTGACACTCGCGGCCGCGCATGAGATCGCCTCCGGCCTCGAGGCCGCGGTGCGCGACGAACTCGGGCCCGAGGTCGAGGTCGAGAGCCATATCGAGCCGCTGCAGACCGATCGCCTGGCCGGCCACGACGCTGCGCCTGCGCGCGTCGAGGCGATGCGCACCACGCTTGCGGCGCTCGCGACCGAAGGCGGCGCGCTACGTAACATCCACGAGGTGCGCGTGCGCGAGACGAGCGACGGCGAGATCGTCAACTTCCATTGCGACGTCGATCCCGCGATGCGCATCGACGAAGTGCACGAGAAGGTCGACGAACTCGAGCGCGGCCTGCGCAAACGCTTCCCCGAAATCAAGCGGGTGATCGGGCACGCCGAGCCGCGGTAAGCGCGGGTGGCATGCGCGCGGGGTTGAGAGGCCCGTGGAACTAAGCCGATTTCCGTCATCCAATCTTCATCATGTGCGAAGCGCATGCCAAGTGCATGTTCAGCATGATCTTTCCCGCCCGCGCCGAACGGAACATCATTCATTCGCCAAAGACTGCCGAATTTGTGATCGCGTTAGCCACTAGCCTGGGATATTGAATCAAGCCGTTACGGCCTGAAAACGGAACATTGCCCGGCCGCGCTTGTTGTCGGTCAGGCCTTTGCGGATGGGCGATTGGCGAAGCGCTGCACATGATCGATCCTCTTTATGCGGCATCCGGCTTCGGGGTCGGTGTCCTGGTCGGCATGACGGGCGTGGGCGGCGGATCGCTGATGACGCCGCTGCTCATCTTGTTGTTCGGTATCCATCCCACGACGGCGGTCGGCACCGACCTGCTCTACGCAGCCGCCACCAAGACGGCCGGCAGCCTGGTGCACGGGTTCGCGCACAGCATCGACTGGCGCGTCGTGCGCAGGCTCGCTTCCGGCAGCGTGCCGGCAACCATCGTCACTCTCATGGTCCTCTCGTTGGTGAAGGTGCAAAGCGAAACCGCGCGCGCCCTCGTCACCATCGTGCTGTGCGGCGCGTTGTCGATGACCGCTTGCGCGCTCATCTTCCGCAACGCGATCGTGCGGCTCTGCCGCAACCGCTTTCCCGAGCTCGACGACCGCAACACCGCGATTGTCACCGTCGTGGTCGGCGCCGTACTCGGCGTGCTGGTCTCGGTCTCGTCGGTCGGCGCGGGCGCGGTGGGCGTGGTCGCCCTCATCATTCTCTATCCGCAGCTCCCGATGGCGAGGATCGTCGGCTCCGACATCGCCCACGCGGTGCCGCTCACCCTCGTCGCCGGCGCCGGCCACTGGATCATCGGCGCGATCGATTGGCACATCATCAGCTCGCTGCTCACCGGCTCGCTGCCCGGCATCGTCCTCGGCAGCTACGTCGCGGTCCGCGTGCCCGAACGGGCGCTGCGGCTGGCACTCGCCGCGACGCTCATCCTCGTCGCCGGCAAGCTCGCACACGACCAGTTCTTCACCACGTCGGCGCTGGTCACCGCGTTCACGCACCGCGCGGCGAACTGATCGCATCGCCCGGTCTTCCGAATCGCTTCGGCCCCTTCCAATGCCGGCCCGATCAGTGAGCGACTCAATCGCGCGCGCGAGCGCGCAGCGCGTCACCTCGTCGCAATGCCGCCACCGTCGCGGCTTCGCGTTTGGCCGCGAACCGCCTAGAGCATGCTCCGTTCCCGCGGAATCGGGACATGCTCGAGCTTTTTTGATTTGCGCGTATCCCGGTCGGTGAACCGGTAGCCACTTCGCCGCGATATGCGCTAGATGTTCGGCCGTCGCCCCACGTGGAGCAGCAATGCGCACCGATCAGGATCAGCCCGTCCGCCTTGCCGATTACCGGCCCCCCGCCTGGCTAGTCGACACCGTCGATCTCGACGTGTCGCTGCATCCGACCGCGACACGCGTGCGCGCCACGCTCACGATCAAGCCGAATCCGGCCGCACCGACGGCCGCGCCGCTGACCTTCGACGGCGATGGGCTCTCGCTGCAATCGATCAAGCTCGACGGCGCGCCGCTCTCGCCGGAAAATTTCACCGCCACGCCCGACGGGCTGAGTATCGCGCAGCCGCCGCACCGCCCGTTCGAGCTCGAGATCGAGACGCTGGTCGACCCGACCGCCAATACGCAGCTTTCCGGGCTCTATCGCGCGGGCGCGACCTACTGCACGCAATGCGAGGCGGAAGGCTTTCGCCGCATCACCTACTTTCCGGACCGCCCCGACGTGATGGCGGTCTATACGACGCGCATCGAGGCCGAGAAGGCCGAGGCGCCGGTGCTGCTCGCCAACGGCAATCCGATCGAGGCCGGCGACGTTCCCGGCACCACCCGCCATTACGCCGTGTGGCACGACCCGTTCCCGAAGCCGTCCTACCTGTTCGCGCTGGTCGGCGGCACGCTCGCGCATGTCGAGGACACGTTCTTCACCAGGTCGGCGCGGCCCGTGACGCTGCGCATCTATGTCGAGCCCGGCAAGGAGAGCCGTGCCGGCTGGGCGATGGATTGCCTCAAGCGCGCGATGCGCTGGGACGAGCAGGCGTTCGGGCGCGAATACGACCTCGACATCTTCATGATCGTCGCGGTCTCGGCCTTCAACATGGGCGCGATGGAGAACAAGGGCCTCAACGTCTTCAACGACAAATACGTCCTGGCGAGTCCGGAGACCGCGACCGACACGGATTATGCGAGCATCGACGGCATCATCGCGCACGAATACTTCCACAACTGGACCGGCAACCGCATCACCTGCCGCGACTGGTTTCAGCTCTGCCTCAAGGAGGGCCTGACGGTCTTCCGCGACCAGGAGTACACCGCCGACCAACGCTCACGGCCGGTCAAGCGCATCGCCGACGTGCGCGCGCTGCGCCTCCTCCAGTTCGTCGAGGACGCCGGCCCCCTCGCCCATCCGGTGCGGCCTGACGTCTATCGCGAGATCAACAACTTCTACACGCCGACCATCTACGAGAAGGGTGCCGAGATCGTGCGCATGCTGAAAGTGCTGCTCGGCGCCGACGGCTTCCGCAAAGGCATGGACCTCTATTTCGAGCGTTACGACGGTCACGCGGCGACGGTCGAGGAGTTCGTCGCCTGCTTTGCCGCCGCAACCGGCGCCGACCTCGCCCAGTTCATGCGCTGGTATCGCCAGGCCGGCACGCCCGAAGTCGCCGTCACGATGCGGCACGACGCCAAGGCAAAAACCTGCACGCTCGAGATCGCGCAGATGCTCGCGCCGACGCCCGGACAGCCCGTGAAGGAGCCGGCCGTGATCCCGCTGGCGCTCGGTCTCGTCGCGCCCGACGGGACGGACATGCCGCTCACGCTTGCCAATGGCGGCGTGATCGCGCGCGGCGTGCTGGTGCTCACGCAGCCGAGCGAGACCTTCATGTTCACCGACGTCCCGGTACGGCCCGTCGCCTCGCTCAACCGCGGCTTCTCGGCGCCCATCCGGCTCACAGCCAACCTCGGCGCCGAGGACCTGCGCTTCCTGGTCGCGCACGACAGCGACCGGTTCAATCGCTGGCAGGCCCTGCAAACCCTCGCGTCGACGCTGCTCACCGATAACGTCAAGGCGCTGCGCGCCGGCCAGCCGACGCGCTCCGATCCCGGCCTGATCGCGGCGCTCGCCGCGGTGCTCGCCGAGCCGGCCCTCGAGGCCGCTTTCGTGGCCCAGATGCTGGCGGTGCCGACGGAAGCCGACATTGCGCGCGAGATCGGCCGCGACGTTGATCCGGACGCGATCTTTGCGGCGCGTCGAGCGCTGCGCGCCGCCATCGGCGACGCGCTCGGGCCGGCACTGCGCGACGCCTATCGCCGATTCGCCGAGGGCGGCCCCTACAGCCCCGACGCTGCGAGCGCCGGCCGCCGCAGCCTGAAGAACATCGCGCTCGACCTTCTCGCGGCGTCGGGCAGCTCGACCGCGATCGCGCTCGCGGCCCGGCAGTACCACACCGCCGACAACATGACCGACCGCATGGCCGCCATGGCGACGCTGTCGCTGCATCCGGTGCGCGAGCGCCAGGCGGCGATCGACGACTTCTACCGCCGCTACCAATCCGATCCGCTGGTGATCGACAAATGGTTCACGCTGCAGGCCGCCATCCCGGAGGCCGGCACGCTCGACCGCGTGCGCGAGCTCACGCGCCATTCCGCCTTCTCGCTGAGCAACCCGAATCGCGTGCGCTCGCTCATCGGGGCGTTCGCCCAGGCGAACCAGACGCAGTTCAACCGTGCCGACGGCGCCGGCTACGCGTTTGTCGCCGACACCGTGCTCGCGCTCGACGGCCCCAACCCCCAGGTCGCCTCGCGTATGGTCACCGCCTTCAAGAGCTGGCGCGCGCTCGAGCCGGCAAGGCGCGGCATGGCGGAGGGCGAACTGCGGCGCGTTGCGGCGGCGCCGTCGCTGTCGACCAACGTGCGCGATATCGTCGAACGCTCGCTCGCCGACGCCTGACGCATGCTCCGGCCGCCTGGCGGCGCGAGCGCCGCGGCGCGCTTGCGGCGACTTCGCCGAGCCGCTGTCAAGTCCCCGAAATTGCTTTGTGGACACGTTGATACGCATCGGCGGACCCGCGTAGAAACCCGCTGCCCGCGGGCATTTCCGATATCGACGCGATGGTAATAAATTTTTAAAAATTCGATTCGGCGACTCTCGACAAAGATTCGCCGATGGATTCAAATCGGAATGATTCGGGCAGAGATGCGGCACATCTTCACCGAATGTGGATGGGAACGGTCCTGATGGGGGAGGCCTGCATGGCGCCCGCTCTCGCGAGCGCGTCATCGAACTCGGACTCGATCAAGGGCTTGGCGCAATCGATCGCCAAGCCCGCCTACCGCCGCCTCCTCGTCGCCGAGCCGGCGC
>DASXCK010000467.1:0-5520 GCA_036491235.1 Xanthobacteraceae bacterium | reverse complement strand
GACGTGCAGATCATGGCCTATGCGGCAAAGTACGCCTCGGCCTTCTACGGGCCGTTCCGCGACGCGGTCGGCTCGGCCAAGACGCTCACGGGCGACAAGCGCACCTACCAGATGGATCCAGCGAATTCGGACGAGGCACTGCGCGAGGTTGCACTCGACTTCGCCGAGGGCGCCGACATGGTCATGGTGAAGCCAGGCATGCCCTATCTGGACATTGTGCAGCGCGTCAAAGACACATTCAAAAGGCCGACTTTCGCCTACCAAGTATCTGGCGAATATGCGATGCTTATGGCGGCGGCGGGTCATGGCTGGCTCGAAGGCGATAAGGCGATGATGGAGAGCCTTATTGCGTTCAAACGCGCCGGAGCGGATGGGATGCTGAGCTATTTTGCACCCCGGGTCGCCGAGAAGTTGCGACGTGACGCCAGCTAAGGTCCGCAAGCCTCTGTTGGGACAGGGTGATACACCTTGTGAGGACGGGGCGATGGAGCGCGACGAGCTAGATCTTTCCGACTACCACCGGCCTTCGCGCGTTCCGCGCGTGCTGGTGATCATGTCGGCACTGGCGGTGGCGCTGGTCGCGGCATGGTTCTTCGCGCCGCTTCTCCTCGGCGGTTACATGAAGGCCACCGCGACGGCCGCAGTCGGCCCGGTCACTGCCCCGGTGGCACAGCCGCAGGCGCCCGCCGCAATGGCGGCCATTTCTGCACCAACGACGCCAGCCACCCCGGCCGAGAACGCCGCCACGGCGCCCGCCCCGGACACGACGGCGACCGGCAATGACGACAATGCCGCGTCGACCGCGTCACGCGGAATTGAAGGCAACGGGGCTGCGTCGTGGCCGAGCGCACGCGGATGGCCGCCGCAGCCACAGGATCAGACCGCTTCCGCCGCGCCCACTGCCCCGCCATCGGCACAACCCGCGGTTCCGGCGCCGCCCGCACAGGCCGCGAACGCCGAGACGATGGTCGCTTCGGCCGCGCCCGTTGAAACCAATGCAGATGCGCCATCCAACGCCGACATTGCCGCCAATGCCGATGTTCCCTTGAACGTGCCGCTGCCGCGCAGCCGGCCGAGCCGCCAGATCGCGGCGCGCCTTGCGATCCCGCTGCCGCGCCCGCGGCCCGATATCGACAGCGACACCCCGACGCCGGAGATGAAAGCGTTCGAGTTGCAGGTCGAACGGATGCGCTGAGCGCGTATCTGCCCTGATTTCCCCATCAATTGCGAGCAGTTTGAAGGCGACGAGTTCGCGCGCTTCGCCGTGCGCGCGGGGCCGGTTTCTTCAACACACGCCGGCGCCTCCCGCACGATTTCACGCTCGGCACCGTGGAGATCGACAACGAACGCCGGGCGGCGGTATTGCGTGCCAGCAGCACCTGTTAACGCAAACCATGCTTCAATTTGACGAAGCGCCGCTGGCGCGCAATCTTAGGTGCGGAGTCGATCCACCGTGACCCAGCATTCGCGCGACACGCCGCAATTCTACCTGACCGCGCCCTCGCCCTGCCCGTATCTCGCCGGCAAGGAGGAGCGCAAGGTCTTCACGCACCTCGTCGGCGAGCGCGCGCCCGAGCTCAACGACCTCCTCACCCATGGCGGCTTCCGCCGCAGCCAGTCGATCGCCTATCGGCCCGCCTGCGAGGCCTGCCGCGCCTGCGTGTCGGTGCGCGTCGTGGTCAACGACTTCCGCGCGACGCGCAGCATGCGGCGCGTGCTCGACCGCAACTCCGACGTGACCGGCGAGATGCGCGCCGCGGTGCCGACCTCCGAGCAGTACTCGGTATTCCGCGCCTATCTCGACTCGCGCCACCACGACGGCGGGATGGCCGACATGACCGTGCTCGACTACGCCATGATGGTCGAGGACAGCCACGTCACCACCAAGATGATCGAATACCGGCTGGCCGGCTCCGGCGACCTGCTTGCGGTCGGGCTCACCGACGTGCTCGGCGACGGCCTCTCGATGGTCTACTCGTTCTACGAACCCGACGTCGCCGAACGATCGCTCGGCACGCTGATGATCCTCGACCACATCTCGCGCGCCCGGCGCATGGGACTCTCCTACGTCTATCTCGGCTACTGGGTGCGCGGCTCGCGCAAGATGGACTACAAGGGCCGGTTCCTCCCGCAGGAGCGGCTGATGGCCGAGGGCTGGGTGCGGTCGGAGACGTAGGAAACGGCAGATCGCAGGATCGGTCGAGCGCAGCGAAATCCATCCTACGAAGCGACTTCCCAAATCAAGATCGCATTCAGCGCGAGCACCGCGACGGTGCCGAGGGCCGCGGCGACCTGGGTCAGCCGGCCGTTTACGAACTCGCCCATGATGTCGCGCCGGCGCGTGAACATGAGCAGCGCGATCATCGGCAGCGGCAACGCGATCGACAGCAGCACCTGACTCACCACCAGCGCCTGCGTCGCGTTGACGCCGAGGCCGACCACGACGAAGGCCGGGATCATCGTCACCAGCCGCCGGATCCAGATCGGAATGCGGAAGCCGACGAAGCCCTGCATGATCATCTGCCCCGCCATGGTGCCGACCGTCGAACTCGACACGCCGGAGGCGAGCAGCGAGATCAGGAACACGACGGCCGCGCCGGCGCCGAGCAGCGGCGTCAAGGTGTGATAGGCGGTCTCGATCTCGGCGACGTTGGCGTGGCCGGCATGGAAGGCGGCCGACGCCATCATCACCATTGCGATGTTGACGAGGCCCGCGATCGAAAGCGCGACCATTACCTCGACGTTGGAGATGCGCACCACCTTGCGCTTCTCGCGGTCGTCGCGCGCCGGGATGCGCGCCTGGGTGAGGCCAGAATGCAGGTAGACCGCATGCGGCATCACGGTGGCGCCGATGATGCCGACCGCGAGCAGCAGCGCCCCCGCGTCGGGAAGCTGCGGCGTGATCGTGTGCAGCGCGGCGGCGCGCCAGTCGACCGGCGCGACGAGCATCTCGATGAGGTAGCAGAGCCCGATGACGGCGACGAGGTTGCCGATGATCAACTCGACCGGACGGAATCCGAAGCGGTCGAGCATCAGGATGGCGTAGACGAGCACGGCCGTGACCGCCATGCCGACGACGAGCGGCAGCCCGAACAGCAGCGACAGCCCGATGGCGCCGCCGAGGAATTCGGCAAGGTCCGTCGCCATGGCGGCGATCTCGCTGACGATCCACATGGCGAACACCACGGGGCGCGAAAAGTGCTCGCGGCAGAGTTCGGCGAGGTTGCGGCCGGTGACGATGCCGAGCTTGGCCGAAAGCGCCTGGAACAGCATGGCGATGAGGTTGGCGAGCAACACCACCCAGAGCAGCGCATATCCGTACTTCGCACCCGCCTGGATGTTGGTGGCGAAATTGCCCGGGTCCATGTAGGCAATCGAAGCAACCACCGCGGGTCCCACGAAGGCGAGATAGCCGCGCAGTCCGCGCCGCTCGCCGGCGAGCAGCGCGCGCGCCCTCTCGACGGTGCGGTCGGACAGCGACCGGGAACCGGACGGCAGCACCTGCGCGGTTTCGCCTGCATTCATGCAGCGCTCACACTGAAGCGAACTCGGATATGTAGCCTTGGCTACAAAATAACGCATATGGCGCAATGCGCAATATCGGTTACAACATGTGCGCTTTGCATTAGAATCCGGTTCCGGATCGGCCTGGAGAGCGCGGGATGCCCCGCAAGCCCTTGAAAAGACGTGGTGAAGGCTCGGGTCTGCCGACCGAGACCGCGCAGGCGCGACGCTTCGGCAAGGCGCGCTCGGCGCAGTCGACCGCGCTGCTGGAGGACTATGTCGAGCTGATCGACGACCTTCTCGGCAGTGCCGGCGAGGCGCGACCGACCGACATCGCACGCCGGCTCGGCGTCTCGCATGCGACCGCCATCAAGGCGATCGCGCGGCTCAAGCGCGAGGGTCTCGCCACCGCCCGCCCCTATCGCGGGGTGTTCCTGACGCAATCAGGCCAGGCGCTCGCGGCGCGCGTGCGCGCCCGTCACCGCCTGGTGGTCGCGGTGCTGATCGCGCTCGGCGTACCCGCCGAGGCCGCCGAGGCCGACACCGAAGGCATCGAGCACCACGTGTCGGAGACGACCCTCAAGGCGTTCGCGAAGTTTCTCCACGGGCGCGCGTAGCGACGGCGCGCGCAGTCCCGCCGGGCGCCAGCGCACCCGCCGAACGCGCCACCAGCACCACATCGTAGCCGGCCTGAGCAAAGCAGCGCGCGAGCTCGAGCCCGATACCGCTGCTTGCGCCGGTGATCAGCGCGGTTTGGCTGTGGCCCCTGCGGGGGGAAGACATGCGCCGTCATCCTTTCTCGCCCGCACGGAGAGCATCAGGATCGAACGCCGTAAAGTCGCGCACGCGTCGCAGCGTGGCAGATGGTTTCGCCGCCCAGACTAGGAGCTGAATCGGTTCGTCCGCGGGAAACCCTTCGGCGCGATGCGGCCCGCATCGGCACGATTGCCGCGCCAGTCGGCGAGCTCCTTCAGCGTCAGCGTGAATTCACGCCCCGCCGTATCGGTCCAGGTCAGTCCCTTCTCGGCCTCGAACACCTTCACGTCGGAAAGCCCGCCGTCCTTGAAGCGCTGCAGCCGTACGCCGGAGCCGCGCGTCATCTCGGGCAACTGCTCGACACCGAAGACGACCATCTTGCGGTTATCGCCGATCGAGGCGACCAGCTCGCCCTCCGCCAGCGTGAGCGCGCGCGCCTCGTCGGGCATCTTGACGTTGAGCACCTGCTTGCCCTTGCGCGTGTTGGCGATGCACTCGTCCTCGGCAACGACGAAACCTTTGCCCTGATGGCTCGCCACCAGGAACTTGCGCCCGCCCACGAACGCAAAGACGGCGACGAGGTCGCTCGCCTGATCGAGGTCGATGAGCAGGCGCACCGGCTCGCCGTGCCCACGCCCGCCCGGCAGCTTCGACCCGTCGATCGTGTAGAAGCGGCCGTTGGTGGCGAAGATCGTGATCTTCGAGGTGCTCTCGGCCGGAAACGCGAACTTCAATTTGTCGTCCGACTTGAAGGTGACGCCCGAGAGGTCGCTGACATGGCCGCGCAGCGCGCGGATCCAGCCCTTGTCGGACACGACAACCGTGATCGGCTCGCGCACCACCATGGCCTCTTCGATCGCGGCCTCGTCGTGCTCGGGCGCCTCGGCAAAACCGGTGCGCCGCTTGCCGAGCTTGGTCTTCGGTCCGAAGGTCTCGCGCACCTTCCTGATCTCGTCGCCGACCTTCTTCCACTGCTCGGTCTCGGACTTGAGAAGTTCCTGCAGACCCTTGCGCTCGGTGCGCAGCGCCTTGTCCTCGGACTTGATCTCCATCTCGTCGAGGCGGCGCAGGTTGCGCAGCCGCATATTGAGGATGGCGTCGGCCTGGACCTCGCTGATCTTGAACGTCTTGACCAGCACCGGCTTGGGCTCGTCCTCGGTGCGGATGATCTGGATGACCTTGTCGAGGTTGAGATACGCGACGAGGTAGCCGCCCAGGACCTCGAGCCGCGCGTCGATCTCCCTGATGCGGAAATTGGTG
>DASXCK010000466.1:0-4439 GCA_036491235.1 Xanthobacteraceae bacterium | reverse complement strand
CCCTTGGATGAGAATCTTGTTACGGTGCGGCGGGCTTATAGCGGCCGAGCTTCTGCGCGGCAAGGTCGGAAGCCCATGCTGCTCTCAAAAGCGCTCCACCCACGGCCGCACCTCGATCTCCCAGCTCCACGCGCTGCGCGGTTGACGCAGCAGATGCACGTAGCTCTCCGCGATCGCGGCCGGGTCGAGCATGCTGTCGGGCTTGTCCGCCGGTTCGGCGCGCCGTTCCGAGCGGATGCCCCCGTCGACCACCACGTGGGCGACGTGGATGCCTTGCGGTGCGAGCTCGCGCGCCATGCTCTGCGCGAGGCCGCGCAGTGCGAACTTGCCCATCGCGAACGGCGCCGACTGGGCATAGCCCTTGACGCTCGCGGACGCTCCGGTGAAGAAGATCGCGCCCTGCCCGGCCGGCAGCATCCGCCGCACGGCGGCCTGTGCGACGTAGAAGCCGGCGAGCGCCGACACGCGCAGCGACTTCTCCACCTCGTCGGCGTCGAGGTCGACGAACGGACCGCGCGTGCGGTAGCTCGCATTGTAGGCCACGACGTCGGGCGCGCCTTGCGCATCGAGTTCGGTGAACAGCCGCTCGACGTCGGCCCGGCGCGCGGCGTCGCAAGCAAAGACCTGCGCTTTGGTTTCGGCCGCGAGCGCCGCCAGATCGTCGGGGCTGCGTGCCGCGAGCGCGATCGCCAAGCCCTCGCGGGCGAAAGCGCGCGCCAGCGCGGCGCTCAGGCCCGCGCCGGCCCCGACGATCAACGCCTTGCGAAAATGCGTCCCGGCCATCGCATTCATCCCAGCTCCGTTATAGAGTACTACCGTGAAGTTGCCGTAATTCTCGCCAACCTCATAGCCGGATTTCGCGTGGGAGACGAGGTATGCGTAGCCTGAGTGCCTTCATTCTAGGGATCGTGATCACGATCGGCGCGGCTTACGTCCACGATACGGCCGTTGCGCTGCCGACCGACAAGCCGCTGGTCAACTGGGATCAGTTCAGCCTCGTGACGCACAGCGCGATCGAGGGCGTCCGCAATCAGTGGAATAGACTGACAAAATAGCGCCGGCGTATCCGCGCGGCCGCCGCCACGCGAGGACGCCGGCGCGACCAGCGCGCCGCCGTACGAGCCCTTAATGGTGCCGTTGCCGGCGATCCTCAGTCTCGCGATGGCGCAGGGCCGCGACGATCTCCTGCTTGACCATGCGGGTCCCGTCGTTGCCCTCGATCAGCAATGCGGTCAGCCCGCGGCCACCAATGTGGCCCGCCCAACTCATCGCCTCGTCGAGCGAGGAGAATTCCTTGAATAGCATACGCTCCCGTTCGAGCGCGCTCGGCGCCGGTGCCCCGTGCGGGCCGCTGTAGACGCGAAAGCTCATCGCTGCCTCCTTGCGTTGTGAAGCCTCATTTCGAGGAAAACACATGGCGTGCGCGCCCGGTTCCGGCTGGCGCCCGGCGCTCGATCACAAGCCGCTGTGAAGCTGCAGGTTCGTCGGGCATCGAGCGCCGCCCGGAAGGCCCAAAATTCAGGCAACGGGCCGCGTCGGCGCAGAGGGATCCGCGTTCGTCAGGCGCCCGGGTCCGTCAGAAATGCTGTTCGTTGGTCAGCCGATCGAGCTTGCGCCGAACCCAAGCCCGGTGCCGACTCGCGCTCATCTCGTGGATCTCGCGCGAGATGTAGCTAATCGATTGAGCATTCTCGACACGGTGGCCGATCAGGGCGCCGACGGCACCAACCGTCACCGGAAACGCCGCCAGCGCAGCGACGAATACGACCAATCCTATGGCCAGCCATTTCATCGACGGTCGCCCCCATCTGATTTGGCCAGTATAACATAATGATTGCGGCGTCCGCGAGGGGGGCCGTCCCGGTTGCGGGCGGCGGCTCAGAGCCCCCGGGGCGATCTATCGACACGAGGAGCCTCACATGCGCGCCGCCTATTACGAAGCCAACGGAGCTGCCGCCGCGGTGCTACGGCTCGGGGATCTGCCGACGCCGGAGCCCGGTCCCGGCGAGGTGCGGGTCAAGCTTGCGGCTTCGGGCGTGAACCCGTCGGACGTGAAATCGCGCGAAGGACGCACCCGCAAGATCGCGTTTCCCCGTGTCGTCCCCCACAGCGACGGGGCCGGCACCATCGACAAGGTCGGTAGCGGCGTTGCGCCGGCGCGAGTCGGCGAGCGGGTGTGGACCTGGAACGCGCAGTGGAAGCGCGCCTTCGGGACCGCGGCCGAGTACGTGGTGCTGCCCGCGGCCCTGGCGGTGCGGCTGCCCGGCCACATCGGGTTTGCCGAAGGCGCCTGCCTCGGCATACCGGCGATGACCGCCTACCACGCGATTGCGACCGCCGAGGTCGACAGCGCCACGACGGTGCTGATCGCGGGCGGCGCCGGTGGCGTCGGCCATTACGCCATCCAGTTCGCCAAGGCGCGCGGCGCCGTGGTCATCGCCACGGTCAGCTCGGACGCGAAGGCAAGGCTCGCGCGCGCGGCCGGGGCCGACCACGTCATCGACTACAAGCGCGAGGACGTCGGGGCGGCGATCATGGACCTGACCGACCGGGAGGGCGTCGATGCCGTGATCGAGATGGACCTCGCCGCCAACGCAAAACTCTATTCCGGCGTGCTGCGCCCGCGCGGCCAGGTCGTGGTGTACGGCACAGGCGCGCCGGAGGCGCCGGTGCCGGCGCAGTTTTTGCTGGTCAATGCGAATACGATCAAATGGATCTTCGTCTACGAGCTCACGGCCGCCGAGCGCGCCGCCGCGGTCGGCGCGATCACGGAGCTGATGGAGGCGAAGCGCCTGACCCACAATGTTGCGCTCAGCCTCCCGCTCGGCGAGATCGTGCGCGCACACGAGGCCGTCGAGCAGGGCAAGACGCCGGGCAACGTGGTCGTCACGCTGCCGTAGGGCAAAATTTCGTAACCCGACTGCACCAGTCCAATCACTGGGGTCATCGCCCGCGAATGCGGGCGACCCGGCACTCCGCAGTGCCTCGATGGACACTTTGCGCGTCCCATTTCCGCGCTCGTGATTCCTGGATTGCCCGCCACAGACGAGCGAAGCGACGCCGTTCTTCGAACGGCTATACGCGGGCAATGACGCAGTGGGATTGGTTCTGTGTGTTCAGTCGTGCTTCACGGGCTGCGCGACGGGCTTGTCCTTCGGCTTGAGCCGCACGATCAGCAGCTTCGCACCGCTCGGTTCGCCGACGCCGCGGTGCACGATGTTGGCGTTGACGTGGAAGCCTTCGCCCGCCTTGACCACGCGATCGGGCTCCTTATCGACCTGGAGCTTGACCGCGCCTTCCATGACGTAGCTGATTTCGTGGCCGTCCGGATGGATGTGCCACGGCCCCACCGCGTTGGGCGGAATGGTCACGACCTGCATCATCGTGTCCTGCGAGTTGCCGCCGACGAGCGGCTCCTCCTTGATGATGTCCTTTGGCGGCACCGGCGCTTGCGCTCCGACCATCGATTGGGTGGCAAGTCCCGCGCCGAAGGCGAGCGCGATGACGGTGCCGAGCAGCAGACTGCGCTTCATGGGTGAGTTCCTCCCGTGGCCATATTGATGCGTGAATTGTCGGACCGAGGTCTCGAGAGCCGCAGTATAATGCAGGCGCCGCGGCGCTGTCCCGCCCGTCCGCACGCCCGAGCTGGACGGCCTTCGGCCCTGCTGTCTCCGACGATATCGCGATAGATCCAGGCCAAGAGATCAGACCATGTCCCGCTTCTTGATCGTGCTCGGGCTCACCATCGTGGCGATCGGCGTGCTCTGGCCTTACCTCTCACGGATTGGCCTCGGCCGGCTGCCCGGCGACATCGCGATCCAGCGCGGGAGTTTCACCTTCTATTTTCCGCTGGTGACCTGCATCGTCATCAGCGTACTGCTCAGCGCCGTGCTCTGGCTGTTCAACAGGTGAGCCCCAATCACATCCGAAACACCCCGAACCGGGTCGGCGCGATCGGCGCGTTGAGCGTCGCCGCAAACGCCAGCGCGAGCACGCGCCGCGTTTCCGACGGCGCAATGATGCCGTCGTCCCACAGCCGCGCGGTCGCGTAGTAGGGATTGCCCTCGGCCTCGTATTGCTCGCGGACCGGCTGCTTGAACTCTTCCTCTTCGACCTCGGACCACTTGCCGCCGGCCGCCGCAATGTTGTCGCGCTTGACGCTCGCGAGCACGCTCGCGGCCTGCTCGCCGCCCATCACCGAGATGCGGGCATTGGGCCAGGTGAACAGGAAGCGCGGCCCGTAGGCGCGGCCGCACATGCCGTAATTGCCGGCACCGTAGGAGCCGCCGACGATGAGCGTGATCTTCGGCACCTGCGCGCAGGCGACCGCCGTCACCATCTTGGCGCCGTCCTTGGCGATGCCCCCCGCCTCGTAGTCGCGCCCTACCATGAAGCCGACGATGTTCTGGAGAAACAGCAGCGGAATGCGGCGCTGGCAG
>DASXCK010000465.1:0-11441 GCA_036491235.1 Xanthobacteraceae bacterium | reverse complement strand
TTCTCGGCCGGCGGCTTTCGCGACTTCACGCGCATCGCCGCCTCCGATCCGACCATGTGGCGCGACGTCTTTCTCGCCAACAAGGACGCGGTGCTGGAAATGCTCGGCACCTTCCAGGAGGATCTCGCCAAGCTCACCCGCGCAATGCGTCGCGGCGACGGCGAGGCGCTGTTCGAGCATTTCTCCCGCACGCGCGCGATCCGCCGCGGCATTGTCAGCATCGGCCAAGATTCCGCCGCGGCCGATTTCGGCCGGCCGATCGCGAAGACGGAGAGCTGACCGCGCCGCCGGTGGCACGTCGTTAGATCACGCTGGATGAACGCTGGCGCCCGATTGGGCGCGATGTCGAGTCGTCAGAACGGCCGCAAGCGCCTTGGATTTGCTGCCGTTATCCCAGTTCGACTCAAATTTGGCATTCTTTTGCGGAAAATCGCACCGCCGAGCAGAGGAGAAACGCAAGCGGCCGCGTGGCATTGGGAAGCCTTCCGCTCTCAGGCTCCGCGTAAGGATCATGACCATGAGCGTCTCTTCCATCGCCCCGCTGCCGGCCTTCCAGCCGCTGACCCTGGCGCCGAACACGAACAACAAGAACGGCCAGAACGGCGCCAACAAACCGAACGGCACCAACGGCGCGAACACCAACAACGCGAGCGGACAGGCCGAGGGGCCACCGCCCGCCAATGGCGGCGACAACGGCAACCAGGCAACGGGCGTAACGCGGACCAATCCGCCCAACCAACAGCCGCCGCTGCCGCAGAACGGTCAGGGCACCGGCCTGTCAATCAACATGCTGGTGTGACGATCGCGGGCTCGTCGCAGATTCGACGACCCGGCATCCCTTCCCTCGCCCGCCGTGCCCAGCGCTTTCGCCCGCAAGCGCCGCACGGCGCCCTCTCACCGCCGCTTCGCAAGCAGCGCCTCGGCAACCGCCTTGCGGATATCGCTGAGCGAGAAGGGCTTGGCGATCACGTCGTGGATCAGCGCGTCGAGGCCATGCGCGCGCTCGCGCTGGTCGGCATAGCCAGTCATCAGCAGGATGGTGAGGTCGGGAAAGTCGCGCGCGGCGGCAAGCGCGAGCGCGATGCCGTCCATCACGGGCATGCGGATGTCAGTGAGGATAAGATCGAACCTGCCTTGCTCGCGCGTGAGCACGTCGAGCGCCTCGCCGCCGTCGGCGGCCGCGATCACATCATGCCCGTCCTGGACGAGCGCACGCAGGACGAAAGCGCGCAGCGCCTCCTCGTCCTCGGCGAGCAGGATACGCGCCATCTTGGGCCCTCAGCGCGCGCCGCCGGCAATATCGCGGCGGGTAAAGAAGCGCACCACCACGGCCTGCCCGTCGGAGGGCGGCGAGGCGAGCCGCGTCTCGAACGGCTCGGCCTCGCCGGGCGCGAGCGTTGCCTTGGCGGGCATTGACGTCCAGGCATAGACCTCGTTGCCGGCCGCATTGCGCATGGCGAAGCGCAGACGCGGCACCTCGCGCGGCTGGTGGGTGACGTTGGTGATCCGCCCTTTGACCAAAAGGACCGGCACGCCCTCGCTCGCCTCGGTCGCGGTGGTCACATCCGAGAAGGCGATGCCGCGCAAGTTCACGGGCAGCCCGATGGCGGCAAACAGCGACGCCGTCTGCGGCATCAGCCGCACCACGTCGGTGCGCCAGCCGAGCAGGACCGCGTTGGCGGCAAATAGGGCGACGATCACTGTCGCGAGGCTCGGGCGCAGCCGCCCGCCCTCGCGCTTGTCCTTCGCACGCTGGGTGCGGCGCGCCGCGATGCTCTCGATGTCCTCGCCTGGCCTGCGCGCCGGCGGGATCGCAACCACTTCGCCGGCGTCGGGTGCGAGCGGCGGCGCCTCGTGGTCGGCGAGATGCGCGGCGAGCCCGGCGGCCCCGTCGACGCCACCGCCCCGCGGGCCGGCGTCGAGCGGCGGCGGATCGTCGTACTCGACATGCTGGCGGTCGACCGCGCGTGCCGCCAGGTTGGGATCGATCGAAGACCCATCGTCGCGCGCCATAAAATCGTCAGTGGGCGGCTCCGGGTCGTGCCCCGGCACGGCCGGCCCGGCCCGCCGATACTGGGCGGACGCGGCGGCGGCGCTCGCCACGCCCTCGTCGGCGTCCGACAGTGGGGGCGCCGAGGGGGTCGCGAACCACACCTCCTGACAGCGCACACATTTCACCGAGCGCCCTTCGGCGCCGAGGGAGGCCGCGGAGACGTCGTAGGAGGTCGCGCAGTTCGGACAGGTGATCAGCATCGGCGAATCGTGAATAATCCTCGCGAGCCCGCCGACGCTAGCAGCGGTCCGTTAACGGATCGGAAACCATGCCCTCCCGTTTTTCACCACTCGCCGGTATTCCGGTCGGGGCGCAGCGGTTGTGCCTGGCAGCGCCTCGTCCTTCAGGCCGAACAAACGATCATGCCCGATCGGGCCGCCGCGGAGCCCCGACTCATCCGCGTGGAGGACGGGCCATGGCATGAGGCAGATCAGCGCGCGAGCGGGGACGATCGAATCGCCGGCCGCGTTCCTGTTAAAAGTGCGAATCACGGCGACATGCTTCATCTTGGGGCTCGGCGAGGGACGACAACTGTGATGAGTGGGTCACGCTCTCTTCCCGCGGCCGCGGCGAGAGGGTTGGGTCGAGGGGGCGCCGAGGCTACGCGAAGCACGTCATTGGCTCGCCGTGACGCCCGTTCGCATATCTCGAGGGAGACAGCGCCGCAGCCGATCACACGCGCATCATGGATGACGGATTGCTGACGCGGAGACAATCTTGGTCCGGTTCGAAAACGTCGGATTGCGTTACGGGCTCGGCCCCGAGGTCCTGCGCGACCTCACGTTTCACATCGAGCCCCACTCTTTCCAGTTCCTGACCGGCCCATCTGGCGCCGGAAAATCCTCGCTGCTGCGGATGCTCTTCCTCTCGCTCAAGCCGACGCGCGGGCTGATCCACCTGTTCGGCCACGACATCGCGACGCTGTCGAAAGACTCGCGCGCGACATTGCGCCGGCGCATCGGCATCGTGTTCCAGGATTTCCGCCTGCTCGACCACATGAGTACCTACGAGAACGTGGCGCTGCCGCTGCGCATTCTCGGGCGCGCGGAGGCGAGCTACCGGCACGAGGTGAGTGAGCTCCTATACTGGGTCGGCCTCGGCGAGCGCATGTGGGCGCTGCCGCCGGTGCTCTCGGGTGGCGAGAAGCAGCGCGCCGCGATCGCCCGCGCCGTAATCGCGCGGCCGCAGCTCCTGCTCGCAGACGAGCCGACCGGCAATGTCGATCCCTCGCTGGCCGAACGGCTGCTGCGGCTGTTCATCGAGCTCAACAAATCGGGCACGTCGGTCGTGATCGCGACGCACGACATCGCCCTGATGGACAAGTACGACGCGCGCCGCCTCGTGTTGCACGAAGGCCGAATGCATGTCTACGAATAGCCTCATGGCCGAGACGCCCTACGATCCGGAGCCGGCCGCGGCGGCGCGGCCGCTGCCCGTGGAGCACCCGCGCGAAACGCCGGTCGTGCCCCGCAGCTCGATCTCCGGCCGCGCGCTGGTCGCGGTGGTCGCCATCATGACGTTCCTCGCCTCGCTCACGACCGGCGGCGTAATGCTGGTGCTCGGCTCCGCCGCCGACTGGCAGTCGGAGGTGGCGCGCGAGATGACGATCCAGATCCGTCCCCTGCCCGGGCGCAACCTCGACGCCGAGGTCAACGACGCGGTCGCGATCGCGCGTGCGGCGCCGGGCATCTCCGACGTGCGCCCCTACACGGCGACCGAGTCTGCGCGCCTGCTCGAACCTTGGCTCGGTACCGGCCTCTCGCTCGACGCACTACCGGTGCCGCGCATCATCGTGCTGCGCGTCGGGGCGGACCAGCGCCCCAACCTGGCGGCGCTGCGCGCGGCGCTCGCAGCCAAAATCCCCGGTGCAAGCGTCGACGACCACCGCGGCTGGATCGACCGCATGCGCGCGATGGCCACCGCGGCGGTTGCGGTCGGCATCGGCATTCTCGCCCTGGTGCTGATCGCGACCGTCCTCTCGGTTGCCTTTGCGACGCGCGGCGCCATGGCGACCAACCGGCCGACCGTCGAGGTGCTGCATCTGATCGGCGCCCGCGATGCCTACATCGCGGGCCAGTTCCAGCGGCAATTCCTTATCCTCGGCCTGCAGGGCGGCCTGATCGGCGGCGGGGCGGCGCTGCTCATGCTCGCGCTCGCCGGCACCGTCAGCAATCTGTTCCTCGGGACCGCCGCGCAGGAGGAAACCTCGGCGCTGTTCAGCACGTTCTCGATCGGCATCGCGGGCTATGCGGCGGTGCTCGGCCAGATCGCGCTGGTGGCCGCCGTCACGGCCGGCACGTCGCGCCATGTCGTGAGCCAGACGCTCGCGAGCATCGAGTAGCCATCGGGGCGCCGAAATCTGCCGTTAGATGGGCTATACGAAGAGAGCGATGGCGAGCGGCGAAGCAAAATCTCCGGTTGAGTCCGCAGCGGGAAAACCCGCCACGCGAGTTCTCGCGTTCCCGCGCGCGCGCGCGGCCCTGCGCTACGGCCTCGTGCTGTGTGCCCTCGCCGGGGTCGTCGCGCTCTCGATCGGCTTCGTCTGGTTCGTGCACCGGGTGCCGACCGATGTGCAGCCCGCCGACCGCACCGCCGAGGGCATCGTGGTGCTGACCGGCGGCGCCGCGCGCATCAACGACGCCGTCGAGCTGCTGGCTGCCGGGCGCGGCCAGCGGCTGCTGATCACCGGGGTCAACCGGACCACCCATTCGCGCGAGCTCGCGCGGCTGACCCCGCACTATCAAGCGCTTTTCGGCTGCTGCATCGACCTCGACCATTCCGCCCAGAACACGATCGGGAATGCGGTCGAGACGCGACGCTGGACGCGCGCACGCGGGTTCCACTCGCTCCTCGTCGTCACCTCGGCCTATCACATGCCGCGCGCGATCGCCGAGCTGTCGCACGAGCTTCCCGACGTGAAGCTGATCGAGTTTCCGGTGCTCACCGATCGCCAGCGCTCCGAGCCATGGTGGTCGAACGGCGTGACCGCGCGCCTCATCATCACCGAATACTTCAAGTTCATCGCCGCAGTCGTGCGCATGCACGTCCTGCCGGCACGCGAGACCGAAGGCGAACTCGCGCGCCGCTGCTGCGCGCCGGCCTGACCGGGCACGCGACCGTGATCGCCCTGCGCTCGCTCGTCTTCAACGCCCTGTTCTATCTCATCCTCGCGGTCTACCTCGTGGTGGCCATCCCGACCCTGGTGATGCCGCACCGCGCGATCATCGGGCTCGCGCGGCACTGGGCGCGGGTCAACCTCGCGCTGCTGCGGATCGTCTGCGGCATCGCGGTCGACTGGCGCGGGTTGGAGAAGATCCCGCGCGGCGCGATCCTGGTCGCCGCCAAGCACCAGTCGGCGTGGGAGACATTTGCGCTGCTCACGCTGTTCGACGATCCGACCTTCATTCTCAAGCGCGAGCTGCTGTGGATCCCATTCTATGGCTGGTACGCGCGCCACGCCGGCATGATCCCGGTCGAGCGCGGCGGCGGCAAGCCGGCGCTGATCGCCATGGGGCAGCGTGCACGCGCGGCGCTCGGCGGCGGTCGCCAGATCATCGTGTTTCCGGAAGGCACGCGCCGCGCGCCCGGAGCCGAGCCGCGCTACAAGTTCGGCATCGCTCATCTTTACGGCGAATGCGACATACCTTGCGTGCCGATCGCACTCAATTCCGGGCTTTTTTGGCCGCGGCGCAAGTTCATGCGTTATCCAGGCACGATCGCCGTCGAGATTCTCGACCCGATCGCGCCGGGGCTCGCGGTCGAGGAGTTCTTCCCGCGGCTGCAGCACGAGCTCGAGACCGCGACGGCGCGGCTGATCGCGCAGGCAGAAGACGTCACAGGCGCACCGCCGCGCACCGGCGGTTGATACGAGGTAGTCTGTGCGCGCCCCGGTCCGTTGCGCCGCCACCTTACATCAGAAGGGGCGGCAACCGCCGTGTCGCCCAATTCGTCGCGGCGTCGTACGCATGGGCAAGCTGCAGGCAGGCGAGGTCGGCCTGATTGGGTCCGACGATCTGGATGCCCATCGGCCAGCCGCGCGGGTTGAAGCCCGCCGGCACCGCGAGCGCCGGCAATCCCGCCATGCTGACCAGGATCACACCCTTCATCCACTCGTGATACGTCTGCATCTTGTGGCCGGCGATCTCGTGCGGCCAATCGAGCCCGACCTCGAAGGGAAAGAGCTGCGCGGTCGGCAGGATCATGTAATCGTACGTTTCAAAAAACTTGCGCACGGCCGCATACCATTCGGTGCGCACCACCGATGCTGCCGTGATCTCGACCGCCGGAAGCTTGAGCGCGCCCTCAACCTCGAAGACCGCCTCCGGCTTGAGCAAGGCGCGCGTCTGCGGATCATTGTAATACGCAAGAAGCTCGCCCGCGCTGAACCACGGGCGCAGCGTAAGCCATGCGCGCCAGACCGCGTCGACCGGATAGTCCGGCACCGCCTCCTCGACGAGGCATCCCATGGCCTCGAAGGCCTTGAGCGCGTCCTTGCACACGTCGAGGACGCCCGGCTCATGGGGCACATGACCGTTGAAGTCGCCTGCCCAGGCGATGCGCTTGCCGCGAAGGTCGCACTCCAGCTGGCCGCCAAACCGTGACCCATCGCCCGGCAGCGAGAGGGGCGCGCGATCGTCGTAGCCGGCTTGCACCGCGAGAAGCATCGCGAGATCGGCGACGTTGCGCGCCATCGGGCCGAGCACGCTCATCGACGGCAGCCAGCGGTCGAGCCCGTCGCGCGGCACCAGACCCAGGCTGGTGCGGAAGCCGCATATGTTGTTCCAACCGGCCGGATTGCGCAGGCTGCCGCCATGATCGCTGCCGTCGGCGAGCGGCAGCATGCGCAACGCCAGTGCGACCGCGGCGCCGCCGCTGCTGCCGCCTGCCGACCGCGTCTGGTCATAGGCGTTGAGCGTCGGGCCGTAGACCGGATTGAATGTATGTGAGCCGAGACCGAATTCGGGCGTGTTGGTCTTGCCGATGAAGATCGCGCCCGCCCGGCGCAGCCGCTCGACCATGATGCTGTCCGCGGTGGGGACGAAATCCTTCAGAATCGGCGTGCCCTTGGTCGTGCGGATGCCCTTGACGGACGCGAGGTCCTTCACGGCGTGCGGAAAGCCGTGCAGCGCGCCCATCACCTCGCCGCGCGCGAGCGCATCGTCGCGCTCGCGCGCCTGCGCCAGCAGGGAGTCCCGGTCCTGCAGCGCGACGATGGCGTTGACCCGCGGATTGAGGCGATCGATGTGGTCGAGATAGGCGCGCATGACCTCGACGCAGGAGACCCGCCGCGCCCGGATGGCCGCGGCCAGGTCGACTGCGTTCATCATCACGATGTCCGTCGCATACGCGGCGGCGGGCGGCGCGACATCGGATTTCCTTTCAGTCGGCATCGACATCGACATCGGTCGCCATCCTTGCTGCCCCCGTCCGGTTGTGGCGGAGCGTAGGCGTTTTCTAGATCATTCGCGGGCACGTGTCTTTCGTCGGGCAGGCGCCGCGCGGCGCTTCCGCCGCGTCCCCGCCCCAATTCAGGGCTTGGGTGGAGGAGAAATCTGACCGTGGCGCGTGTCGTGACTGCCCTTGAGTCGCTCGGCGAGCAGGTGCAAATCGGTGTCGCGAATGCCCTGCGCTTCGATTTCCGTAACCGTTGCCAGCACGTAATCCCGATTGGCCCCCGAATTGCCATGCCCCTGCCGGACGAAATGAAGCTGCTGCTCGAGATCGAGCCGGCCCGCATATTGCGCGTGGCCGCGGGCGACCACGTAGACGAGCGCACGCACGCGCCGCTCGGGCTCGCCGGGGACGAGCACGTCGCGCCAAGCCTCGCGATAGACCATGGTGACCTGCTCGCGCGCGCGCAGATAGGCGATGGTCTCGCCGCGCAACGCGCGCTCCACCCGATACGCGATGCCACGGCAAGCCCCGCCGCGGTCGAGGCCGAGCACGAGGCCGGGTTTCTCCGGCGTGCCGCGGTGGACAAAGGAATAGACGCACAGCGACCGATGCAGCCCGATGAGCCGCGCATAGGCGCGCTCCGCGTGGGCGAAGCCGGGCCGCCACATCAGCGAGCCATAGCCGAAGACCCAGAGATCCTCGTCGGCGTGCTCGAAAGATTCCATGGGTGCGAACGAGATGAAAGCGGCGTTGGTAAGCGCGTGCACGTTCGCCTAACAGGCCGGTTCGCCGGACGCAACCGCGAGGCGCAATGGCCGTGAGCGACCAAGCCTTCGATGCCGGGGCGCGCCCGCCGCGCCGCTGGCGCCTCGTCCTGCCGCTCGCCCTCGTCGTCGCGCTGGCGCTCGGCTGGAGCGCATTCTGGCTCTATGCGCAGGCCCGGGCACGGACAGCGCTCGCCGCCTGGACCAAGCACGAGGCCGCGGCCGGCCGCGTGCTGAGCTGCGCGACGCAGGGCTTTGGCGGTTTCCCGTTCCGTTTCGAGCTGGGCTGCGTCGCGCCCGAGCTCGCGCTTACGCGCGCGCATGTGTCGTTCAAGGCGCGCGACCTGCACGCGGCCGTGCAGATCTACCAACCATCTCTGGCGATTGCCGAGTTCGGCGGCCCGTTGACGGTCGCAGATGACGCCGGCCATGCGGCGACGATGGACTGGGCGCTCGCGCAGGCGAGCGTGCACGGCCTTCCGACCATGCCGCCGCAGCGCATCTCGTTCGTGCTCGACCGGCCCTCGATCGCACGCGACGGCGGGCAGGAGATGCTTGCGCGCGCCGCGCATGCGGAGTTCCATGTGCGCCCGGCGCCGCGCCAGCCGCAGGACCCGCCGGCATTCGACCTTGCGCTCTATCTCACGCAGGCGGTCCTGCCGGGCGTGCCGCGCGTCCCGGCCACACCGATCGATGCACAGATCGCCGCCACGCTTCGCGGCTTGGGCGATTTCTCGCCGCGACCGTTGCCGCAGATGCTGCGCGACCTGCAGGCCGCCAACGGGCAACTCGAGGTCACACAGACACGCATTCAGCAAGGCAACGTGCTCGCCGTCGGACGCGGCACGCTGCACCTCACGGCCCGCGGAACGCTCGACGGCGATATGGAAATCACGGTCGCGGGAATCGAGGATCTGATAACCGCGCTCGGTATCGACCGGGCGGTCGGGCAGGCCTCGCAGAATGCGCTCAATCGCCTGGCGCCCGGGCTGGACCTCAATCGCCTGCTCGGCTCACGCGGCAATTCGGCGCTCGCCGCCATGGGCGCCAGCGTGCTCGGCCGGCCGACCCAGCTCGAGGGCCGCCAAGCCGTGGCGCTCCCGCTGCGTTTTGCCGACGGCACGGTCTTTCTCGGGCCGCTCAAGGTCGGCCAGATCGCGCCGCTGTTCTAAGAAGTAGGATGGGTTGAGCGCAGTCAGTTCTTCAGCGGATAGATGCGGTCGTACTTGACGACATGGGTCTCCCGGCCGGGGCGCTTGTATTCGCGCCCGAGCACCAGCTCGAGGTCGGGCGAATAGAGGTCGGTGTAGGCATATTCCGGCGGCACGGCGCTTCGCGACTCGCGACGATCGATCCGCAGCACCGTGTACTTGCAGGCGCCGATGAAGAAATCCTCCGGCTTGCGCACGTCGAGCTCGACGTAGAGGCGGCCGAAATTGCCGTCGCGCTCGGTGACGAACTTGGCATGCAGCTGCGCACCGGGCTCGAGCGGGAACAGCGTCTTGAGCTCGGTGCGCGGGTCGAACTTTGTGCGCCTGCCGCGGTCCAGCAGCTCGAGCATGAACAGCCCTTGGTACTGCGTGCTCTCGATCACCGTCTTGCCGTCGTAGCGCGTGACCACACGCACAAGTCCCTGATCGGCGCGGAACACCTCGCTCTTCTGCAGCTCGTTGCGCTCGACGATAAACCCGCGCGCCGCCGACCGGGCCGTCGGGCAGTCCTGCGCAGTCGCGGGCCGCCGCGCGAGCGCCATGACGGCCATCGCGAGCGCCGCAGCAACCGCGCGCGGCGGCGGCAGGATTTGCGATGAGTTGGTCAAAAGCCCCTCGCCATGACGGTGGGTTGTTAGCCCGGGCGCGCACCCTCAACCAGAGGATTAGCTTGAGCGCAATTCCGCATTTCCTTATCGGCGCGACAGAACTCATCCCGGATCGAGTCCGGGGCCGGCTTCGCCGAGACCCGCGCGAGAGGTCAATACCCCTTCAGCAACCGCTCGATGTAATCGAGCTCCATCTGCGAGCGCGCGGTGTCGCCGAAGCGGCGGCGCAGCTCCTCGAGGATGCGGCGGGCGCGTTGTGCGTCGATGATGTTGGGCACCTTCACGCCACCGTTGTCGTAACCACGACCATTATTCGGAAGCGGCCGCCCGAGCGGATCGGTGTCCGCGCGCCGGCGTCCGGGGCCAGGCGTGCCGCCGGGACCTTGGCCCATCTGCTTCTGCATCTCCTGGGCGAGCCCCTGGGCGCCCTTGCGTAGCGCCTCGAGAGCATGACCCTGGCTGTCGACCGCGGTGTCGGCATTCTTGTCGCCGAGCGCGCCCTGCGCTTCGTCCATGGCGCTGCCGGCATCGCCGAGCGGATCGGCGTCGCCGTTCTGTCCACCCGGCTGCTCGCCCTGTTGCTGACCCGGTTGCTGACCCATGCCGTTCTGCTTGAACTTCTCCATCAGCTTGTTGAGGCGGTCGCGCAGGGCCTGCTGGTTCTTTTGCAGGTCGCCGAAGCCATTCTTGTTGCCGTCTTGCTGACCCTGCTGGCCTTGTGGGCCTTGCTGGCGTTGTTGGCCGCGCTGCTGGCGCCGCTGATCCTGCCCCTGCTTGAAGGTGCGGTCGCGCAACTGCTGCTGTTCGCGGATCATGTCGCCGAGCTCATTGAGCGCCGACGACATCTCGTCCTCGCCCTCTTCCCTCTGGCCCGGCTGCGCCATCTGCAGGTTGTTGAGGAGATCGTTGAGCTGATCGAGCATGGCGCGCGCCGCGTCCCTCGCGCCCGAACGCGAGAGCTGCTCCAGCCGGTCGATCATCTGCTGCAGGTCGCGTTGGCTGAGCATGCGGCTGGTGTTCGGGTCGAGCGGCCGCGCCTGGCCATTCTTCTGCATTTGCTCGGCGAGCGCCTGCAGGAACTTGTTGAGGGCGGCGCGCAGCTCGTCGGTCAGCCGCTTGACCTCCTCGTCGCTCGCGCCGTGCTCGAGCGCCTGGCGCAGGTTCTCCTGCGCCTGACGCAGCGCCGCCTCGGCATCGGAGACGTTGCCGCCCTCGATCTCGATCGCCATCTGCCACAGCCGCTTGACGACGCCGCGCAGGTCGTCGTCGCTCTTCGCATTGGCCAGGTTCCAGTAGATCGCGCGCACGCCCAGATAGGTCGGCGTGTCGGGCGTGAAGATCTCGGGCGCCATGGTGAGCGCATCGAGCGCGATCTGCACGCGGTCGCGCGCATTGGCGTCGAGCGCCAGAT
>DASXCK010000464.1:0-6702 GCA_036491235.1 Xanthobacteraceae bacterium | reverse complement strand
CCAGGCGGATCTTTGCCGAGCCGGAATTCCGCGACAAATTCCTCGCGCCGAACTTCATCTTCTCGATCGCCGGCACGCCGGAGGATTTCGCTGCACGCATCAAGGCGGACGACGCGAAGTGGGGCAAGGTGATCAAGGACGAGGGCGTGAAGGTGGAGTAGGCGCGACGCAGGCCCCGGCCCTACTCATCCGCCGGCACCATGCCGAGCGCCGTGATGCGGGCGCGCACGGCGGGGTCGTGCAGCGCCGCCAGAAAAGCCTGTACGGCGGGACGCGCGCGTTTGGCCTCGACCAGCAGGAAATCGTAGTGCTCGGGCGCGACGGGGAGAAACGCGAGGCCGTAGAGCCGCGCTACGGTCTCGATCGCGATGCCCCAGTCGGCGCGCTCCTGCGCAACCGCGGCCGCGACGGCGTTGTGCGACTTCGGCTGGTTGGCGTAGCCGGGCGGGCGTTTTCCATCGAGCAGGCGATCGATCAGGATGCGGGTGCCGGCGCCGGCATTGCGGTTGACCATCAGGCATGTCGGATCGGCGAGCGCCGCCGCGATCGCCTGCGTGGCGCTCTTGCCGACGAAGCGCGTGTCGCCGGCGCGGAAGACGAAGCCCTGCATGCGTCGCCAGCCCGGCACCAGCGCAAGGCCCGGCTTCACCAGATGGCGATTGTAGACCGCGCCGGCGGGATCGAGCAGATGCACGGGCGCGAGGTCGCATTCGCCGCGCTCGGCCGCCGTGACGCCGCCCTGGCTGCCGACCACGATGGTGCGCGCCGCAAAGCCGCGCTCGGACAACGCGCCGAGCACCACGTCGAGCGCGACGCAATGGCTGCCGGTGATGACGAGATCGGGCATGCGGCTCTTGCCGATCAGCGTCACGTCGGCATGGCTGCCGGCATCGAGCGAGGACGCGAGCGCGTCGATCGCCAAAAACCCATCCGCTTGCGAGAATGCCGACACCGAGCCTGAGCCTTTCGGCGTCGGGAACGCGACCGGCCCCTGCTCGCCCTCGACGAGCGAGACCAGCACGAATTCCTGCCGCCCCATTTCGGAGACGATGCGTACCGGCACCGTGGCGTCGACGGTCTCGGCTGCCTCCGGCGGGCGGCCGGCGAGCGCGCGGATCACGGGGGCGACGAAGGTGTGGAAAGTGAAGATCGCCGAGGTCGGAAAGCCCGGCAGGATGGCGATCGGCTTCTCGTGCGCCACCGCGAGACAGAGCGGCTTGCCGGGCTTGAGCGCGACGCCGTGCACCAGCACGCCGGGCGGGCCGAGGCGCACGACGACGCGGTGCGAGAGATCGCCCGCGCCCTTCGAGGTGCCGCCGGACAGCACCACCATGTCGCATGTCTCGAGCGCCTCGCGCACCGCGCGCTCGAGCGCCGCGATGTCGTCCGCGAACGCGCCGAACGGCACCGGCTCGCCGCCCGCCTCGGTGACGGCGGCGGCGACGATCGCGCCGTTGCTGTCGTAGACGGCGGCAGGCCGCAGCGGCTCGCCCAAGGGCACGAGCTCGTCGCCGGTCGAAAGCACCGCGACGCGCGGACGGCGCACGACATCGACGCGTGCGAGACCGCAAGCCGCGAGCATGCCGATCTCGCGCGAGCCGACGCGCTGGCCGCGCCGCAGCAGCGTCTCGCCGCGCGCGATGTCGGAGCCCGCATAGCCGAGGAACTGGCCGGGCGCGACCGCGCGGCGGATGTCGATCGCAGGGCCCTGCGCGGTCTCGACGAGCTCGGTCCACTCGACCATCACGACCGCGTCGGCGCCGCGCGGGATGGCGCCGCCGGTCGCGATGGTGGTCGCGCGCGCAGGCTCGACGACGAGCGCGGGCGGGTGGCCGCAGGCGATCACCTCGGCGTTGAGCCGCAGGCGTTTTGGCGCGCGGTCGCTCGCGCCCGCCGTGTCGGCGGCGCGCACCGCAAAGCCGTCGACGCCGGAGCGGTCGAATGGCGGCACGTCGATCGGCGCGACCACGTCGGCGGCGAGCACCCGGCCGAGCGCATCGCCGAGCGCGACCGTCTCGGCCGCGAGCGGCTTGAGATCGAGATGCTGCGCGAAACGCTCGCGCGCGACCTGCGCCGAGACGACCTCGAGGAACTGCTCCTGGCGCGCAGCGGCGCGCACGGCGGCGACGAGATCGGTCTCGCTCGGCTTGATGCGCTCCGTCATGGCAGCGGCCTCACCTCGACGCGCGTGCCCGCGGCAAATCCCTCGCTGTCGGCCGACACCAGCACGTATCCGTCGGCGCGTGCGAGCGCTTGTAGCGGGAGATAGCCGGAGGCGAGCGGCGTCAACTTGTCGCCATCACGTGCCACCGGCACCACCTCGGCGAGGCCGAGGGTCGACGTGATCTTCTGCGCCAGCACGCCGGTCCGGCCCGGCTCGTTCTGGTCGCATCCGGCAATCCGCATCAAGATGCGACGCCCGAGGGTGAGCCACACCGCCAGGCCGGCATCGAGCCGGCCCGGCACCACGAGCACGGGCCGCGCTCCGATCATGCCGAAGGCGGCCGTCTCGCCGGGCATCACCCCGACGCCGTGGAACACGACCTCGCCGCGTTGCGCGAGCTCGCGCACCGCGCGGTCGCGCCGGCCCACGCCGCTGCCGCCGACGATCATGATGGCATCGCTGTCCGAATGAGTGAGCGCGCCGGCGAGATCCGCGCGGTCGGCGATGCCGCCCGTGTCGGCGATGGCGCGCATCAGCAAGTTTATGGTGGCATCGATGACGACATCATCTCCCGGATTTGCGGCGGCGACGCAGATACGCGGTGCGTGGGCGTCGCGCGCGGTCAGGCCGAGGATGGAGAAGACGGCGAGATCGACGGCACGCTGGCGCCTCGCGTTCCGGCCCAACGGCTCGCCGGCCGGCATGTCGCCGCCGGCCGGCAGAACGCCGTCGCCGGGTGCGAGCGGCGTGAAGACATGGATGGCGGTGCCGCGCACCTCGATTGCATCGATCGGCGCGACCGCGTCGGCGCCGGCCGGCAGCGGATCGCCAGTCTCGACCGGCGTCGCCGCAACCGCGATCGGCGCATAGGAGCTGGCGTCGAGCGTCGCCTCGGCGCGCAACGCGACGCCATCGCGCAACGCGATGGCGGCCGATGGATGGGCGGCCGCGGCCGTCAGGATGCCTGGGCGTGTCGTTCCGACCGGCGCGACCCGCCGGTCGATGCAGGCGAACGCGTCCGCCAGCGGCATGAGCCGCTCGATGCGTTGCGGTTTGTCGGCGTCGACCATCGGGCTTATGTGGGGTTGCGGGCCCCGGTGGGTCAAGCGAACTTGACGCGCCGCTGCCGCCATGGCGAATGAGATTGGTTAAAAGCATTTTCCGGCGAAGGGGCCTGCGGCTCGCCGAAAAAATGCGACAAAGAATAAAACCCGAGATGGACATGGCCGAGACGACGATCAACCTGCGGGGCCTCAAATGCCCCCTGCCCGCGCTGCGCGCCCGCAAAGCCCTCTCCAAGGTGCCGGCAGGCGATGTCCTCGTGGTGGAATGCACCGATCCGCTGACCGAGATCGATATTCCGAATCTGGTGCGCGAGACCGGCGACGCCCTCGAGGGGCGGTCGCAGGAGGGCGACGTGCTGGTGTTTCGGATTCGGAAGGGATGATGGTTTCCCTCTCTCCGCAGGCGAGAGGGTGGCGAGCGTAAGCGAGCCGGGTGATGGACCCTCGAGTTTTATTATCGGCTCCGAGAGCCCCTCACCCCGGCCCTCTCCCCTGCGGCGAGAGGGAGCGCAAGCGCTGTGCTCACCTTACTTCTCCACCAACCCCAACTGCTCGATCATCTGTTTCCAGCGCGCGGTCTCGCGCTTGATGAGATCATTGAACTCCGCGACCGTCATGGCGTCGGCGACGAGGCCGAGCTGGCGCAGGCGCGCTTGCGCGTCGGGCGCCGACATGGCGCGCACGATCTCGCGGTTGACCTTGGCGACGATATCGTCCGGCAGGCCGGCGGGCGCCGAGAGCGAGAACCAGACGGTGCTCGCCACATCCGGATAGCCGAGCTCCATGAAGGTCGGGACGGCGGGAAAGTCCTCCATCCGCGTCTTGCCGGTCTGCGCGAGGCCGATGAGCGTGCCGGCCTTGAGCAGCGCCGAGCTCGACGACATGGTCTGGGACGAGAACGCGATGTGGCCGCCGGCGAGATCGGCGAGGCCCTGCGAGGCGCCCTTGTAGGGGATCAGCTCGACCTTGAGGCCGGCCTTACGGGCAAAGAGTTCGGCCACCAGCTGGCCCATGCTGCCGATGCCCGACGACGAATAGGTCAGCGGCTTTGCGCCGGGCTTCGAATTCACCTTGGCGCGGGCGATGAAATCGGCGAGCGTCTTCATGTCGCTCTTGGCATTGACCGACAGCACCACCGGCGAGCCCGCGATGTAGGCGATGTTGACGAGGTCGCGGTTGGGGTCGAAACCGAGGCGCGGCTTGCTGGTCGGATCGAGCGCGAGCAGCGACACGTTGGTGATGACGAAGTTGTAGCCGTCGGGCGGCGTGTTGACGACGCTCTGCACACCGATCACGCCGCCGGCGCCGGCCCGCGTCTCGACGAAGAATTGCTGGTGAAAGGTCTTCGACAAAGCATCGGCGACGAGGCGGGCGAGAATATCGGCGGCGCCGCCGGCCGCGAAGGTGTTGACGATGCGAACCGGGCGGGTGGGCCAGTCCTCGGCCTTTGCCGGCACGACGGACAGGATGGCAGCCACGAGTGCCGCCGCGCACATAGCGGATCGTCGCTTCACGGGCGCTTCCTTTTGCTTTAGGTCAATCCGTTGACGGCTGCGCAAGGCTAAAGCCCGCGCAGCCGTGAGGTCAAACACAGGCCCCGCGGCCTCTGCGCGCGGGCACTGCATCGCCGGACACGCGCCATGCCCGCTCACCCGCTGCCGCGCATCGCGATCGCGACCGGAGATCCGGCCGGCATCGGCCCGGAGGTGAGCCTCAAGGCGGCGCTCGACGCGAGCGTCCGGGCGATGTGCGGGCCCCTCGTGGTCGGCGACGCGGCGGCGATCCGCCGCCACGCCGATGCGGCCGGGATCACGATGCCGTTCCACATTGTCTCGCACGCCCGCGAGGCGCACTGGCGTGACGGCACGATCGAAGTGCTGTCGGTGCCGTTCGACGGCAGCGCCGGTCTCCAGTTCGGCCGCAATGATGCAGCGTATGGCCGCGCGACGCTCGCGAGCGCAACGCGCGCGATCGCGGCGGCGCGCGCCGGCGAGGTCGATGCCGTGGTGGCGGCGCCGCACAACCAGACGTCCATCGCGGCAGCCGGCATCGCATTCGACGGCTACCCGTCATTCGTCGCCCGCGAAACCGGCATGAACCATCACGACGTGTTTCTCATGCTGTGCTTCGGCGAGACGCGCATCGTCCATTGCACGCTGCACGTCGGCGTCGCGCAGGCGCTGGCGCTGATCACGCGCGAGCGGGTCGGACGCGCGATCCGTGCCGCCGAGGCGGCGCTGCGGCGCATCGGCATCGCGGCGCCGCGGATCTGCGTCGGCGGACTCAACCCGCACGCAGGCGAAGGCGGATTATTCGGACGCGAGGAGATCGAGGTGATCGTGCCGGCAATCGCCGACGCGCAGGCGGCCGGCATCACGGTGGCCGGCCCGTTCGGCGCCGACACGATGCTTCAACGCAAGGACGTCGATGCCTTCGTGGTCATGCTGCACGACCAGGGGCATATCGCGGCGAAGCTGCTTGCATTCAATCAGTCGGCCGCGTTCGCGATCGGCAGCCCGATCCTGTTCTCGTCGGTCGCGCACGGCAGCGCATTCGACATCGCGGGTAAAGGCATTGCGAATCCAACCGCCATGATCGAGGCAATTACGCGGCTGGCCGGCGGGAATCTGATGACTGTCTGATGCATAACAGATCGCGTTCTCCTTGATCGAACGGGCAACGCCCTTATAGTTCGACCTCGGGTGGAGCGCGCCGTTCGGCGCGAAAGGGGGGAGCGCGTGGGCGTGCTGCTGATCACTTGCCCTAATACCGGCAAGGAATTCTCGACCGGCATCGAAACCGACAAACAAAGCCTCGATCTCATTCCTGAAACGGTTGTGCAATCGATGTGTCCACACTGCGGCACCGAGCACCCGTGGTCGAAGCTCGATGCGCGGTTGTGCGAGGACGGAATGGTCGGGTGAGTTTGGTGTGACGCGATTCGTCATCGCGTCGCCAATGGTGCCCGCATGCCGTCGCGTGGCCGATCGCGTCGGCGGCTTGTGGAAAGCTGTGGACCGCGGCCCCGCATCGGCGATGGACACCTGTGGATAACTATGGGCCGCATGCTCCGGCGGGCGGGGCCGCCGCCCGCAAGCCGCGCACCGCGATCTCGCGCACAGCCGGATTTACGCCAACCCGTAGAGCGCCTTGGCGTTGCCCGCATAGATGCGGCGGCGCTGCTCGTCGGAAAGCGTGCTCGGCAGCGCCATGAAGGGGTCGTCGAAATCCCAGTGCGGGTAATCGCTGGAGAACAGGATGCGGTCGAGGCCGATCCAGTTCATCAGGTCGATGAGATGCTCGGGCTTCTCGGTCTCCTCCATCGGCTGGGTGGTGACCCAGAGATGCTCGCGCATGTACTCGGACGGCGCGCGCTTGAGATGCGGGACCTCGTCGCGCATGCGCTTCCAGTTGCGGTCGAGCCGCCAGCCGAGCGCCGGCAGCCAACCGAAGCCCGACTCGATCAGCACGACC
>DASXCK010000463.1:0-8110 GCA_036491235.1 Xanthobacteraceae bacterium | reverse complement strand
CCTGCATCCGCGCAATCCGCTGCCGAGCCAATCGCGCATCTATGAAGGCCATCGCTGGCTGCTCGGCCCCGCCTGGGCGTTCGCGCAGGAGACCGCCGTGCACGCGCTGCGGCTGATGGGCTGCGGCCTGTTCGACAAGTATCCGCGGCTTGCGATCAACCTCGGCCACATGGGCGAGGGCCTGCCGTTCCACATCTGGTGGGTCGACAACACCAACGCGTGGGTGGGAAAACGCCACAGCTACGCGGCCAAGAAGAAGATCGTCGATTATTTCAACACCAATTTCCACATCACGGTGTCGGGCAACTTCTGCACTCCGGCGCTTCTCACCGCGCTCGTCACGCTCGGTTCCGACCGCATTCTCTTCTCCACCGACTGGCCGTTCGAAAACGTCGATCATGCCGCCGGCTGGTTCGACGCCGCCCCGATCAGCGAAGCCGACCGCGTGAAGATCGGCCGGACCAATGCGGTGAAGCTGTTCAAGCTGGATATGACGTGACGCGCCACGCACATGCTCGGCGTCATTGCCCGCGCAAGCGGGCGATCCAGTAGCCACCGCGCCTTCCGTGATTACTGGATGCCCCCGCTTGCGCGGGGCATGACGGCGGGATTTGATGATATGAAACGGCAAAAATGCGAATGCATGTAATGCGGGGAGCAAACCATGGAATTCGGCTACTTCACGCTGAGCGACAATCACTACGACAACAATCCCCGCACCGCCAATCAGTTCGTCGCCGACATCGCGGCGGAAGCGCTCCATGCCGATGAGATCGGCATGCACTCGGCCTGGATCGGCGAGCATCATTTCAACTCGCTCGGCGTGCTGTCCTGTCCCGACCTCGTGCTCGCCTATATCGCGGCGCGAACGCAGCACATCCGCCTGGCGCCGGCCGTGACGGTGCTGCCACTGCACCATCCGATCCGTGTCGCCGAACAATGGGCGACCCTCGACCTCATCAGCAGTGGTCGCGTCGATTTCGCGGCCGGGCGCGGCTACGATGCGCGCGAGTATGCGCCGTTCCACGTCGACTTCACCGACAACCAGGGCATCTTCGAGGAGGGCATGGAGCTGGTGCGCCGGCTGTGGGCGGCGGACGAGCGCATCTCGCATCATGGCAAGCACTATTCGTTCGACGACGTGCGCATCACGCCAAAGCCCGTGCAGCGCCCCCTGCCCGCCTATGTGGCGTCGTTCTCGAAGCCCTCGATCGAGCTTGCAGCGCGGCTCGGCTGCGGGCTGGTCGTCGCGCCGTTTGCGGCGGCCATGAGCTATGGCGGCCTCAAGCAGGTGGCCGATCTCTATCATGAGTCCTGCGCCCGGCATGGCCGCCAGCCGGGCCGGCTGATGTGCAGCTACTTCACCCATTTTTACGACAACTCGCGCGAGGAGGTGGCGCAGCGCGAGCGGCAAATCCGCTACTACAAGGAATGCGTGATCCCGGCGCTGCCGGGCGACGCGAAGACGGCGCCACCGAGCTACCGCTATTTCGTCGACATGGTCGAACGGCTGCACAAGGTGCGGGCGCAGGACCTGAGCGAGAATTCGGTGCTGCTGGGGACGCCGGCGCAGATCACCGACACGCTGAAAAAGGTCGAGGCGGCGGGCTTTTCCGAGGTGATCCTCTACTTCAACGTTGGGATGAAGCCGCATGCGCAAGTGAAGGACGAGATGGACCGTTTCATGCGCGAGGTCGCCCCCGCCTTCGAGGGCAAGCACAAGCGGCGCGCCGCCTGACCAGATCTTCTACCAGGACTACGGGCACTCCTCGAACACCCAGACGCCGGTCCCGAGCTCGTCCGGGAAGCGAGCCACGATCTGGCCCCCCACGCGACGTGCCGTGATGGCGCCGAGGCGCAAGGCGTCCTCTGTCGTAGCAAGCCGCGACACGCCGATCGTGCATGCGCCCACGAACGGCAGGCGGGGGATCGCGACCTCGGGAAAACGGTGGCCGAACGCCTCCGCCGTGATGAGCTCGACCCGCCCGCGGTCGAGCATGATCGCCTGCCCGCCCTCGCATGGCGCCGCGGTGCGGCGGGTGAACCGCGCAAACCGTGCCGCGGCCTCGTCTACATCCGCAACCGCGATGGTGAGCGCCGCAAGCCCTCGCGCGCCGTTCGGGTGATCGAGCCAGCGCGGCTGCCACACTGTGTGTTCGGTATGATGGGTCAGGATCTGGATGCGGCCCTCCGGCATCCCGCCGGGCACGATGCGGGCGATCGTGAAGGCCGCGATATCCGGCCCCATGAGGGTCTCGACCGGACGCCGCATCTCGACCAGCGGCTGGGTGCGGAAACCGGCCTCGCCGAGCCGACGATGGGTGGCCGCGGCGTCGGCGACCGCGAAGGCCGCGAGATGCAGGCCGGGATAGCGCGCGAGCGCCGCATCGAGCTCGCGGGCGATCGGCGTCTCGCCGGTCTTGAACAGGATCTCCACATAGCCGCGCGCGAACATGGCGGTGACATTACCGGTCCCGGTCGGGCGCGGCGGCCCGCCCGCCGGATCCGGATTGACCTGGATCGAGATCGGCGCCGGGGCAAACCCGGCGCGCGCGAGCGCCGCCCGTGCGGACTCCCGGTCGGGCACGAAATGGGCGATGTGATCGAGAAAAATCTCCTCGCCGACCGGAAGCTGGCGGTCCCCTCTGCCTTCTGCTCGCTCGTTCGCCATCGCAGCCGCCCCTGCCCCGTTGGTGTGCCCCTTATACCGGACAATCGCGTGCATCGCAGGGCGGCTGCCTGCACCCAGCGACCTCGCGGCGCTCGCAGCCCTATGGCGGCGAACCCCGCGGCACCGCCCCCGAAAAATCTCGCATGGCCGGCGCGCGATCGAAGCCGCGCAGCAGCGACCGGCAATTGGGCGAGGCCCGACTGGTCGGCAGCAGCTCCGCGCGATCGTTGTCGCCGTAGAAACCACAACGCGGGCTGCCGTCGACCAACGCAACCGCCGAGACCGAGTGCTGCATCGTCTTGTTCAATGGGGCGATCGCAGCGTTCCCGCCCTCGACTGGAACGACGTTCGCGCTCGTGATCTGCAGCGGCGCGGTCGCCCACATCTGATAGCGCATGACCAGCGTCGCCAACGTGTGCGCGTCCACGAACATGTCGACACGCCTTGTCGCGTTGTCGCGTTCGATCAGCCGACCGGCTTCGCGCCCGAGCCGACGCAAGGTTTCGATTTCCGTGGCCGGGATCACGCCGCCATATTGGTAGATCCCATCCGCCGGACCAATCATCCAGACCGCGACAAGCTGCAGCGTGAGAATGACTGGCGTCAGCGCGATGAGGCGCGGCCACCGCAACCGCTCGACCGCCAAGACGATCGCGACCAATGTGCCAGCGCCGCCGATCTCGTTCTCGTAGCGGGTGAATTCCGCCGCGCGCCGCACCTCGCCATCGTTGAAAGCGCCCAGGTAACAAATCACCAGAAAGCCGAAATAAGCCGTAGCGGCCAGCGCGAACGTGGCGCTGAGCCGATCACCCGATCCGGCGGCGGTGCCGCCACCCGAGCATCTGACAAGGACATATCCGCCTCGAGCCGATACGACCGCGATCGGTGCGAAGAACAGCCCATACTCCACGACGACATGGCCCATCGCGGCGATCAGGTCGGACAGCAGCGAGAAGTACCATTGGCCGAGCGGCCGGAACGAGACGGCATGCGCCGTGAAGACCTCGACGAGATAGATGTGCCAGCAGAGCCAGACCGCGATGCTCGGAAGCGAGACCAACACAACCGCGATCAGGGCATCGCGCCCATCGCGCCTATCGGCCGGCCGGCAGATCCATGCCGATAAGGCCGTCGCCACGATCAGGATGCCGACCAGCACAATTCCAGTCTGCTTGAGATTGGTGATGAGCGAAAGGATGGCCGCGAGCGCCGCAAGCTGTGCGCGCGCGTCCGTGGGCTTGCGAAAAAGAACCTCGTCGCTCAGCACGAATGCAACCGCGAAGGCGACGAGTGTCGCGGTCTCCGGAAGCGACGAGAGGGTCCAGTGCCAGTCCATCGCGACATTGAGAACGGTTGCCAGCAGCCCCAGGACTACGCCCAACGCGAAGGCGTGCAGGCGGGACGGCCATTCGCCGATGTCGAGCGCACGCAAAGTCAGTGCTGGCAGGACCATCAGGGCGAGCACGTTGACGACCGGCCCAGTGTCATCCACCACGCGGCCCGCAAGGCTCCAAAGCGCGGCAAGGACAAGCGATGAGCCGGGCGGATAGCCCGGCAATTCGGAGGCGACCGAAGGTGCCGCTGGTGTCGGAAATCCCCCCAGGCGCCAGATATAGGTCGCATTGGGCAGCCAGGTCATGAAGTCGTCCCAGTGGTCGAGCCAATGATAGGCGGCAGCCGTCAGCGAGTGCACGGAAGCCAAGATCACCCCGGCCACGAAGGCGACCTGCGCTGCGGGCAGCCGACGCGCATGGGCAATGACAACGGCGCCGATCATGATCAACCCGAGCAGTTCGAACGCGGCATTGGGCCAAGGCAGATTGCCCGCTGTCGTCGCCGTCATCGCAAAAGTGGCGGCGGTGCTGACGGCCGAGATGAGCGCCAGCGCGCGAATTCCGCCGCTGAGGTCGTCGCAAGACAATCTGCGCTGTGCGGGGTAATCGACGGACGATCCGCGGATGCCAGTCGCTTCGGAATATTCGAGTCGCATCGGCAATACGGTCCCCCTGGACCCCTTTAATCCCCTTGGGCCGTTAGGGGTTCCCGGAAGGCTTCTATATCGAGCTTTCACTCGCGCTCGATCAAACGGGCCGGCGGGACCGTGCCGCTCCGCAGTCGCGCACGACACGGGCGATATGCTCGAGAAGGATTTCGTCGCCGATCGGCAGATTGGCGGGCGGCCGCGCCGATCACCTCAGGCCCCCCGGGCTTTCCGCAACTTTCGCCGGCGCCGGGCGTGGCGCGCGCGAGCTCCTTTCGGTCTTCTTGTACCAAGTGAGCAGCAGCGCGACCCCGATCATGATGAGGATCCCGGCGAGGCTGACGAGCACGTGGATCGCGAGGCCGCCGGCCGCCTCCGTGATCACGAAATGCCCCGCAAAGGAGAGGAACTCGCCGAGGCAGAACACGACCAGCGAATGCTGCCCGCACAGGATGACCGGCCGTAGCCATCGCGACTCGAGCCCCGTCATATCGCGCGGCACGAACTGCACCGTCACGACCGCGAGCGCAACGAAATGGATGAAGCGCTCGGGGTCGAGGTTGGTCTTGTCGATCGAGAAGATCCAATGACTAAGCCACCGCGGAGCCCTCGCCTCGAGCCAGGGAATGTTCCACACGAACGACAGGCCAAAGCTGAAAACCAGGTAGCCGATCGCGAGGACCAGCGCCGGACGCGACTGGATGAAGCGGCCCGTACGCGCCACGCCGCCGAGCGCGCACCAGGCGCCGAAGATGAAGAGGAACTGCCAAGCGAGCGGGTTGAAGAACCAAGTGCCTTCCGGATACGTCGCGAGCCGCAGGCCGAATATCTTTACCGCTGCATAGAGCGCCCCCGAGGCGGCGAGCGCGAGCGTCGGCCGGCGCAAGAGCAGCCAGAGCGCCGGCACGAAGCCGAGCAGCAGCGTGATGTACAGCGGCAGGATGTCCATGTTGGCGGGCTGGAAGCGCAGGATCATCGCCTGGACGAGTGTGCTCGCGGGCTGCCGCAAAAAGTTAAGGATGCCGATTTCCTCGGAATAGAGGGGATTGTCGAACACCGTCGTCACATAAGAGACTTCCGCGAGATAAATGACGAACAGGAAAATGTGCGCCACATAGACCTGCCAGGCGCGCCGCAGGATTCGCGCGCCGCCGACCACAAAGCCACGATCGCGCATCTCGCGGCCGTAGACGAAGGCCGCCGTGTAGCCGGAAATAAAGACGAAGATCTCGGTCGCGTCGCTGAAGCCGTAATGGCGGATGGTGATCCAGCTCACCACGTTCGCCGGAATATGGTCGAGGAAGATCAGCCACAGCGCGAGCCCGCGGAAGAGGTCGAGGCGCAGGTCGCGACCCGACGGAACCGATGGGACGGCTTGCGGCATCGCTACGCCCCGGGTGAATCCGCGGTGGCGCCGGCGGCGCGCCCCGCCAGGCGCTCCGCCGCCATTGCATGCAGCGCCGTCCGGTCGACTTTGTTGGTCGAGGCGAGCGGCAGATCGTCGACGAACCAGACCGAGCGCGGGTGCTGATAGGCAGGCGCATTGGCGAGCGCGAAACGCTTGATCTCGTCCTCGCTCGCCTGACTGCCGTGCCGCAGGATCACGAAAGCCACCGGCTTCTGCCCCTTGATCTCGTCGTCGATCGGAACGACCGCGGCATGCGAGACCGCCGGATGGCGCTCGAGCATGCGCTCGACGTCGGCCGGAAAGATATTCTCGCCGCCGGAGACGAACATATCGTCGGTCCGACCGACAAAATAGTGGAAACCGTCGGCATCGCGGCGAAATACGTCGTTCGTCACGTAAAAGCCATCCGCCGTGATCGGCGAGCGCACGTCCGGCCGGTTGTGATAGCCGATCATGACGGCCGGGCACTTCATCTCCAGCACGCCCTGGGCGGCGGGACGTCCCTCCCCGTCGATCAGCCGCAGCCCCACTTGGCGGTGCGGGTAGCCGACCGACTGCTCGGGCTGCGGCAAGCCCTGGGGGTGCGGGGCAAAGACGACGGGCCCGGCCTCGGTGGTGCCGTACGCGTTGGTGACGGCAGCCTGCGGGAGGGCGCGCTTGAGCGCATGCATGAGGCTGAGACTCACGGGCGCCGAGCCCATGCGCACATTCTCGACGCTCGAAAAATCGGTCCGCGCCATGAGCTCGGTCTCGCGCAACATCATGGCAATCATCGGCGGCACGGCGGTCAGGAAAGTGCAGCGATGGCGCTCAATCGCCGTGATGTAGTCGCGCGCCGTGAACTGCGGCAGCAGCACGATGCTCGCGTGCGCCGCGCAAGCGAGCTTGGCGAGCGCAAGCGCGTTCATGTGATAGAGCGGCGCCGCGATCAGGTAGCGATGGCGCTCGAGGTCCTGACCGGCAAGGCGCACCTCGACGACCCAGAGGTGGCTCTGATGCGACAGCACCACGCCCTTGGGAACTCCGGTCGAGCCGGACGTGTAAAGGAACATCGCGGGCTCGTCCTTGTCCGGGACGACGGCCTCGAAGGCGCCGCGATCGACGAAGGCTTCGAATGAATCGGCCCCCTGTCCGCTGAAATCCACCAGCGGCAGGCCGGGCGGCACGTCCTTGCGGCGCGGCCCATCGCAGAAGACGAATTTCGCGTCGGCGTCCTCGATGATGAAATGGATGGTCCGGCGCGGGAACTTGAAATTGACCGGCACGGCGACGAGGCCCGCGCGCATGATGCCGAAATAGGTCGCGATGTATTCGGTGCGGTTGGCGGCAAGGATCGCCACCCGATCGCCCCGGTGCAGCCCGCGCGCGAGCAGGCCGCGTGCGACGCCGTTCGCCATGGCGTCGAGCTCGCCATAGCTGAATTCGCGCGGGCGCTGCTCGCCGCCTAGGTCGATGATCGCGGTTTTGCCGAGATCGCGGTCGCGGCGAATCAGGTCGCCGAGGTTGGTGAAGTGCATCGTCCGCTCATTCTTCGCTCCGTCATCCCGAGGTGCGAGCCCTCGGGTCGCGCCAAGCGCGCCCAAGGGTAAACTCCGCGAGCCTCGACTTGTCCCGCCGTAGCCCGAAGGGCGAAGGCGGAAGGATGATCGGCCGATTGGGCGCCGCACCGTTGCGGCGCCTCAACCGTCGCCCTTTCAAGGCTCGGCGCTATGCGCCGAGCGCCTCAGGGTGATGGCTCCAGTTCCGAATCTACCCCTTTGGCGGCGCCGTGAAATAGGTGCCGCGACCGCTGGCAAGCAGCTTCCCCTGGGCGTCAAAGATATGCGCCTCGGCGACCGAGAACTGCCCGCCCATGCGCACGACCTTGCCGCGCAGCGTGAGGTCGCCCGGGAAGGCGGGACTGTGATAGTCGACCCGCATGTCGATCGTCGGCACGCCGCGCCCGGTCTTCTTCACCATCGCCCAGTCGGCCGCGAGATCGACCAGCGCGGCGAGCACGCCGCCATGGGTGTAACGGCGTTCCGGGTTGACCACCCATTCCTCGCGCCAT
>DASXCK010000462.1:0-19362 GCA_036491235.1 Xanthobacteraceae bacterium | reverse complement strand
GCCGACGGCGTGAAAAAGGTTTCAGCCGAAGTCGGCGCCGTCGAAATTTTGGTCAACAATGCCGGCATCACCCGCGATGCGCCGTTTCACCGCATGACGATCGAGCAGTGGCAGCAGGTGATCGGCACCAATCTCGGCTCGCTGTTCAACATGACCCGGCCGGTGTGGGACGGCATGCGCACGCGCAAGTTCGGCCGTATCGTCAATATCTCGTCGATCAACGGCCAGAAAGGCCAGTTCGGCCAGGTGAACTACTCGGCGGCAAAGGCCGGCGATCTCGGCTTCACCAAGGCGCTGGCGGTGGAAGGCGCGCGCGCCGGCATCACCGTGAACGCCGTCTGCCCCGGCTACATCAATACCGAGATGGTGCAGGCGGTGCCGAAGGACGTGCTGGAGAAAGCCATCTTGCCGCTCATTCCGGCCGGCCGGCTCGGCGAGCCGGAGGAGATCGCGCGCTGCGTCGTGTTCCTGGCATCCGACGACGCCGGCTTCATCACCGGCTCGACGCTGTCGGCGAACGGCGGTCAGGTAATGGTCTGACCTGAGACCGCGCAAGGGCGACTGAACACGCGAAATAACAAGCAGGGGCCAGGACCCCTGCTTGTTATTCTTACGCGCTTGATGAATTTGGTCGCTCGATGGCGAGATTTCGCATTAGTCGAAGCGCTCGAGATGCGCGACCGTGCCGGTCTTCGCGTCGACCGTCATCTCGACGTGGCGGCCGCTCGCGTCGCGTCCCTCCACATGCCAAGTATCGCCCTGGTGCTCGATCTCGTTGATATCGACCATGCCGTGCATGCCCGCGACGTTACGGACGTGATCGATCGGCGTCATCGGTTCGATCACCGCGGGTGGTGCGGCACCTACCGTCTCGGGGGGCGCGACGCGCACGGTCTGCGCCATCGCGCCGAGCGGTACCGCGACGCACGCAGAAACCAATGTAATGAGGGTGATTCGGGTTCGCATGGCGGTCTCCTCTGTCCGTCAGGACAACGCAGGCCGGTCGAGCAAGTTGCATCGCGGCATGGGGACGGTAGGGCCGTTCAATTGATCGGAACACGCTCGGAACACGCCCTAACTTTTTCATATCGCGGATCTTCTGTTCCGCGAGCCGGCGAGCGCCTGCGCTCTATCAAATCGCGGGAGGCTTTTGCGGTATCGGCTGGCCTGGGTTCCACGCCTTCGGCGCCAGCTCGAAATGCGCGAACGCGAAGCCGGGTGCGACCGTGCAGCCGACCAGCGTCCAATCGCCGAGCGTTGTCGCCGCCTGCCATGCGCGCGCCGGGACGATCGCCTGCGGCCGCTCGCCGGCCGCAAGATCGGACCCGAGCGTGATGCGCGCGACCGGCCCGGTGCCGTTCGCTGCCGTCTCGAGCACGAGCGGCGCGCCCGCATGCCAGTGCCAGATTTCGACGGCCTCGATGCGATGCCAATGCGAGCGCTCGCCGCGCGCGAGCAGGAAGTAGATCGCGGTCGAGGCCGCGCGTGCGCCTTCGACCGTACGGGCGTCGCGGAAGGTCTCGCGAAAATGCCCGCCTTCCGGATGCGGCTCTAGATCGAGCAGGCAGATTACATCGGCGGCTGTGAGCACAGCGATTCTAGAACTTGTTCTTCCGTGCGCGCACCTCGGTGAACACTTGCGCGGCCGGCTTGCCGGCAAGCCCCACCGCCGCAGCCACCGCCGGCACGTCGGCGCGCAGAAACACATTTTCGCGCTTCTCGGCGCCCATGCGGGTCGGGATCGTATCCTTGCCGGCCGCGACCTGGGCTTTCGCCTCGTCGGCGCGCGCGCGCAGGTCCTTGTTGTCGGGCTCGATGGTGAGCGCGAAGCGAATATTGGCCTCGGTGTATTCGTGGCCGCAGAAGACCAGCGTGTCGTCCGGCAGCGCGCGCAGCTTCAAGAGAGACGCCCACATCATCTCGGGCGTTCCCTCGATGACACGGCCACAGCCGATCGAGAACAGGGTGTCGCCGACGAAGGCGAGCTTGTCCTGGTCGAACACATAGGTGATGTGGCCCGACGTGTGGCCGGGCGTCTCAAGCACGCGCGCCGTGAGCCCGCCGACCTTGACGGTATCGCCTTCGCCGACCGTCGCATCGACGGCCGGGATGCGCGCCGCTTCGCTGCGCGGCGCTGTGACGCGGCAGCGATGGCGGTTCTTGAGCTCGGCGATGCCGTCCGTGTGGTCGGCGTGGTGATGGGTGACGAGAATGTCGGTGAGCCGCCAGCCGGTCGCTTTCAGCGCGGCTTCGACCGGAGCGGCTTCCGGCGCGTCGATCGACGCGGTCGCGCCGGTTGACGGATCGTGAACCAGAACTCCGAAATTGTCCTTAAGGCAGCGAAATAGACGGGTTTCGGCGGGCATCGGGAATATTCCATGATTGGGGTAACGGATCATCCGACTTCGCGGGGCATGACGCAACATGGCCGCGGTTCATGCTAACTTGGGGACATGTCCTACGACGTTGTCGATCTGCGCGACTTTTACGGCGACCGCCTCGGCATGGTGGCGCGGCGTTTCATCGGCCGCGCCATCCGGACGCGCTGGGCCGATACGCGTGGCCAGCGTGTGCTCGGCATCGGCTATGCGACACCCTATCTGGGGCTGTTTCGCGAAGAAGCCGAACGCTGCCTCGTTTTCATGCCGGCCGCGCAGGGCGTGGTGAAATGGCCGTCCGCCAGACCCTCGCTGGCAGCGCTGGTCGACGAATACGAGCTGCCGCTCCCGGATTCCTCGGTCGACCGCGTGTTGCTCGCGCATGCGCTTGAGATGTCGCACGACGCGCCGACCCTGTTGCGCGAGGTGTGGCGTGTGCTGGCGGCGGGGGGGAGGCTGATGGCGGTGGTGCCGAACCGGCGTGGTCTGTGGGCGCGCATCGACACGACGCCGTTCGGGCACGGGCGGCCCTATTCGCGGTCGCAGATCACCGCATTGCTGCGCGAGACCTGGTTCACGCCGACGTCGTGGGGTGAGGCGCTGTATGTGCCGCCGATTTCGCGCGGCTGGCTTTTGCGCGTCGCGGTCGCCTGGGAGCGCGCCGGCGCGACGCTGTCGGCGCCGTTCGCGGGCGTGCACATCGTCGAGGCGACCAAGCAGGTCTATCGGGCTATCCCGGCGCGCCGCGAGAAACGTCAACTGGTGCCCGGTCTGGCGCCGGTGCTTGAGCCGGTGATGACGCCATCAACCGGCCGCACAAGCTGAGCAGCTTTTCACGCCGTCAGAGACGGACGAATCTCAGCAGGGCAGCGCGCGAGGCTTATTCGCCCGGCCCTTGCGCGTCGTCGGCACCTTCCGCCATGCCGCCGCGCGGTCCGTTGTCGCCGCGTGGACCGCGGTGGCGTCGACGGCGGCGATGCATCGGGAAGCGATCGCCGCCACCCTGATTGTCATAGCCGTTCTGGCCGTTCTGCTGCGGCCCCGGACCGCCCTGTGCGGCGTCTTGAGGGTTTGATTGCTGCTGCGGCTGGCCACCACCGGTGATGAAAGAGGGCAGGCGGTCGACGTTGCCGTCGTCGCCGCCACGCTGATGCCGCTCGCCGCCGCCCTGCTGACGGCCGGGATATTGCTGCTCGCGCTGCTGCTCGCGCGGCGAGAAGAACTGCGCATCGCGCGGCAGGTAAGGCTGCGGATCGCGCGTGCCGAACGACGGCTGTTCGCCACCGCCCTGCATCGGCGCTCCCGCGCCCTCGTCCTCGCCGTCATCGAACGACTCGTCCTGCATGTCGTTGCCGCCATGCGTGTCGTTGCCGCCCCCGCCTTCAGGCCGGTAGAAGTTCGGCTGATTCTGGCGGAACTGCTCCTGCACGGCGGCTATCATGCGGAAGTAGTGCTCGGCGTGCTGGTAGTAGTTCTCCGCCGCCACCGGGTCGCCCGACGACTGCGCATCGCGCGCGAGTTGCACGTACTTCTCGGCGACATGCGCTGCGGTCCCGCGAATCTTGATGTCCGGGCCGTTCGACTCGTAGACCCGTGTGAGTGGATTGTGACTCTTGCCGCGGTTACGCCCCCGCATGCGCTTGTTTTGACCGTTCCTCATGGCTCGCTTGTTTGCCAACCCCTGTTTTGCGACGGCCTGACGCCGCCAATAGGCTTCAACGACAACTCAAACCGCATGGACTGCTGCGAGCAACCGATCCCGCCTGCGCGACCCGCTCGCGGGCCGCTGGCCGGCATGGCGCTCGTTCGTCGAACTGCCGATCGTGGTCTTGCGATGGTCCAATTTTACCCAGCAAGTGTATCCAAGGCATCCGCAGCCGTCTTCCGGCTGCCTTTGTTGCCTGCCTGGTGTGCCAGCTCCGCAGCAGTGCCGCGGCGTTGCCCGCCTTTCATCACGTGCAGCGCGGCCGTACCAGCCCCTGGTATGTGCCCAACCGATGAAGCATTCGACCTCAAGTCAGCGAACGGTCACAGTCAGCGAACGGTCACCTTGTGTGATCTGCACCTCGGTGACCTGGCTTCCGGTATCCGTCTCGCTCGCCACCTGCCACTCTGAGCTCTGCTTGGAGCAGTCTGCTCGGGGCCATCAAAGGCGGCGTGCCCATGCAACTCGGGTCGATTCCTGTACCCAACGTAGTCGGTCTCGGCTCATAATCCAAGTGGTTTTTTGGTACTTTTTGGCTGGTCCGGGGTGCCGCAAAATCATGGGTCCGCTCAGGTATCCGGCCCGAAAACATCACCGACCGCGCTGTCCCGAGCCGTGTCCCAACCACTGCCCCACGACCGCCCGGGGGAGGCCGGCGAGATCATGGCGCGGCTTGCCCGGAATCGCCAGTCCGTGCTGGGCGAGCAGCGCCGCTACAGCCTCGGCCTGGCCGATACCGATCTCGACCGTAAGCCAGCCGCCGGGCGCGAGCACGCGTGCGGCGTCGGCCGCAATCGCCCGGTAGGCCGCGAGGCCGTCGCCGCCGCCATCGAGCGCCAGCGATGGATCATAGTCGCGCACGTCGGGCGCCAGCGTCGCGATCTCGTCGCTCGGGATATAGGGCGGATTGGCGACCACGAGATCGCAGCTCCCCGTGATCGCGTCGGCGAAGTGACACACGATGAAGGCGGCGCGATCCGCCAGGCCAAGGGCGTTCGCATTGCGGCGCGCAACTGCCAGCGCGCGTTCGCTGCGGTCTGTGCCTATCCCCTGCGCGGCCGGCAACTCCGATAGGAGGGCGAGCAGAATAGCACCTGATCCAGTGCCGAGATCGGCGATCCGCAGCGCCCGATCGCGCGCGACGACCGCGAGCGCAGCCTCGACGACGGTCTCGGTTTCGGGCCGCGGCACCAGCACGTCCGGTGTGACGGCGAGCGGCAGGCTCCAGAACTCCTTGCTGCCGCGGATGCGCGCCACCGGCTCATGCGCCAGCCGGCGGGTCAATACGGCGTCGAGTCGCGCAGCCTCGGTTGGCGTGAGCGCGCGGGTCGATGCGGCCGCGAGTGCACTGTGATCGAGCCCGAGCGCATGGCCGACCAAGAGTCGCGCATCGAGGTCCGGTGTGTCGAAGCCGCGGCCGCGCAGGCAGTCGGCGACGGCGCGGCGCGCCTGCGCGATGGTGAGGGGGGGCGCGAGCACTACGCTGTCGGCGATGCGGCTCACGGCCCGGCGCCCGCCTTGGCGTCGCCCCTGGCATCGCTTCTGCCGCCGTCTTCCGCGGCCAGCAGCGCCGCCTGATGCTCGGTGATCAGCGCGTCGATGATCTCGCGCAGCGCCTCGCCCTCGATCACCTGCGGCAGCTTGTAGAGCGTCAGGTTGATGCGGTGGTCGGTGACGCGCCCCTGCGGAAAATTATAGGTGCGGATGCGCTCCGAGCGGTCGCCCGACCCGACCTGGCCGCGCCGCTCTGCGGCGCGCTCGGCATCGCGCTTCTGCCGCTCGGCGTCGTAGAGCCGCGCGCGCAGTGCCGCCATCGCCTTGGCGCGGTTGCGATGCTGGGAACGCTCCTCCTGTACCACGATCGCGATGCCCGACGGAATATGGGTGACGCGCACGGCCGACTCGGTCTTGTTGACGTGCTGGCCGCCGGCGCCGCCCGAGCGCATGGTGTCGATCCTGAGGTCGCTCTCCTTGATCGCGATGTCGACCTCCTCGACCTCGGGCAGGACCGCGACGGTCGCCGCCGAGGTATGGATGCGTCCCGAGCCCTCGGTCGCCGGCACCCGCTGCACCCGGTGCACGCCCGATTCGAACTTGAGCTTGGCGAACACGCCGCGGCCGCTGATCTCGGCGATCACCTCCTTGTAGCCGCCCATGGCGCCGTCGCTCGCCGAGATGAGCTCCGTCTTCCAGCCCTGCGTGGCGGCGTAACGCTCGTACATGCGCAAAAGGTCGCCGGCGAACAGCGCGGCCTCGTCGCCGCCGGTGCCGGCGCGGATTTCCAGGATCGCGTTGCGCTCGTCCATTGCGTCCTTGGGGATGAGCGCGAGCCGGATTTCCTGGATCATCGCCTCGCGCCGCGCCTCGAGCGCCGGCTTCTCGGCCGCCGCGATTGCGCGCATCTCGGGATCGGGGTCGGCGATCATCGCGTCGAGCCCGGCGATCTCCGCATCGACGGCGCGGTAGGCCTTCACGCGCTCGACCACCGGATTGATCTCGGCGAGCTCGCGCGAGAGTTTGACGAAGGCTTCCGGCGCGAGCTGGCGCGCGAGCTCCGCCTCGACCATCGCGTGGCGGGCGAGCAAGGCGTCGAGCTTGGCTTCGGGCAGCGTCGTCATGCGGACGGGATAGCGGTTTGGTGCAAAAAAAGCGACCGCCGCACAGGTTGAGGCTCGCGTCGGACTTAGACGGGAAGGCCTTCAGCCGCCGCAAACGCAACGAGCTTGTCGCGCACCGAGGCGACGCCGTCCGGCTTGGCCATAAGCGAGGACAGGAATTCCGTGGCTTTTGTGGAATCGAGGTCGAGCAGCATGGCCTTGACGGGGCCGACCGCCGACGGGACGAGCGACAACGAGCGGTAGCCGAGGCCGACCAGCGCGAGCGCGCCGAGCGGCGCGGAGGCGAGCTCGCCGCACAACGTCACCGGCTTGTGGTGCGCCTTGGCACGGTCGACGATCTGCTTGAGCGCGCGCAGGACCGGCACCGACAGCTCGTCGAAGCGGGCGGAGACGCGCGCATTGCCGCGATCGACCGCATAAAAGAACTGCACGAGATCGTTCGAGCCGACCGACAGGAAATCCACCCGGTCGAGCAGCTCGTCGAGCTGAAAGAGCAGTGCCGGAACCTCCAGCATGGTGCCGATGTCGACGCTCTCGGGCAGCCGGTGGCCGTGGCGGCGCAGATGGGTGAGCTCGCGCTCGACCAGCGCCTTCGCCTCGTCGAACTCGTAGACCGCCGCGACCATCGGAAACATGATGCGCAGGTTGCGCCCGGAGGCGGCACGCAGCATGGCGCGCACCTGGCTACGCAGCAGGCCGGGACGGTCGAGGCCGAGCCGGATCGCTCGCCAGCCCAGCGCGGGGTTCTCCTCCTCGACGTTGCGCATGTAGGGCAGCACCTTGTCGCCGCCGATGTCGAGCGTGCGGAACGTCACGGGCCGCCCGGCCGCGGCGTCGAGCACCGCGCGGTAGAGCTGCTGCTGCTCGCTCGCGCGCGGAAACTGCGAGGCGACCATGAACTGCATCTCGGTGCGGAAGAGTCCGATGCCGGCCGCCCCGGTCTCGGCGATCTGCGGCAGGTCGACCACGAGGCCGGCATTGACCAGGAGCGTCACCGCTTCGCCATCGCGGGTGACGCTCGGCTTGTCGCGCAGCGCAAGGTATTGCAGCTGGCGCCGTGCGCGCAGGCGGACCCGGTCCACATAGGCCGACTGCACCTCGGAGGTGGGGCGGATGTGCAAATCGCCCGAGGCGCCGTCGACGATGATGGCGTCGCCGGGATCGACCAGGCCGGTCGCGTTGTCGATCTCGCCGACCGCCGCGATGCCGAGCGCGCGGGCGACGATCGCGACATGCGAGGTCGGGCCGCCCTCTTCGAGCACTAGACCGCGCAGGCGCTTGCGGTCGTAGTCGAGCAGCGCCGCCGGCCCCATCATGCGGGCGACCAGCACGGCGTTCTCCGGCAGACTCTCGCGCGTCGGTGCGTGGTCCTGGCCGAGCAACTGGCGCAGCAGGCGGTTGGCGAGGTCCTCGAGATCGTGCAGGCGTTCGCGCAGATAGGGATCGGTCTGCCGCAGCATGCGGGCGCGGATGTCCGAATGCACACGCTCGACCGCTGCTTCCGCGGTCAGGCCGGTCATCACGGCTTCCTCGAGCTTATGCACCCAGCCGCGGTCGTTGGCGAACATCCGATAAGCCTCGAGCACGTCGCGGTGCTCGCCGGCAGCGGCCATGTCGCCATGCTCGAACATGCGGTCGAGGTCGGCGCGCAAGGTCTCGAGCGCGGTCTCCAGTCGCTTGCGCTCGCGCGGCAGGTCGTCGGCGATGAAATTGGTGATCACGACGCGCGGCTCGTGCAGCACCACATGGCCGAGCGCGATGCCGTCGTTGAGCGCGGTTCCCCTGAGATTGAGCGGCCGCCGCACCGGCAGCTCGGCGCCCGGCTGGGCCAGCGCGGAAAGCTCTCCAGAGGCGATCATCTCGGCGAGGACCATCGCGGTCGTCTGCAGCGCCTCCTGCTCCTCCTCCGAATAGGTGCGCTGCGCGCGGTTCTGCACCACCAGCACGCCGAGCGTGTTGCCGGCGCGCAGGACTGGCACGCCGAGGAAGGACTGGTAGCTCTCCTCGCCGGTCTCCGGCCGGTACGCGAAGGCGGGGTGATTCTGCGCTTGCGACAGGTTGACCGGATTGGCCTCGCTCGCCACGAGGCCGACTAGGCCTTCGTCGGCGCGCAACACGGTCCGGTGGACGGCTTCGCGCTTCAGGCCTTCTGTGGCGTAGAGCTCGAGCGTGCCGTCGGCGCGCAACACGTAGACCGAGCACACCTCGGCCACCATGTTGGCGGCAATCAGCACCACAATCTTGTCGAGGCGATCCTGCGCGCTGACCGGCTCCGCCATCACCTCGCGAAGCCGACGCAACAACACGCGTGGACCGCCCAGCGCGCCACGCATGGCGTGAGGTCCTTCGGGCCGTCAGGCCGAGCCCCTGCGGGCTCCCTGTCCATCGTTGAGATTGCGCGCGGAGGCACATCCTCCCGCGCGCCCATCACCACGGCTATAGCCAATGCAACATGCGTGCCGCAAGCAAAACACCATGTTGCGGTGCGCCAAAATCTGGCGATTCGTCATGGCCTTGCAATGATTCCAGACGGTTTTTACTTGACCCTGCGCCGCTGCGCAGAACGCGGCCCGCAATGGCGCGATTTGTTGCGCTATTTGTCGAGCCCGTAAAGCGAGTGCAGGGTGCGCACCGCGAGCTCCGTGAAGGCCGCGTCGATCAGCAGCGAGAACTTGATCTCCGAGGTCGTGATCGCGCGGATGTTGATGCCGCGCTCGGCCAGCGCCCGGAACGCCTTCGCGGCCACGCCCGCATGGCTGCGCATGCCGATGCCGATCACCGAGATCTTGGCGACGTCGGTCGCGCTGTCGATCTTCTCATAGCCGATCTTCTGGCGCGCCTGGTCGATGGTGCTACGGGCACGATCGTAGTCGGCCGCCGGAACCGTGAAGGTGAGGTCGGTGGTCGCCCCGTCCGCCGACACCACCTGTACGATCATGTCGACGTTGATGCTGGCTTCCGCGAGCGGGCCGAAGATCGACGCGGCAACGCCGGGCTTGTCTTGCACGCGCCGGATGGAAATCTGGGCCTCGTCCTTGGAAAAGGCGATGCCGGTAACGACCTGCTGTTCCATGATTTCGGCCTCGTCGCAAATGAGGGTGCCGGGAGGGGTCGAGTGCGGATCGATGTCCTCCGGCTTGTCGAAGGAGGAGCGTACGAAGATGCGCACCTGATGCACCACGCCGAGCTCGATCGAGCGCACCTGCATCACTTTGGCGCCGAGGGAGGCCATCTCCAGCATCTCCTCGAACGCGATCTTGTCGAGCCGCCGCGCGCGCGGCACGACGCGCGGGTCGGTGGTGTAGACGCCGTCGACGTCGGTGTAGATGTCGCAGCGGTCGGCATGGATCGCGGCCGCGACCGCGACCGCCGAGGTGTCCGAGCCGCCGCGGCCGAGCGTGGTGATGCGGTTGGTGTCCGGGTAGACGCCCTGGAAGCCGGCGACCACCGCGACCTCCTTGCGCTCCTTGAAGCGACGGATCAGCTCCTCGCCGTCGAGGTCGAGGATGCGGGCCGAGCCGTGCACGTCCGAGGTCTTCAGGGGCAATTGCCAGCCCTGCCACGAGCGGGCATTGATGCCGAGCGACTGCAGCACGATGGCGAGCAGCCCGGCCGTGACCTGCTCGCCGGAGGCGACCACCGCGTCGTATTCGCGCGCGTCATGCAGGGCCGAGGCTTCGCGGCACCACTCGACCAGCCGGTTGGTGGTTCCCGCCATCGCCGAGACGACGACCGCGACCTCGTGTCCGGCGTCGACCTCGCGCTTGACGTGGCGTGCCACGTTGCGGATGCGCTCGATGTCGGCGACCGAGGTGCCGCCGAATTTCATCACCAGCCGGCCCATCGCGGGTCTCGGTGCTCCACGGTTGACGTATGGCGGGTTGACGTTCGGCGGATGTCCCGAAGGCCCGCGCGCCCCGCCGAAAAGGCGCGTATACATAACGGCGAGGGATCGGGGCCGCAACCGGCCGTTGCCCGCTATGGCAGCGCGGCCAAAGAGTCAACGGAGTATCGCCGATGGTGCGCCAGCCGCACGCCGCAGCGCCCACCGTGGACGAGACCGAGCTTGCCCGCTTCGCCGCGCTGGCGAACGAGTGGTGGGATCCGCGCGGCAAGATGGCGCCGCTGCACAAGTTCAATCCAGTGCGGCTCGGCTATGTCCGCGACGCGGCCTGCCGTCGGTTCAAGCGCGACGCCAAGCGCCTGGACTGCCTCAAAGGCCTGCGCGCGCTCGACATCGGTTGCGGCGGCGGCATTCTGTCCGAGCCGCTGGCGCGGCTCGGCGCCGAGGTCGTCGGCGCGGATCCCGCTGCGGCGAACATCGAGGCGGCGCGCTTGCATGCGGAGGACAGCGGAATAGCGGTCGACTACCGGGCGACCACCGCGGAGGCGTTGGCCGAGGCCGGCGAGCGCTTCGACGTGGTGCTGGCAATGGAGGTGGTCGAGCACGTCGCCGACGTAAATCTTTTCGTCAAGCTCACCGGCGCGATGGTCAAACCGGGCGGGCTGATGATCGCGGCGACGATCAACCGCACGCTCAAGAGCTTCGCGCTCGCGATCGTCGGCGCCGAGTATATTTTGCGCTGGCTGCCGCGCGGCACCCATCAGTGGGACAAGTTCGTTACCCCGAACGAGCTCGAGATCGCGCTCGAGCTGGCCGGCCTGCGGGTCATCGACGATGCCGGTGTCGTGTACAATCCGCTCGCCGACCACTGGCGACTCGCCGACGACACGGACGTGAACTACATGCTGACCGCGGAGCGGCCGGCGTGACCGCGCGTACCCCCGTCATCGCCCGCGAAAGCGAGCGATCCAGTAATCCGTGACAGCGTTCGTGTGCGCTCACGTCTTCCTAGGCGTACTGGATGCCCCGCTTTCGCGGGGCGTGACGCCGAGGGTGTGGTGGGGCATTAACCCGCAATGACCTCCTCGCTCTGGATTGTCTTCACCTTGATCGCGGCGGCGGCGCAGACCGTGCGCAACGCGACCCAGCGTGAACTCACCGCCAAGCTCGGCACGGTCGGCGCGACCCATGTGCGCTTCCTGTTCGGATTGCCGTTCGCGCTGCTCTTTCTCGCGGGCGTCGCCATCGTGTCGCACACGATGCCGCCGCAGCCGGGGCCCGTGTTCTGGCCCTGGGTCCTCGTCGGCGCCCTGATGCAGATCGCCGCGACGGCGCTGATGCTCGCCGCCATGGGCGAGCGCTCGTTCGTCGTGGCCATCGCCTACATCAAGACCGAGCCGATCCAGGTGGCGTTGTTCGGGCTGGTCTTTCTCTCGGACCACATCACGCCCGCCATGGGCACTGCGATCCTGATCGCGACAGCCGGCGTGATCGTGATGTCCTTCAAGGGCGGCGCCGCGGCGGGCGGGGCCAAGCCAACCATCATCGGGCTTGCGGCCGGCGGCTGCTTCGCGTTGTCCGCCATCGGTTATCGTGGCGCGATCCTGAGCCTGCACGATCCGAATTACGTGATGGCCGCAACGCTCACGGTCGCGGTTGGCCTTACGGTGCAAACGATACTGCTGACCGGCTATCTGCTTGCGCGTGACCGCGCCGTGCTGCACGCGATCGTCCGCGCCTGGCGGCCGTCGCTGTTCGCCGGTTTCATGGGCGCGCTTGCCTCGCAGTTCTGGTTCCTCGGCTTTGCCACTGCGACCGCCGCGAGCGTGCGCACGCTCGCCCTGGTCGAGGTACTCTTCGCGCAGGCCGTCTCGCGCTTCGCGTTCAAGCAGCCGACGACCGCGCGCGAAGGCCTGGGCATCGGGCTCATCGTCGCCGGCGTGCTGCTGTTGATCTGGGCCTATTGATCGGCGCGGGCGAGGTTACGACTCAGTTCCGCTCGTCCGGCAACACCGGCAGCGGATGAAACTCGATGCCCTCGTCGTGCAGGTCCTTTGCTTCTTCGGGCGATGCCTCGCCGTAGATCGAGCGATGCTCGATCTCGCCGTAGTGCATCTTGCGTGCCGCTTCGGGAAATTTGCGGCCGACGTTCTCGGCGTTTTTGGTGAGATGATCGCGCAGCTCCTTGAGCTTGGCACGCAGCTCGCGCTCCTGCGGGGAGATCATCGCGACCGGCGAAGGCGGCTCGGCCGGCGCTGCGGCGGGGGCAGGCGCGGGCGTCTGCGGCATGTCGATTGGCTTATCATCGGAGCGCCCGAGGCGCGGCGCCATGATCGCCTTCTCGACCTTGGTCACGCCGCAGGTCGGGCAGGCGACCAGCCCGCGCTTGGCCTGCTTGTCGTAGGCCGACGAACTCGCGAACCAGCTCTCGAATTCGTGCCCGCGATTGCACACGAGCGTATAGCGGATCATCCCTTGCCTCCGACCGCGTGCAAATGCGCGGGCTCGGCGACCGGCGTGACGACCTCGAAGCGGCGTCCGTGTTGAAGCGACGGAATGCGTGCGCGCGCCGTCGCGACATCGGCGAGCGCGATCTCCGCCATGACGACGCCGGGCTCGGTGCCGCCTTCGGCGACGACACGACCCCACGGATCGATCACGAGCGAATGACCGAACGTGGCGCGGCCGTTCTCATGCGTGCCGCCCTGGGCGGCGGCGAGCACGTAGCAGGTGTTTTCGATCGCGCGGGCGCGCATCAGCACGTGCCAGTGCGCCTCGCCGGTTTGCTGCGTGAAGGCGGCGGGGATGGCAAGGAAGGAAGCGCCGGCTTCGGCGAGCGCGCGATAGAGCGCCGGGAAGCGCAAGTCGTAACAGATGGTGAGGCCGAGGCGTCCCCACGGCAGGTCCGCCGCGATTGCGGTTTCGCCCGGGCGATAGCTGCGCGACTCGCGGTAGCTTTCGCCGCCCTCGAGGTCGACATCGAACATATGGATCTTGTCGTAGCGCGCGACGATCTCGCCCTGCGGGTCGATCAGCAGCGATCGGTTCACCGCCTTGTCGGGCGACACCTTGAGCGCCAGCGATCCGGCATGGACCCACAGGTAATGCGCGCGCGCCGTCTCGCGGAACGCGGTGAGCGTGGGGTCGCTCTCCTCGGGCGAGATCGCGGCGAACATCTCCGCCCGCTTGACCTCCATGATGTTGGTCATTTCCGGCGTCTGCACGTAGTCGGCGCCCGCGCCCTTGGCCTCGCCGATCAACTTGACGGCCGCATCGATGTTGGCGCGCGGCGTGCGGCCGGTGCGCATCTGGATCAGGCCGACGCGGAAGGTCGCGCTGGTGCCGGTTGCCGTCATGGCTGAGCTCCGCCGTTGCGTGAGAGCAGTGGGTCGAGCCCGCCGACATCGTCGAGCGCGTAGAGGTCGTCGCAGCCGCCCACGTGCGTCTCGCCGATGAAGATCTGCGGAACCGTCATTCGCCCGCCCGAGCGTTCGATCATGTGGGCACGCAGGTCGCGGTCGCCTGCGACGTTGATCTCGACGAATTCGGCGCCCTTGCGGCGCAACAGTTCCTTGGCCGAAATGCAGTATGGGCAATAGGGGGTCGTATAGACCTCGATCGACGCCATGGCGGAAGGTTAGCTCCAGAGGGTGGAGAGGACGTAAACACGTTATATGGGGGACCGCATCCCATCGACAACCCGGGCGAACACCAGCACGTCGACCGCCACTGCGCCGGCGCGCAGTAGCGCGCGCGTGCAGCTGTCGACCGTCGCGCCCGAGGTGAACACGTCGTCGATCAGCACCAGCCGGCGTCCCGCGACCGCCGCCTGTCGCGCTTCCGGCACCGCGAAGGCACCCTGCACGTTGGTCGACCGCCCCGCCCGGTTGAGGCCGACCTGCTGCGGGGTCGCACGTACGCGCTTGAGCGCGTCGTCGAGCACCGGCACGCCGTTCGCCTGCGAGATCGTGCGCGCAAGCGTGGCCGCCTGGTTGAAGCGCCGCGCCCACAGACGCCGCCAATGAAGCGGCACCGGCACCAGCGCGTCGGCGCCCTCGGTGAGCTCGCGGCCGGCCTGCGCCATCCAGCGGCCCATGGTGGGCGCGAGGTCGAGCCGGTCGCCATATTTGAGCGCATGCACGAGCGCGCTCGCGACGTCGTCGTAGCGCACCGCTGCCCGCGCGCGGCCGAAGGCCGGCGGATCGGTAGCGGCCTCGGTCGAGAGCACGCCGGGACCAGGATCGTATGCGAACGGCGTGCCCAGCCGCTCGCAATAGGGCGGTGCGATGAATGAGAGTTTCGACCAGCAGATGGCGCACAGGCCGCCCGTGTGACCGAGAACGCCGCGGCAGGCAGGGCAGAGCGGCGGCAGCGCGAAGTCGAGCACGAAGCGCAACGATGCGCCGACCGGTCCAAGGAGGCGCGCCGCGCGCGAAGTAGTAAGCAAGGGTTGCATCACCTAACGATACTGTTCCGCGCTCTGCTACTCAATTGGTATGTCGAGGTACATGACGCACGGTAATGTGCTCTTCGCCGCGACGAATAAGTACTTCTGACTAGCATGCTATTAACTAACTGTTGGGGCTGACGGAGTTTAGCTGATTCCGGGGGCTGATGATGTTTGACGGCGTTGAACGCACACGCAGGCCGTGCGCGGCGCCGCGGGGGATATCTGATGCTCGGCCTTTCGATCCGCTCCCTCCTGATGGGGCTGTTCGCAATCATGGTTGCCGTTGTGCTCGGCCTCGGCGCATTTGCGGTGGCAAAGATCGCGACGGCGCACGAGAACACGGTCGACATCGCGACCAACTGGCTGCCGTCGGTTTCCGATCTGCGCGCGCTCGAGTACCAGGCCGCACGTTATCGCATTGACGAGGCGCGCCATGTTCTGTCGAGCGAGCGCGCCGCCATGGACGAGGTGGAGCGCGACATGCAGGAGCGCGTCGCCGGCATCAAGCGGCTGCGCGCCGCCTATGAGCCGCTGATAAGCTCGCCCGACGAAAAATCCACGTACGAGTCGCTCGGCCGTCATTGGGACGCATACTTCAAGATAGATGGCACGCTCATCAAGCTGTCGCGCGGCAACCAAAATGACGAAGCCGCCAAGCTCTACAAAGTGGATGCTGGCAACGCCTTCAATGCGTTCGAAAGCGATCTCGAAAAGCTGGTCGACATCAACATGGGCGGCGCCGCCGAGGCCACCAAGAGCGCCGCTGCGACCTATTCCACCGCGCGCATGGCAACCTTCGTGTTCATCGGCATCGGCGCCGCCATCGCGATCGGCGCGATGGTGTTCGTTCTGATCGGGGTCGCACGGCCGCTGCTCGCGTTGGTCGCCGGGATGAAGCGGCTGGGCGAGGGAGACTTCGCGGTGGTGCTGCCCGGCCTCGGCCGCAAGGATGAGATCGGGGCCATGGCGGGCGCCGTCGAACAATTCAAGGTCAAGGCCGAGGAGCGGGCGCGGGAGGAGGCCGAGGCCAAGTCAGAGCGGGAACGGGCCGCCGCGATCCAGCGTAAGGCCGACATGACCAAGCTCGCCGACGAGTTCGAGTCGGCCGTGGGCGAGATCGTGGGGACTGTGTCGTCGGCCTCGACCGAGCTCGAGGCGTCCGCCACCACGCTCACCAAAACTGCCGAAACGTCCCAGGAGCTGGCCACCACGGTGGCGTCGGCGTCCGAGGAGGCCTCCACCAACGTCCAGTCCGTCGCGTCGGCGACCGAGGAACTAACAGCATCGGTCAGCGAGATCGGACGGCAGGTCCAGGAATCCAATCGCATCTCGTCCGAGGCGGTCGAGCAGGCGCGCAAGACCGACGACCGCATGGCGAGCTTTCGCAGGCCGCCAACCGCATCGGCGACGTGACCAAGCTGATCACCACCATCGCGGAGCAGACCAATCTGTTGGCGCTCAACGCGACGATCGAGGCGGCGCGTGCCGGCGAGGCCGGCAAGGGCTTTGCGGTGGTCGCCCAGGAGGTCAAGCAACTGGCCGCGCAGACCGGCAAGGCGACAAGTGAGATCTCGACGCAGATCGCCGAGATGCAGGCCGCGACCCAGGAATCGGTGGTGGCGATCAAGGAGATCGGTGGCACCATCGGGCGGATCTCCGAGATTGCGACGACCATTGCGTCGGCGATCGAGGAGCAGGGCGCCGCGACGCAGGAGATCACCCGCAATGTGCAGCAGGCGGCCGCCGGCACGACGCAGGTCGCCTCGAATATCGTCGACGTGAGCCGGGGTGCGGCCGAAACCGGGTCTGCTTCCTCGCAAGTGCTTTCCTCGGCGCAGTCGCTTGCCAATGAGAGTAACCGGCTCAAGCTCGAAATGGGCAAATTCCTCGCGATGGTCCGTGCGGCCTGACGCGGATGCCCGTGCAAGGCATCTCGCGGCTCTTTGCCTGAGCCCGGCGTTCCGAACGGCGCGTGCGCCACGCCGTGCGGCCGCATGCATTGTAAAGCAATACATTCCGGGCCTCAGATAGACGAATTCGTTTGCCGTGCCCGGGTCGCCGACCGCGCGGCCAAGGTCGAGGCTTCACCGGGATCGCCGCTGCTGCCTTCCTGTCGTCCTCGGGTCAGCGAATCACACCGAGATCTGCAGGCGGTCACACTTACGTCTGAGTTGTATAAAGTATTGCCGCCAATTGCTGCGCGATCAGCCCAGATATCACGGGATTCATTTGTGCTGAAAAACCATGGGGTTCGATGCATTACGTGAGCGAGCCGACAAATTAATCGGTTGTTCAACAAGTCATTCAATATTCGTCGGGCAAGTATCAATTGCATACCGCAAAGGCTGTGCGGGCTCATAAAGCGCCGCGGCCGCGTCCCCGATCGCGGACTGCCGAGAGGAAATTGACCCGATGTCTGACGCAGGTATTGCGCTGTCCCCGGAGCGCAAGCGGAGCTGGTTTCGCAACAGTCTGGCGTGGCGGATCGTACTGCCTATCCCGCTCGGTCTCGCGCTCGCGATCGGCGCGATCTGGGTCTTCGTGCCGCGTCTCATCGCCGCGAATGCCCTCGAGGAGGCGGTGAACGTCAGCCGCCGGACCGCCGCCGAGTTCAAGACCATCCGCAACTATTATACCGAGATGATCGTCAACAAGGTGGTGAAGAACGGCAGCATGCATGCGGCGGTCGACCACGCATCCGACCCCAAGGCGATTCCGCTACCGGCGACGATGATCCACGACCTGAGCGATCTTCTGTCGAAGAACGACACCGCCCTCAGCCTCTACAGCAAGTATCCATTCCCTAACCGCAAGGACCGCGTCCTCGACCCCTTCCAGCAGCAGGCGTGGGACTACCTCAGCGCCAACCCGACCGCGACCTTCTCGCGCGAGGAGGAACGCAACGGCAAGCGAATCGTGCGCGTTGCGGTCGCCGACGTGATGGTCGCCAAGACCTGCGTCGACTGCCACAACACTGTTGCGGGCTCGCCGAAGACAGACTGGAAGGTCGGTGACGTGCGCGGCGTGCTGGAGGTTTCCTCGGTCATCGAGGCCCAACTCGCCAATGCCGCGAAAATCAGCCGGTCGATCCTGATCGGCGCCGGCGTCATCGGCGTGATACTGCTCGGCATCATCCTGCTCGCGACACGCAGCGTAACGAAGCCGATCAAGGGTCTCACCGGCGGCATGAAGAAGCTCGCGGAGGGTGACTTCGCGGTCGTACTGCCGGGCCTTGGCCGCAGCGATGAGATCGGCGAAATGGCGCAGGCCGTCGAGGACTTCAAGATCAAGGCGGCCGAAAGGGCCCGGCAGGAGGCCGACGAGAAGACGGTCGCCGACCGCCGCGCCGCCGCCGGACGCAAGGTCGAGATGCAGCGGCTCGCCGACGAGTTCGAGTCGGCCGTGGGCGAGATCGTCCAGACGGTGTCGAGTGCATCGACGCAGCTCGAGGCAGCGGCCGGCAAGCTTACATCGACGGCAGCGACGACGCAGGAGCTTTCCTCCGCGGTTGCGGCTGCGTCCGAGGAGGCGTCCGTCAACGTCCAGTCTGTTGCGTCAGCAACCGAGGAGCTCGTCGCGTCGGTCAGCGAGATCGGTCGCCAGGTGCACGTGTCGAGCCGCATGTCCACCGAAGCGGTTCAACAGGCAGGCAAGACGGACGACCGCATCACGATGCTGTCGAACGCCGCGAGCCGCATCGGCGACGTCACCAAGCTGATCACGACGATCGCGGAGCAGACCAACCTGCTGGCGCTCAACGCCACCATCGAGGCGGCGCGTGCCGGCGAGGCAGGCAAGGGCTTTGCGGTGGTCGCGCAGGAGGTCAAGCAGCTCGCCGCGCAGACCGCCAAAGCGACGAGCGAGATCAGCGGCCAGATCGCCGAGATGCAGTCGGCGACCCAGGAATCGGTCGTCGCGATCAAGGAGATCGGCGGCACCATCGGCCGCATATCCGACATCGCCACGACCATCGCGACGTCGATCGAGGAGCAGGGTGCCGCGACCCAGGAAATCACCCGCAACGTGCAACAGGCCGCGGTCGGAACGACCGAGGTGGCGTCGAAGATCACCGACGTGAGCCGCGGCGCCGCCGAGACCGGCACCGCATCCTCGGAGGTGCTCTCGTCGGCGCAGGCGCTCGCGCGCGAGAGCAACCGGCTCAAGCAGGAAATGAGCAAGTTCCTCGTGACCGTCCGCTCGGCCTGACGTAGCCGAGTCGGTGTCCCGACAACGCCCGCGCGCCGCACGGCGCGCGGCTTTGCGTTTGGGACTGGCGAAGATGCGCTAAAGTGGACCCATGTCCGCCGCCATATCCGGTCCATCCGGCCCCATGTCTGCACCGACGTCCGCTCCGCGCGTGTTCGACC
>DASXCK010000461.1:0-2411 GCA_036491235.1 Xanthobacteraceae bacterium | reverse complement strand
ACATCTTCTGGGTGATCAAGAACGGCATCAACATGACCGGCATGCCGAGCTTCGAGAAGGCCGGCGTCAACGACAAGGATATCTGGGCCATCACGGCGTTCGTGAAGAAGATCGGCAGCGTCAAGCCGGAAGATTACAAGGCCTGGACAACGGCGCAGTAAAGCAAAGCCGTCACGGCGAGGCGCGAAGCAATCTCGATCGGCATACTCTGTCGCGCGCGATTGCTTCGGCCCGCTTTCGCGGGTCTCGCAATGATGTCGAGGGCCCTTACTCAATCAAATAAATCGGGCTCGTCCACGCCTGATGGCCGTCGGCCTGCGTCACGCGCAGATACACCGGCAGATCCGCCCCGCCCGCGAACGTCGCGGTGTGCTCGAGCGTGACGCGGTGCCCCCAGTCCTCGTCCGGCAGGCGATAGACGCTGAGCCGCCGGCCGAGGCCGCCGCCGTCGAAGGTGATCGCCTCGTCGTGCAGCGTCGCGAGATCGACCTCGCCCGAGACGACGTTGGTGTCGATCCGCAGCGTGCCGCGGGACCTGTCGTCAAGCCAGAGATCGATACCGGCGAGATTGCCGGTGGTCACCGACGTCCAGGCGAGGCCGACTCCGTTGTCGATCTCGCGCACCTTGCGCTCGGGGTTGAGGAAGTTGACCGGCGCGAAGCGCGCAATGCGGTTGCCGGTCAGCGCGAGCCTGCCGTCCCACAGCGTCTCGCGGCCGCGGCCGCGATATTCTGCGCCTTGCCACAGCACGCGTACGCGGCGGCCGAGATCGGTCGACGCGAAGGGCCGCGCGGTCTGCACCACCTCGCGTCCGTGCAGCACGTCGACCCGCTCGATCGGCGCCGTGCCGATCACCTCGGCGGTGAGGCGCATCGGCACGTTGCCGGGCCGCACGATGTCGCCCATCGCGGCCTCGCGCACCGACGTCTCTTGGCTCGCGGCCAGCTTGGGATCCTCGGCGAATCTTGTCACCGGCGACGCGAAGGTCGCGTCGAGGTCGATGAAGATGCGCGTGCCCGTCGTGCCGTAGTGGCGACGGGTGCGCAGCGCCTCGAACAGCGCGTCGCGCGCGAGCTCGCGCATGAAGTAGCAGGTGATCCCGCCGATCGCGCCGAAGGTCGAGGCGCCCGGCCGGGTCGCGCCTTGGCGCCCCTTGTGGTCGTCGCTGTGGCAGACCACGCCGACGCGAAAACCCTCATCGAACGCGTCATGCAGCAGCCACTCGAAGGTGCCCCAGCTCGAATGCACCTCGACGGTTCGCTCGAGCCGGCCGTCATGGGCGTATTTGATGTCGGCGTAGCGGCCGCCCACGTGCGCGATGACGACGGCGTCCTCACCCGCGAGCGCCCGGAAGATGTCATGCGCCGTGTAGCACTCGGAGCCTGGCATGCTCTCGCCCTGCACCAGGATGTTGGACGAGCGGCGGATCGGCCGGCCTTTGCGGCGAAAGAAGATGTTGCGGTCGCCGCCCATGCCGGTGTTGCCCGACCATTCGTAGCCCGGCAGGCAGACGAAGCGGCCGGGCGCATCGAACTCCGCCGTCAGCCGGTTGAGCTCGGCCCAGAACGCATCGGTGATCTGGAAGTCGTTGCCCTGGTGGCCGACGATGTCGATGAAGGCCTTGTCGCGCGCGTACTCGAAATAGGCGCGGGCCGAGCCCATCCCGATGGTCTCGCCGCTCTGCCCGTGCAGGTCGCCCCAGTAGCGGCGCAGCGGCGCCGCCGCGACCACCCGCATCGGGTTGGCGCGCGCGATCTCGCGGCCGTCCGCGAGCACGCGCAGCTCGACGTCGCCCGCACCGTCCGCGACGAGACCTTCGATCACGCAGGGGCTCGCGCCGCGCTTGACGACGACGCTCTCGGGCAGGCCACGGAGCGGCCGCGAGGCCTTGAGCGCGACGCGCTGCTCGACGTCGTCGGTCGGGTTGCCCCAAACGTCCTCGGCGACGATCGCGAGCCGGAACGGCTCGCCAGCCGCCACCAGCGATGGAAAGATCGCTTTGAAGCTTGCGGCCGGGCCCGGAATGAGATCGAACGCCGGATGCCGGAGCTCGCAGAACTCGTGGGCCGCGAACGCGTCGACCGACGTACGCAGCTCGACATGCGCCTCGCAATTGGTCTGCAGCCGATAGCCCGGCGAGCCCTGACGGCGATCGCCCATCCGCACCGTGATGGTGTCGCCCTCGCGCAGATAGCCGCGCCCGACGCGGATCAGGATGGTGTTGGCCCACGGCCGGATGTTGAGCCGGTCGAACCAGTATTCGAGCTTGGCGCCGTTGCTCGCCTCGACGGTCGTGTAGTTCGCCGCCGCCGGCTTGTCGAACTGCGGCTTGCTCATGTCCGACGTGGTGCGCCAGGAGATCTTCAGCATGCCGGTGTCGTCGATGCCGAAGGTGCCGGCCGTGTAGACGA
>DASXCK010000460.1:0-1532 GCA_036491235.1 Xanthobacteraceae bacterium | reverse complement strand
GGTGCGGGCGCTGATGGCGGCCGGCCGTGCCGGCACCAATGCGCGGCGCGAGCTCTACCGCGACCACGAGGCGATCCCGGCGCGCGGGGCGCTGGCGGCGCTCACGGTGCCGGGGGCGGTCGCGGGGTGGGCGCTCGCGCTTGAGGCCGCGAAGGCGCAGGGCGGCCGCCTGCCGCTCGAAAGCCTGCTCTCCCAGGCGATCCGGCATGCGCGCGACGGCTACGTCGTCACGCGCAGCCAGGCGCGGCTGACAACCGAGAAGCTGCCCGAGCTCAAGGACGCGCCCGGCTTCGCGCAGACCTTTTTGGTCGACGGCAAGCCGCCGGCGGCCGGAACGACGCTGAAGCAGACCGCGCTTGCCGCGACGCTCGACCATCTCACCCATGTGGGGCTCGACGACTTCCACCGCGGTGACGTCGCCCGCGAGATCGCGGCCGACCTCGAGCGGATCGGCAGCCCGGTGACCCGCGCCGACCTGGCGCAATGCCGCGCCACGGTCGCGGAGCCGCTGAGCGTCAGGCTGCAAGCGGGAACGATCTACAATGCGCCGCCGCCCACCCAGGGTCTCGCGTCGCTGATCATCCTGGCGCTGTTCGAGCGGCTGCGGGTCGGCGAAGCCGAAGGCTTCGACCACGTCCACGGCATCGTCGAGGCAACCAAACGCGCCTTCCGGGTGCGCGACCGCATCATCACCGATCCGGATCGGCTACCTGCGCCGCCGGAGCGCTTTCTCGACCGTGCGTTCCTCGACGCCGAAGCAGAGAAGATCGATCGCCGCAAGGCGGCGCGCTGGCCGGCACCCTTCGGCGAAGGCGACACCATCTGGATGGGCGCGGCCGATCATGACGGCATCGCGGTCTCCTACATCCAGTCGCTTTACTGGGAGTTCGGCTCGGGCTGCGTGCTGCCGGCGACCGGCGTGCTGATGCAGAATCGCGGCGCAAGCTTCTCGCTCGATCCGGGCGCGCTCAATGCGCTGGCGCCCGGCCGGCTGCCGTTCCACACGCTCAACCCGGCGCTGGCGGTGCTCGCGGACGGCCGCGTGATCTCCTACGGCACCATGGGCGGCGACGGCCAGCCGCAGAGCCAGGCCGCGCTGTTCACGCGCCACGTGCTCTATCGCCAGCCGCTCGACCGCGCGCTCGACGCGCCGCGCTGGCTGCTCGGCCGCACCTGGGGCTCGACGCACACAAATTTGCGTCTCGAGTCACGCTTCGACGGCCACCTGATCGACCGCCTGCTCGCGGCCGGCCACGACATCGACGTGCTCGCCGAGCCCTATTCGGACACGATGGGGCACGCAGGCGCGGTCGTGCTGCATCCCGACGGCACGCTCGAAGGCGGGCATGATCCGCGCGCCGACGGCGGCGCGGCGGGGGTGTAATCCCCCCGTCATGGCCGGGCTTGTCCCGGCCATCTACGTCCTTCTTGCCAAAAGAAAGGAAGACGTGGATGCCCGGCATTCGCCGGGCATGACGGTGTGATCAGGCGCCATATTGCTCGTCGGTGACGTGCTCCAGCCAGGCGACGTG
>DASXCK010000459.1:0-3165 GCA_036491235.1 Xanthobacteraceae bacterium | reverse complement strand
GGCGTCACCGAGAATCAGGTGACGGCGCACCTGATGGAGTACCTCTACTCGATCCCCGGCATGGAGGACGTCGAGGACGTCATCGTGTCGTCCGGCCCCAACACCTGGCCGAACTGGCGCAACTTCTCCGACCGCATCATCCAGCCCGGCGATATCGTGTTCATGGATTTGGCCGCGCTCACCTGGAACGGCTACAAGTCCTGCTACTATCGCACCTACTGCGTCGGCAAGGAGCCGAGCCAGGAGCAGAAGGACACGTACGCGACCGCGCTCAAGTGGCTCTACGACTCGATCGGCGCCGTGAAGGTCGGCGCCACCACGCGCGACATCGCGATGAAGTGGCCCTCCGCCATGGAGACCTGGGGCTACGAGGACGAGGACCAGGCCGCCGCCAACCTGTGGGGCCACGGTCTCGGGCTCGCACAGTATGACCCGCCGGTGATCTCGCGCATCTGGTCGCTCGACCATCCGATCGAGATCCAGGAAGGCATGACCTTCGCGCTCGAGACCCAGCACGGCAAGAAATACCGCTACGGTGTGCGCATCGAAGAAATGCTGATCGTGAAGAAGAACGAGATCGAGATCGTGTCGAACTTTCCGGTCAAGCAGATCACCGTGGTCGATCCGATGCCGGGCTACGGCGACCACGTCAAATAAGTCCGATCTGGCCAGGAACCAAATGCCCGCTTCCCGGTTCGGGGAGCGGGCCGTTCGTGCGGTGCCCGCGTGCAAGTACATGAGTGCTTGCAGTCTCTGATTGTAAAACGCGAACCGGCACCGACCGCCGGCGGATGAACCCCGACAGATGAGCATGCGCGAAACGCAGTTCGTCATTCCCTTGAGCAGCGCGGCCGCGGCTGACGCCGATCGCGTCGGCCCCAAGGCGGCCAACCTCGCGGCGCTCGCCCGTGCGGGCCTGCCGACGCCGGGGGGGGTCTGTCTCACGGCGGACGCCTATCGGGCGCAGATCGAGGCGCTCGACCTGGACGACCTGGTCGTGCGCTTCGCCGCGGCCGAGCCGGCGGAGCGCCGGCGCCTCTCGGTCGCGATCCGCCTCGGGCTCTACGAGAAGCCGGTCACACCTGCCGTGCTCGAGCCACTGATGGCCGCCTGGCAGGCGCAGCGCGCCGACAGCGGCATGCCGTCGGCGGTGCGTTCCTCCGCCTTGATCGAAGACCGCAAGGGCGCCAACTTCGCTGGCCAGTTCGAGAGCTTCCTGGGCATCGCCGATGAGGACGCGTTCCTCACCGTGGTGCGCGCCTGCTGGGCGGCGCTGTGGACCTCGCATGCGCGCCGCTACATGGAGAACCACGATCTCTCGCCTGCCGACACCGCGATGGCGGTGCTGATCCAGCCGTTGGTCAATGCGCGCGCGTCGGGCGGCGGCTTGAGCGAGACCGCCGAGGGCCAGATGCTGCTCAGCGCCACCTGGGGGCTGGGCTCGGCGATCGCTCAGGGCGAGGTGGTGCCGGACCGCATCACGCTCACGCGCCAGGGTTTTCTGCGCAAGAACGAGGCGGGCCGCAAGGATCATCGCGAAATCTGCGGCCACGGCCAGGGCGCGCTGCCGCAGGCCGTCCCGAAGGACCTCGTGAGCGAGCCTTGCCTCGACGCCGGCCAGGCCATCACGCTCGGCCGTCTGCTGCGCAAGACCGAAGACATCTTCGGCATGCCGGTCGAGATCGAGTGGGCGCTCGATGCGCAAGGCTTCAAGCTGCTGCAAGCGCGACCGCTGCACGTCGAGCCGGTCGTCGTGCCGGACCAGATCTGGCTGCAGCATCCCGGCCTCAACGGCCATCCGGCCGGCATCGGCTGGGGCTCGGGCCGCGCCGTGGTGGTCAACTGCGAATGCGAGCTTTCGCGCGTTGCCCATGGCGACGTACTGGTGACCAAGGTCGCGGGGCCGGCGCTCAGCCAGATCCTGCCGCGCGTCGCCGGCGTTGTGGCGGAGCTCGGCGGCTCAACCTCGCACCTCGCTTCGCTCGCACGCGAGCGCGGCATCCCGATGGTTCTCGGCGTGCTCGACGCCACTCGGCGCATCCCGGACGGGTCGCAGGTCGCGGTCGACGGCGTCGCCGGCGTCGTACGGTGGATGCGCTGATGCGGCCAAGAATCTTCGTCACCCAGCCGATCGCCGAGAGCGCGCTGGCGCGCCTGCGCGCGGTTGCCGACGTCAAGGTCAATCCGGTGTCCAGCCGCGTGATGCCCAAGAAGGCGCTGATCGCGGCCGTGCGCAGGCACGACATCCTGTTTTCGCTGCTCCACGACGTCGTCGATCGTTCGATCATCACCGCCAATCCGAAGCTGCGCGCCGTCTGCTCGCAGTCGATCACGCCCGACAACATCGACGTCAAGGCCGCGACTGCGCGCAAGATCCCCGTTACCGTGGTGCCGGCAATCGTCGCCGAGGCAACCGCCGACATCAATTTCGGCCTCATGCTGATGGTCGCGCGCCGCATGGTCGAAGGCGACCGCATGGTGCGCAAGGGCAAGTTTCCGGGCTCGCAGTCGAGCCATCTCGCCGGCGCCGCGGTCTACGGCAAGACGATCGGCCTCGTCGGCGGCGGCGGCCGCATCGGCACCGCGGTCGCGCGCCGCGCCCACGGCTTCGGCATGCGCATCCTCTACTGGACCCCCAACCGCAAGCCCGAATCGATCGAGCGCGAGTTTCATCTCGAATACGTCTCGCTCGACCGGCTGCTCGCGCAATCGGACTTCGTCTCGCTCCATTCGCCGCTGCGCCCCGACACCCACCACCAGATCGGCGAGAAAGAGCTCGCGCTGATGAAGCCGACTGCATTTCTCATCAACACGGCGCGCGGTCCGATCGTCGACGAGAAAGCGCTCGTGAAGGCCCTCGCCAAAGGCAAGATTGCGGGCGCCGGCCTCGACGTGTTCGAGCACGAGCCCAAGGTGCCGGCGGCGCTCGTCAAGATGCCCAACGTCGTGCTGACGCCTCATCTCGGCAGCGGCATCGTCGACGTGCGCGCGCAGATGGCCAATATCGTGGTGGACAATATCCTGGCCATCCTCGATGGCCGCCGCCCGCCCAACTGCGTCAATCCGGAAGTACTGTCTGCTGTTGATCAGACGTCATGGCCGGGCTTGTCCCGGCCATCCACGTCTTAAACCTTGCAGCGCCACCGGAAAGGCGTGGATGCCCGG
>DASXCK010000458.1:0-7301 GCA_036491235.1 Xanthobacteraceae bacterium | reverse complement strand
CGTCGCGCGCAGCTCGCCACGATGCACCACCATGTCGACCATGCCGTGCGCCCGCAGGTACTCGGATTTTTGAAAACCGTCGGGAAGCTTCTCGCGGATGGTCTGCTCGATCACGCGCGGGCCCGCGAAGCCGATGAGCGCGCCGGGCTCGGCGATCTGCACGTCGCCCAGCATGCCATAGGACGCCGTGACGCCGCCCGTGGTCGGGTTGGTGAGCACCACGATGTAAGGCCGGCCGGCCTCGCGGAGGCGCTGCACCGCGACGGTGGTGCGCGGCAATTGCATGAGCGAGAGGATGCCCTCCTGCATGCGCGCGCCGCCCGAGGCGACGAACAGGATGAACGGCGAGCCGTGCTCGACCGCGGTCTCCAGGCCCTTGATCACCGCCTCGCCGGCCGCCATGCCGAGCGAGCCTCCCATGAAGTCGAAATCCTGCACGCCGATCACCACCGGCAGACCGTCGAGCTTGCCGAAGCCGAGCTTGATCGCGTCCTTGAGGCCGGTCTTGGTGCGCGCGTCCTTGAGGCGGTCGGCGTAGCGGCGCTCATCGCGGAATTTGAGCGGATCAGGCGCGACGTCCGGCAACGCGATGTCGAACCAGGTCTCGCCGTCGAACATCGATTTGAGGCGCGCGGCCGCACCCATGCGCATGTGGTAGTTCGAGCCCGGGATGACGAACTTGTTCGCCTCGACGTCCTTGTAGAACACAAGCTGGCCCGACTCCGGACACTTGATCCAGAGGTTTTCCGGCACGTCGCGCCGCTGCAAAAAGTTGCGGATTTTCGGCCGCACGACGTTGGAGATCCAGTTCATGGCACGACTCCGGACCTTGCTCCGCCATGCCCGGGCTTGTCCCGGGCACCCACGTCTTGACGCAAAGGAAGTCGTGGATGACCGGGACAAGCCCGGCCATGACGCATGAGTGTATATAGGCCTTTGCCTACTCCGCTGCGACCCGGCCGGCGCTACGGACGCCGGCGGCGAGCTCGGCCACGAGATCGGTCACGGCCTTGACGGTGCGCGGCATCGCCTTGCCGTCCGCATCGAGCGTGCCCTTGACCGCATCGACCAGCGCCGAGCCGACCACGACGCCGTCGGCACCGCGCGCAATCGCGGCAGCGGACTGCGCGGTTCGCACGCCGAAGCCGACCGCGACCGGCAGCGCCGTATGGCGCTTGATGCGTGCGACCGCCTCGGTCACGCGCTTCGGGTCGGGCGCGGCCGAACCCGTGATGCCGGCGACCGAGACGTAGTAGACGAAGCCCGAGGTGTTCGCGAGCACGGCCGGCAGGCGCTTGTCGTCCGTCGTCGGCGTTGCGAGGCGGATGAAGTTGAGACCGGCCTTGAGCGCGGGCAGGCACAACTCCTCGTCCTCCTCGGGCGGAAGGTCGACCACGATGAGGCCGTCGACGCCCGCCGCCCTGGCGTCGGTGAGGAATTCATCGACGCCATAGATGTAGATTGGATTGTAGTAGCCCATCAGTACGATCGGCGTTTCGTCGTCGCCCTCACGGAAGGCACGCACCAGCGCGAGCGTCTTTGTCATGCGCGCGCCCGCCGCCAGCGCGCGCACGCCGGCCGCCTGGATCGCCGGACCGTCCGCCATCGGGTCCGTGAACGGCATACCGAGCTCGATCAGGTCGGCGCCGGCCGCCGGCAGCGCCTTGGCGATGGCGAGCGAGGTCTCGTGGTCGGGATCGCCCGCCATCGTGAAAGTCACGAGCGCGGCGCGGCCTTGCTTCTTGAGGGCCGCGAAGCGGCGGTCGATGCGCGTCGTCATTTCGTTTTTCCCGGCGTCTTGCTTTCCAGGAACGCCTCGACGGAGGCGAGGTCCTTGTCGCCACGGCCGGAGAGATTGACCACCATCAGGTGATCCTTCGGCTTCCTCGGCGCGAGATCGAACACACGCGCGAGCGCGTGCGCGGGCTCGAGCGCCGGAATGATGCCCTCGAGCTTGCTGCACAGCTGGAAGGCGGCGACCGCCTCGTCGTCGGTGGCGGAGAGGAATTGCACGCGCCCCATGTCGTTGAGCCAGGCGTGCTCGGGGCCGATGCCCGGATAGTCGAGGCCGGCCGAGATCGAATGCGCCTCCTCGATCTGGCCGTCAGGGTCCATCAACAAATAAGTGCGGTTGCCGTGCAGCACGCCGGGCTTGCCGCCGGCGATCGACGCCGCATGCTTGCCGCTCATGATGCCGTGGCCGGCCGCCTCGACGCCAAAGATCTCGATCGCGCGGTCATCGAGGAAGGGATGAAACAGACCCATGGCGTTCGAGCCGCCGCCGATGCAGGCGACGAGCGAGTCGGGAAGACGACCTTCGGCCTTTTGCATCTGCTCGCGCGTCTCGCGGCCGATGATCGACTGGAAGTCGCGTACCATCGCGGGATAGGGATGCGGGCCCGCGACCGTGCCGATGCAGTAGAAGGTGTCGGTGACGTTGGTGACCCAGTCGCGCAGCGCCTCGTTCATCGCGTCCTTGAGCGTGCGCGAGCCCGACGTCACGCCGCGCACCTCCGCGCCCAGCATCTTCATGCGAAGCACGTTCGGCTTCTGCCGCTCGACGTCGACCGCGCCCATGTAGACGACACAGGGCAGGCCGAACTTGGCGCACAGCGTCGCGGTCGCGACGCCGTGCATGCCGGCGCCGGTCTCGGCGATGATGCGCGTCTTGCCCATGCGCTTTGCCAGCATGATCTGGCCGAGCACGTTGTTCACCTTGTGCGCGCCGGTGTGGTTGAGCTCCTCGCGCTTGAAGTAGATCTTCGCGCCGCCGCAATGGGCGGTGAGCCGCTCGGCGAAATAGAGCGGCGACGGACGCCCCACATAGGTGGCGAGGTAACCATCCATCTCCTTCTGGAAATCCGGATCGGCCTTGGCCGCCGCGTAGGCGCGCTCCAGCTCGAGGATCAGCGGCATCAGCGTCTCGGCGACGAAGCGGCCGCCGTAGATGCCGAAATGACCGCGCTCGTCAGGGCCGGTGCGAAACGAATTGGGCTGCTGGACGGTCATACGCTCGCGATCTTTTGTTCCAGCGCGTTGGCTGCGGCGCGCGCGGCGCGGATGAAGGCGCGGATTTTTTCGGGATCCTTCTCGCCCGGCGCGCGCTCGACGCCGGAGGAAACATCGACGCCGGGCGCGCGGGTGACGCGGAGCGCCTCGGCGGCGTTGCCGGCATCGAGGCCGCCTGAGAGCATGAAGGCGAGGCCCGGGTCAAGGTTCTCCAAAAGATGCCAGTCGAACGCCTGGCCGAGCCCGCCCGGGCGGGTCGCGGCACGCGGCGCCCGGGCGTCAAACAGGAGCCGGTCGGCGACGCCGCGATACGTCCGAATGGGGGCCAAGTCCTCCGGGCCCGCGATCGGCAACGCCTTCATGATGGGCAGGCCGAAGCGCGCCTTGACGGCGGCGACGCGCTCCGGGCTCTCGCGGCCGTGGAGCTGCAGCAGGTCGGGCGCCAGCGCCTCGACGATCGACGCCAGCACGTCGTCCGTGGCGTCGACCGTCAGCGCGACTTTTTGCGCGCGACCGTGCACGCGCACGCCGAGCGGCCGCGCCGCCCCGAGCGCAACATGGCGCGGCGACGGCGGAAAGAACACGAATCCGACCATGTCGGCCCCGGCATCGAGCGCGACGTCGAGCGCGTCCGCCGTCGAAAGGCCGCAGATTTTGACAAGCAGAGACATCTCAGCTCAGGTGGCCCAAACTTGCCGCGTCATTGCCCGCGCACAGCCGTTCGAAGAACGGCGTCCCTTCGCTCGCCTATGGCGGCCAATCCACGCGAAATCGCGATTTTGCAGCTCAGCTGATGGGTTTTGCTTCGCCCAACCCATCCGACGTCGCCCGCCTTTACGGGCGATGACGCCGTCATAGCGGGCGGGCGCATCCTATCACAAGGACCCAGCCGGGGCCTCTTTCGGCCTATTCAGCCCCGCCCACACCTGCACCGCAGCCGCCAGGTCCTCGATCGCGCTGCCGACCGACTTGAACAGTGTGATCTGCTTCTCCGACGTGCGGCCCTTGACCTTGCCGCGGGCAAGATCGAACAGGTCGCCACGAATATCCTTGCGGGTGATCACGCCGCGGCGCAGCGGAATGACGATGTCGCCGGGTTCCTTGAACGCGCCTTCGCGCGTGTCGACGAAGATGCGGGCGCGCTTGACCGCATCGTTGTCGGCCTCGCGCATCTTTGGCGTGAAGCCGCCGACGAGGTCGACATGCGTGCCCGGCTTGAGCCATTGGCCGCGCACGATCGGCTCGGTCGCGAGCGTCGCGCAGGAGACGATGTCGGCCTCGGCGACGGCGGCTTCGAGGTCGTCGGCGATCATCGCCTCAATGCCGGTGACCGCCAGCCCAAAGGCGAGCGATACGGCGTGCCCATGTGTCCGGTTCCACAAGGTGACGCGCTTGATCGGCCGCACCGCCATGTGGGCGCGCACGAGATGCGGCGCGAGCGCCCCCGCCCCGATCATTACGAGATGCTCGGCATTCTCGCGCGCAAGAAAGCTCGCGGCGAGCGCCGAGGCAGCGGCGGTGCGCCAGGCCGTGAGCATGCGCGCATCCATCAGCGCGAGCGGTGCGCCGGTCGCGCCCGACATCAGCAGGTATTGGCCATGCAGGGACGGACGTCCGGTGGCCGCGTTGTCGGGGAAGACGGTGGCGACCTTGCAGCCGAGAAAGCGCTCGTCCGGGGGGCCGTCCGTCTTCCACGCCGGCATCAGCAGCAAGGTCGCGTCGCGGCCGGGCTGAGGCACCGTGTGATGGTGGCGCACCGGCGCCGTGATGGTGCTGGTGAAGGCCGCGTGCAACGTCTGGATCAGTGCCGGATAGGTCAGCGCCCCGGCGATTTCGTCGGCGGTGACGACGCGCGGGGGTGTTTCCGTCACGGATCGACTACGCCGCCGGCGGACGCAGCGACAGCGGGCGCGGCGGCAGCGCCGCCTCGCGCGCTGCGATCTCACGGCGCAGCCGGTCGTTCTCGTTGCGAGCGGCGCGCAGATCGGCCTCCGTGCGCCGGGCGGCGCGCCGCCACTTACCCTGCTTGAGCCAGGCTGCGATGCCGCCGATGATCACGCCGGCAATCACCAGCACGAACACCAGGACGAACAGCGGCGCATGCAGCACGACGGCGGGCGCCGCGGTGTTGAACGGATCAAACGACACCATGACGCTCTGGCGATTCGCGACCGCCAGGGCGACGATCACGAGGCCGAGCGGCACCAGAATGAGGAAGCTGATAGTCTTGCGGATCATGATCGCGGGCTTAACGGGTTCACTTCGCATTGCGCATGTTCTTGTCGGCGAACCGCCGTGCAATTCGCCTGAACATGCGCTGAGCGCGCGAGCTTGCGCGCGGACTTGCAACTACGCGAATTTGCGGGCCGCGGCAGCCACTCAGGCCGGCTCGCTGCCCCGGTTCAGGCGCTCGCGCATTTCCTTGCCGGTCTTGAAGAACGGCACGTATTTCTGATCGACCGACACGTGCGCGCCGGTGCGCGGATTGCGCCCCGTACGTGCCGGGCGATTCTTGACCGAGAAGGCGCCGAATCCGCGCAACTCGACGCGATCGCCGCGCGCCATGGCGGCGATGATCTCGCCCAGGATCGCGTTGACGATGTTCTCGACGTCCCGCTGATAGAGATGCGGATTCTGCTCCGAGATCCGCTGGACGAGCTCCGACTTGATCATGTGTGCCGCCTCTGGCCGCCCCCTCCGTGGCCGTGCGGGATGATCCTGCACGCCTGCGAACTGCGCAACGGATAGCCTAACCGTTTGAGCACGACCTCGTCCGAAAACCAGTAGACCCTTTTCGGGATGGTGCTCTAGTTCGCACCCGAAGGGTGCCAAAGCGCCAATAGACCGTCAAGGTTCAGGCTTTCCACCCCGCGTACGGCGCCCGCGTCGGCAAACCGGCGGGCGAGCCCGCGCAGCCCGGCCGCGTCGAGCGCCGCGACGACGCCGGCATGCAGAAAAGGCAGCTCGGACAGGCGCGGCTCCAGGCGCCAGTCGTGGACCGGCAGCTTGGCATCGATGCCCTTGTTCTTGGCGAGCCAGTCGATTGCGGTCTCCTCGTCCCCGATCTGGTCGATCAGCTTGAGGCCGATCGCCTGGCGGCCGGTAAACACCCGCCCGTCGGCGACCTTCTCGAGCTGGTCGCCCGTGAGCTTGCGGCGATCCTGCACCATGCCGCGAAACCAGGCGTAGGAATCCTTGACGATCGCGTCGAGCGCGGCGGTCGCCTCCGGACTCGTCGGCTCAAAGCCGTTCGGCGCGGCCTTGAGCGGGGTCGAGCGCACGGTCTCGACCTTCACGCCGACGGTTTTGAGCAGGTCGGCGAAGTTCGGATACTGGAAGAGTACGCCGATCGAGCCGACCAGCGAGGTGTCCTCGGCGATGATGTGGTCGGACGCCATGGCCGCGATGTAGCCGCCCGAGGCCGCGAGCCCGTCGACCACCACCACGGTCGGCTTCTTGCCGGCAACGACGCGCAGCGCGTCATGCAGCTGCTGCGAGCCCGCCGTGGTCCCGCCCGGGCTGTCGATATGGATGACGACGGCGCGCACGTAGCTCGCCTTGGAAAGGCGGGTGAGGGCCTCGACGCGGTCGCGATCGTTGCGGATCAGCCCGGTGATGCTGACGCGGGCGATCTGCCCGGCGCCGACCTCGGAGAAGCCGTCGCGGCCGAACGTCCCCGCCACCGCGATGATCGCAATGATCGCCACCAGGACGGCGACGACGCGCCAGAACGTGAGTTTGCGCCGCATGCGGCGGCGATCAACGATGAAATCCGCATCGAGCGACATGGGTGAACCTCAGGCTCCGGGGTCCGATTCGCGGGGAGGGTGCCGTGCGGGGAAATCAGGGTCAATGGCACGCAGCAACGCGCCGCAATTGTGGCAAATGAAAGCGGAATGACGGGACTAAACGTCATCATGCCCGGCCTAGGCCGGGCATGATGCAGGATTTGATCGCCTCGCGGCGGCTATGGCTGAAGTGCTCAGTCTTCCTTCTTCTCGCCAGGCTTCTCGGTGGCACGCTTGAGCGCCGTGCCGAGAATATCGCCGAGCGTGGCCCCCGAATCGGAGGAGCCGTACTGAGCAATGGCCTCCTTTTCCTCGGCGACCTCGAGCGCCTTGATCGACACCTGCACCTTGTGGGTGCGGCGATCGAACTGGGTGACGCGGCCATCGACCTTCTGGCCGACCGCGAAGCGCTCGGGCCGCTGCTCGGAGCGGTCGCGGGCAAGCTCGGCGCGCTTGATGAAGGTCGTGAGGTCGGTGCCGACGATCTTGGCCTCGAGCCCCGCC
>DASXCK010000457.1:0-15137 GCA_036491235.1 Xanthobacteraceae bacterium | reverse complement strand
CGGCCGGTGAAACGCTCGTAATGACCGAGGTCGAGGTCAGTCTCGGCGCCGTCGTCGGTGACGAACACCTCGCCGTGCTGATAGGGCGACATGGTCCCGGGGTCGACATTGAGATACGGGTCGAGCTTGCGCAGCCGCACGCTATACCCGCGCGCCTGCAACAGCGCGCCGAGCGCTGCCGATGCGAGACCCTTGCCAAGTGAGGACACCACGCCGCCGGTGATGAAAATATACCGCGCCATGGGACTCGACGTCTAACGCCCTGGGGTCGATTCGACGAGGGCCTTGAGCAAAGAATCTTGCCGCGTCCCCAGGCAAGATTTAGGTCGCGGCAAATCCGACGTAACTCCAAGAGATTAGCATCGGAGCCGGGCACAACACATGAGGCGCCCGGACAGCTGTTCCGGAACGGCCCGGGCAGCCCAAGCGCCCGGCGCCGCAACGCCGGAAGCATGTCACTGTCATTCGCGTTGCGTCAACAAGGCGGATCACCGCCTCGAGGGCGAAAAGCCGTCCCGGCGCTACCCTACGCTGCCGTCCGTAATCGACCGCTGCCGCGTCACCAAGCCGCGCTGGAAATTGCCGGACATACCGCTCGCGGCCCTCTACCATTCCGCTGGCATCTGACCTATCAATCGTTTAATCAGGAAAGCTGATCTCGCCGCGCCAGGGGCTTTGACGGTTGCTGGCCAGGATCACGTCGCTGAGGAGGAAAAACCTTGAGCTCGACAAACGAGCCCACGCGTTCACATGGGCTCAGCTGGCGCATCATGCGCAAGCGCGATTTCTTTGCCGGCCTCCTGATGATCTTCTTCGGAGGCGTCATGGCCGGGCATGGACCGTCCTATTCGCTCGGGACGCTGATGCATATGGGTCCGGGCTTCCTGCCCACCGCGCTCGGCGTCGTCCTGATCGGCATCGGCATCGCGATCGGCGTGACCGCGGTCGGCGTGCCCGACGGCGAGGATGAAGACCTCCTGCCGCCGAGCCCGCAATGGTTCGCCTGGGGCTGCATCCTGGCGAGCCCGCTCTTGTTCATCGCCTTCGGCACCTATGGCGGGCTTGCACCCGCGACCTTCGCCTGCGTCTTCATCGCCTCGCTCGGTGACCACAAGGCCACCTGGCTCGGCAGCATCCTGCTGTCGATCTTCATCACCGTGTTCGGCGTGCTGCTTTTCCACTTCGTGCTGCAAATCCCGATGCCCGTCCTGAAAATCTTCTCCTGGAGCGTCATGTGATTACGACAGCCATCACTGACCTTTTGCACGGGTTCGATGTCATCATCTTCGACCCGACCACCTGGTCGCACCTGTCGATCAATCTGCTGTGGTGCTTCCTCGGGGTGCTGATCGGCAACATGGTCGGCGTGCTGCCCGGCCTGGGGCCGCTCGCCACCATCTCGATCCTGCTGCCGCTCACCTTCGGCATGAAGCCGGTCGGCGCGATCGTGATGCTCGGTGCCGTCATGTACGGCGCGCAGTACGGCGGCGCCATCTGCTCGATCCTGCTCAACCTGCCCTGCCATCCACCACATGCCGTCACATGCCTGGATGGCTTCCCGATGACACGGCAGGGGCGCGGCGGCGTCGCGCTCGGCGTCACCGTGATGGCCTCGTTCGTCGGCGCGTCGTGGGGCATCACGGAGATGATCTTCCTCTCCCCGGTCCTGGTGCGGATCGCGCTGCAGTTCGGCCCGGCGGAAATCTGCTCGCTGATGTTGCTCGGGCTGCTCGCCGGTTCGACACTTGCCCGTGGCTCGCCGCTCAAAGGCGTCGCCATGACGGTGCTCGGCCTGATGCTCGGCATCGTCGGTTCCGACATCGAGACCGGCGCCGAGCGCTTCACGTTCGGGTTGACCGAACTCGACGACGGCATCGAGCTGGTCGCGATCGCGCTCGGCCTGTTCGGCGTCGCCGAGTTCATGAACAGCGTGAACCAGCAGGCCGAAATCAACGCGATGTACACCAACGTCCGCCTGCGCGACATGCGACCCACGCGGGAGGACATCAGGCGCTCGATCTTCCCGATGCTGCGCGGAACCATCGTGGGCAGCCTGTGCTCGCTGATCCCGGGCACTGGCCCGACGATCGCCTCGTTCGTCGCCTATGCGACCGAGAAGAAGGTATCGCGGACGCCGGAAAAGTTCGGCACCGGCATGATCGAGGGTGTCGTCGCCCCCGAGACGTCGACCCATTCGTCGACGCAAGGCGACTTCATCCCGACCATGAGCCTCGGCATCCCGGGCGACGCCGTGATGGCGCTGCTGCTCGGCGCCCTGATGATTCAGGGCATCGTGCCGGGTCCGCAGCTCATTGCCCAGCATCCGGACGTGTTCTGGGGCCTGGTCGCGAGCTTCTGGATCGGCAACATCATGCTGGTGCTGCTCAACGTGCCGCTGATCGGCATCTGGGTGAAGCTCCTCACGATCCCGTACCGGTTCCTCTATCCAAGCGCGATGTTCTTCGTCTGCATCGGCGTCTACGCGGCCAACAACGACATGTTCCAGGTCGGCGAGGTGCTGGTGATCGGCATCCTCGGCTACATCCTGCTGCGGCTCGGCTTCCATCCGGCGCCGATCCTGCTCGGCTTCGTGCTCGGCCCGCGCTTCGAGGAAAACTTCCGCCGCGCCATGCTGATCTCGCGCGGCGACATCTTGGTGTTCCTGGAGCGCCCGATCAGCGCGGTGTTCATCTCGCTGTGCGTGATCCTGATCGGCGGCCAGCTCTACTTCCGCCTCAAGCCGGGCAAGAAGGCGCAACCAGGGTCGGACGTCGAGCAGCCGCTCGCGGCCGAGTGAACGGCTCCCGCGGGCGCGCTTGCCCGCGGACCTTCTTCGACTTGCTGACCAGAGATTCCGTATGGGCCGCGGTTCGCCGCGGCCCATATGCGTTCAGGCCCCGCGCTCGGTTGAGCCGCGATCGATGTCGTGGCCACGCATAGCCGCTGGTAGGCCAGCGCGCCTATTGCCCGGCTGCTGCCGGGTCGCCAGACGCAAAATGCCCGGGCATACGGCCCGGGCAATGGGATTACGGCTCGACCTGAGCGATACGCTGCTATTTCGACGGCGGAACCTGCGGCGTGGACGGCGCCCCGCGCTGCAACTGATTGAGCACCCCGCCGCCTTGATTGGCGGGCGCGGCCGGGGCCTGCTGCTGCGAGGCCGGCGCCGAACTCGGAACCACCGTGGCCGGCTTGCGGTCGTGGCCCGCGATGATCGACAGCACCAGGCTGGTCAGGAAGAATCCGGCCGCCAGGATCGCGGTCGCCCGGGTCAGCACATTGGCGGTCCCGCGGCTGCTCATGAAGCCGCCGGCCGATCCGATGCCGAGACCGCCACCCTCCGACTTCTGCAGCATGATCACGCCGATCATCGCCAAGACCAGCATGAGATGGACCACGATGACGACCGTGTGCATTGAGCCCGTCCGTTGGAAATGAATGCGCGGCGCCCCAGCGCCCGTGCTATCCGCCATATAGGCAGTCGGCCGGCTGTCTACACGATCCGAGGCCGTATTGCCACTCCGCCGGGCGCGGCTGCGGCGCCGCGGCTACCTGCTGAGGTGCTACTTCAGGGTCGTGAGGTAAGCGACCACGTCATCGGCATCTTTCGTGTCGCTCAGGCCGCCGAACGGCATCCGGGTTCCGGGCACCTCGGCCTGCGGATTGGCTACGAACTGACGCAAGGTCATATCGTCCCAAACGAGATTTGCCCGCCGCATCGGGCCCGAGTAACGGAAATCGCCGAGCGCAGCCGATCTGCGCCCTACGATCCCCTTGAGGCTCGGCCCGATCGCATCGGGCTTCTCGGTATGGCAGGCCGCACAGGCGGCGAACACCTGCTTGCCATGCGCGGCATCGGCCGCTTGGGCGTGAAAAGACCAAAAGATGATCATGCCGGCGCCGAGCGCAGCCCATCTGTCCATTCTCGATCTCATGCATGCACCAGCGGGCCCGGTTTCTTGAGATATTGGGTCGTGATGGCCTGCGCCGACCAATAGGTGAGCGCCCCGACCGTCCCGGTCGGGTTGTAGCCGTGTTGTTGCGGAAATACCGAGGCGCCGAGCACGAACAGGTTATGCGCCCCCCAGGCCTGCAGGTAGCGGTTCACGACGCTCGATTTCGGATCCGCCCCCATCATGGTGCCGCCCGTGTTGTGGGTCGACTGATAGGGCACGATGGTGAAATTTTTCGGCCGCGGATGCAGCTCGTAGTGGGTCGGCTGCATCGCCTTGATGATTCCGTCGAGCTTGGCGAGCAGATAGCGCGACATTCTGTGATCATTGTCGGTGCCGTTGTAGGTGAGCCGGATCAATGGCCGGCCGAGCGCGTCGCGATAGGTCGGATCGAGATCCATGAAGTTCTTGGCATTGGCATAGACCGACCCCTGCGTATTGAAGTTGGTCGCGTGCTGGTACCACTTGACGGTCGCACGCTTCCACTCCGAGCCCCAGCGCGGCGTCCCCTTCGGCACCCGCCTTCCCCCGATCGGCGGCGCGCCGCCGTTGTTGCAAGCGATGTAGCCGCCGCCGAAGAAGCCGAGCCCGGCGTGATCGAAATTCTCGCCGTTGAAGTCGTCGATCGCGATCGACATGCCGGGCGCGCCGATGAACGGGTTCATCCATTTGTCCTCGAAGAGGGCCGTCCCGCCCGCCTCGAACTGGTAGGCATAGTTCTTGCCGACCACGCCCTTGCGGGTCTTCGGATCATAGGGCTCGCCGATGCCGGCGAGCAGCAGTTGCTGCGTGTTGCCGAACACGAAGCTCGACAGCACCACGATGCCGGCCGGCTGCTCGAACTCCTCGCCGGTGCGCATATCCGTGTAGGCGACGCCGCTCACCATGCCGGCCGCCTTGTCGTAGAGAAGACGGCTGACGAAGGCGCGCGTGCGCAGCTCGAACTTCGGCTCGACCCGCAGCACCGGCATCACGTTCACGTTCGGCGAGGCCTTCGCATTGGCCTCGCAGGCCGTGCGGTTGCAATGGCCGCAGTACTCGCAGGCGCCCAGCGTTATGCCTTCCGGATTGACGTAGGGCGCGCTCGACGTCGCAACCGGCAACGGAAACGGGTGATAGCCGAGGTTCTTGGCGGCGTCGCGGAAAATGGCCGGCCCGAGGCCTGTCTTGATCGGCTTGTTGGGATAATCGTCGCTGCGCGGCCCCTCGAACGGGTTGCCGCCCGCGACGGTGCTGCCGCGCAGGTTGCCGGCCTGGCCGGCAGCGCCGCACAATTTGTCGAAGCGGTCGTAGTGCGGCTCGAGCTCGTCATAGGTCACGGGCCAGTCCGCGATCGTCATGTCGCCCGGAATGGCCTTGGCGCCGTATTTCTCGGTGAGCGCGCTGCGGATGCGGAAATCGGTCGGCAGGAAGCGCCAGTGCAGCCCGCCCCAATGGATGCCGGAGCCGCCCACGCCCTCGCCCGGCAGGAAGGCGCCGATGCGGCGGATCGGCAGCGCCGACTCGTCCGGCTCGTTGCGAAACGTGAGGGTGTCGAGCGAATTATCCTGCATCAGCTCGAGCCGGCGCACGTAGCGCAGCTCGTCGCGCAACTGCGTGAGCGTGAATTCGTCCTTCGGAACCCGGTCGTCGCCGCGCTCGAGCCCGACAACATTGAGCCCCGCCTTGGTCAGCTCGCGCGCCATGATGGCGCCGGTCCAACCCATGCCGACCATGACGGCGTCTACTTCTTTCAATCGCGTTGCCATGGCGACCCCCTAGGAGAAATCAGCGATCGAGCGCGGCGGCGCGACGTAGCGCTTGTCGTAATAGGCGTCGACCTTCTCGCGGTAGAGCGCGGGCAGGCCCGGAAAGCCGAGCATCTGCCAGGCGACCTTGTTGCGGTTGCCGCCATACATCGGGTCGGCGAAGAAGCCCTCCATCACGATCGCGAGCACGCGGTTGAAGAAGGCGGTTGCGGAAAAGTCATCGAACTTGGCCTTGCCCTGCTCCATCTGCGTCAGGGCGGCGGCGCGTTCCGTCGGCGCGAGTTGATCGAAATCCTTGCCGAAGGTCTTGCGCGACCACGCATTGGCGGCCGCAATCCCGGCCGCGAAATACGCGCGCGGCGTCAGCGCAAGCTGGTACCCCTGCTCGGGCTTGCCGCGGCGGAATGGACCCGATCGGTACACCTTATCGCCCGCCCCAAAGGCGCCGGCGAGCTGGCGATCGATGTAGGTAACGACCCCGCAGTCGGTCCCCGACGGCGAGAGCTCGTCGGCCGGGATGATCGTGTCCGCCATGGCCGACATGAACGCGACCTCGCTTGCGTTCAGGGCAAGATATGTCTCGGGCTCGGTGTTCGTGGCCGCCTGTGGCGCCGCGGCCGGGGCCGCGTCCGCCGGCGTCGCGACCACCGCATCTGCCGCGAGCCCGGTCGCAACGCTTGCGCCCGCGAGCCCCGCTCCGAGCAAGAATTTCCGGCGCGTGTCGTCCACCATGCGCTCCTCCCGCGGCTCGGCCGTATAGCGGCCGTCTTGGTTACGTTGTGCCGATGCTAGCGCACAGCCTGACAAAGTCGAGCCGGATGATATCCTGTGCGCATGCGCGCCTGACAGTACGGGGATGCGCAAAGGAGCGCATATGGGCAAGGGACATCGTGACAAGGTCGCCGTGATCACCGGCGGGGCCAACGGTATCGGCCAGGCTTTCGCCAAGCGGCTCGCCGAGGACGGCGCTCATGTCGCGGTCGTGGACGTCGCGGCGGCGGATCAGACCGTCGGGCTTGTGACGGAGATCGGCCGCGAAGCGCTCGGCTGCAAGTGCGATGTCTCTTCCCCCGAGCAGGTTGCCGCCATGGCGAGGGAGGTACACAGCCGGTTCGCCCGCTGCGACATCCTGATCAACTGCGCCGGCATCTTTCCGCAGCAGTCGTTCGACGAGATGACGTTCGCGGATTGGCGGCGGCTGATGTCGATCAATCTCGACAGCGCTTTCCTGTGCGCATCGGCCTTCGTGCCCGGAATGAAAGCGCGCGGCTGGGGCCGCATCATCAATATGGCGTCAAGCACGCTCGGGTCGGTCGTCACCGGCTTCGCGCACTACGTGGCGAGCAAGGGCGGCATCGTCGGCTTCACGCGTGCCCTTGCCTCCGAGCTCGGCCCCTACGGCATCACGGTCAATGCGATCTCGCCCGGCCTCACCCGCACGCCCGGCACGGTCGCGCGTGCGCCGCGCGCGGGCCTCGCCAGCATGGACGAGGAGTTCGATGCCGTCGCGCAGTTCCAGGCGATCAGGCGCGGCGAGGTGCCGGAGGATCTGGTCGGCGCCATGTCGTTTCTCACCAGCGACGACGCGGCGTTCATGACCGGGCAGAAGCTGAATGTGGATGGCGGAAGGGTGCGGGGATAGCGCGCATTTTATTCCGTCATGGCCGGGCTTGTTGTCCCGGCCATCCGCGTCTTCCTTTGCGGCCGAGACGTCGGTGCCCGCGTTCGCGGGCATGAGGTCGGAAGCAACTTCAAATCCCCAGGAACCGCGCCTTCACCTCGTCGTTCGCCCAAAGCTCGCCGGGCTTGGCCGAATAGACCACCTTGCCCTTGCTCATCACGTGCACATAGTCGACGAGCTTGAGCACGAGCCCGGCGGGCTGCTCGATCAGCAGGATCGAGAGGCCTTCGGCCTTGAGCTTGCCGATCGCCTCCCACACGCCCTGGATGATGATCGGCGCCAACCCCTCGGACGGTTCGTCCATGATCAGGCAGTCCGGGTTGGTCATCAGCCCGCGGCCGATCGCGAGCATCTGCTGCTCGCCGCCCGAGAGCGTACGCGAGCGCTGGTGCCGCCGCTCGCGCAGGCGGGGAAACAGTGCATAGACGCGCTCGAGGGTCCACTTGTGTCGATCGATGTTGCGCTCGGCGACCAGCAGGTTCTCTTCGACGCTCAGGGTCGGAAAAACACGCCGCCCTTGCGGTACCAGGCCCATGCCGCTGCGCACCGTCTCGAACGAAGTATTCGCGGTGACGTCCGCGCCCTTGAACACGACCTTGCCGCGGCGCGGCGGCACGAAGCCGACGATCGACTTGACCAGCGTCGTCTTGCCGACGCCGTTGCGGCCGAGCAGGCCGAGGATCTGCCCCTGCTCCAATTGCAACGACAGGCCCTGGAGCACGTAGGCGTCGCCGTAGTAGGTGTGGATGTCCTGGACCTCCAGTATCGCCATGGCGCGATCACCCGGTCCCCAGATAGATTTCCTGCACTTTCGCGCTCTTGCGGATCGACTCGGCGTGGCCGGTCTCGAGGATCTGGCCGAAGTGCAGCACCGAGACGTGATCGGTGACGCCGAACACCACGTCCATGTCGTGCTCGATCAGCAGGATCGCGAGGCCGGGATCGAGCCGCATCAGGAACTTGGCCATCTCGTGCGACTCGCCCGAGGACAGCCCGGCCGCCGGCTCGTCGAGCAGCAGGATTTTTGGATCGCTCGCGAGCCCCAGCACGATCTCGAGCTGGCGCTGCTCGCCATGCGAAAGGTTGCGCACCGCGACATCGCGGCGATCCAGGAACCCAGCCTGCTCGAGCAGCCGATCAGCCTTCTCGTAGACGTCGCGATAGGAGGACATAAACCGCCAGGCGACGAATTTCGACGCGCGTACGCCCTTGATGGCAAGCAGCACGTTGTCGAGCACCGTGAGCCGCGGAAACAGGCTGGTGATCTGGAACGTGCGCGCCATGCCGAGATTGGCGCGGCGGTGGCTCGGCCACGCCGTCACGTCGCGCCCGAACAGCAGAACACGGCCGGAGCTCGCCGGCAGGATGCCGGTGATCATGTTGAACAGCGTCGTCTTCCCGGCGCCGTTCGGGCCGATGATGGCTTTGCGGTCGCCTGGCATGACCTTGAGGTCGACGCCGCGCACCGCATTGAGGCCGCCGAAGCTCTTGCACAGCCCGACGAGCTCGAGCACGGGCGTCGCCAAGTCTCCCGGAGGGGCTCGATCCCGTGTGGCCTGGTCCACGCGCGATATCCTGCTGGGGCGGGTGGGGCCGCGAACGGCCTCGCCGGCGCGGCGTTGCTATTCGCAGAACTTGCAGGGCGGGAAGTCCCGGCTGTACACCGGCTGCTTGAGAAAGGCCGCCTTGTCGTACTTCCAGAACTGGCCCACGTCCGGATAAGTCTTGATCACCGTGTTCCACAGCTCGGCATTCGGGTAACCGAACAGCTTCTTCTTCTCGACCTTCTTGATGTAGACGTTCTGGACGGGGTTGCGCATGTCATCGAGGCTCACGGGCCCGCGCACCGCATCGATCTTGATGCCCTGCATGAGCTTGATGAACGCTTCGGCGCCCGGCCACTTGCCGCCGGTCTTCTGCATCACCTCGTCGATCCACTGCGCCGTGGTGTAGTTGGTCTCCGAATAGTACGACGGGACCTTCTTGTACTTCGCGCGGTAGGCCTTGACGAACGCCTCGTTCTTCGGCGTCTCAATCGCGGCGCTGTACTGCAGCGTCGAGATGTGGCCGATCACCTCGTCGCCCATCGAGGGCAGGACGAACTCGTCGTAGCTCGTGCCGCCGCCGATCACCGGCTTCTTGTTGCCGGCGGCGGCGAGCTGCTTGGGGAATTGCAGCGACATCGGCCCGACCATCAGGGTGAAGATCGCATCCGCATCCGGCTTGAGGGTCGGGATGTAGGGGCCGAAGTCCTTGGTGCCGAGCGGCGGCCACAGCTTCTGGATGATCTTGCCGCCGCAGTCCTCGAACGCCTTCTGGAAACCGCCGACCACCTCGTAGCCGAAGGCGTAATCGGCGGCGATCACCGCGATTTTCTTGTAGCCCTGATCACATGCCCATTGGCCGAACGGGTGGCTCGGCTGCGAGCTCGACCAGCCGGTGCGGATGAAATAGGGGAACTTGCTGAGCTGGCGCTGGGTCAGGTCGTCGGCCGCCGACACCGGCGCGATGTAGAGCGTCTTCTCGCTCGTGCTCACGGGCGCGAGCGCATAGCCGGTCGAGGCGAGCAGCCCGCCGACGACCATCTGGACCTTGTCCTGAAGGATGAGCTTGCGCGCCTTGGTCACCGCGACGTCGGGCTTGCCCTGCTCGTCCTCGACGATGAACTTCACTTGCGCGCCGCCGAGATTGCCCTTGTGCTCGTCGAGGTACATTCGGAAGCCGTCGACCATGTCCTTGCCGACAGCCGCAAAGATGCCGGTCGTCGGCGCCACGAATCCGATGCGCAATTCGTCAGCGCCCGCGGTCGTCCCCGCGCCGAGCGCGAGCACGCCACCGAGCAGCAACGGGCCGAACTTTCGCAACCACGCGTTTGTCATCGTCCTCTCCTTTGCCTCTTCCAATCTCTTCTTTCATCCGGCAGGCCGCGTCGTGTCCGTGGCCGACCCGTCGTCACCTCCTCGTAGAAACCCAGCCAAGCTTAGGACGAGGCCGGGGCGAGCTTCTCGCCGCCCTCCTTGACGCCGAGCGACCCGCGGCGGCGGATGCGCGCGGGAATTCCCATCAATCCGCTCGGCAAATAGAAGATGGTCAGGACGTAGACGGCGCCGAGGACGTACTGCCACCACGGCACCACGGTGCTGAGATATTCGCGGATCGCCGTCACGATGAAGGCGCCGATCACGCCGCCGACCAGCGTGCCGGCGCCGCCGAGCACCGCCATCAGCAGCGCGTCGACCGAGGTGGTGAGCACCACATTGTCGGGGCTCACGATGCCGGCCGTATGCGCCCACAGCACGCCCGAGAGCCCGCCGAACGCGCCCGCGATGACGAAGGCGATGTATTTGTGCAGCCAGGTATTGTAGCCGAGCATCTTCATGCGCAGCTCGCGCTCGCGGATGCCCGTGAGGCTGCGCCCGAACGGCGAGCGCACCAGCACGTACATGGCGAACAACGATCCCGCGAACAGCGCAAGCACCACGTAGAAGAACGTGACTTCGTTCGCGAGATCGATGCCGAATTTTGGCCGGACCTGGATGTTGATGCCGTTGTCGCCGCCGGTGAGCGAATTCCAGCGATAGGCGAGCCCCCACACGCACTGGCCGAGCGCGAGCGTGATCATCAGGAAGTAGACGCCGGTCGCGCGGATCGCGAGCAGGCCGAACACGGCCGCGAGCGCCGCGCCGATCAGGAGCCCGAACACGACCACGAGCCAGAAATCGAAGCCGAGCCCGAAATGGTATTTCGTGGCGAGGATCGCCGTCATGTAGGCGCCGACGCCGAAATAGGCCGCCTGCCCGAGCGAGGCGAGGCCGGTAAATCCGAGCAGGATGTCGAGGCTCATCACCAGGATCGAGAACGCGAGCGCCCGCGTCGCGAGCAGGATCACGAACGATGACGTGAACGGCACGCCGATCGCGAGCAGTACGACGGTAACGACCACCAGCGAGACCTTGAGCCGGCTGGTCATCTGGCTCACTCCCGCCCGAACAGACCGGTCGGCTTGACGGCGAGGATCAGCGCCATTGGGGCATAGAGCGTGAAATACGACACCTCGGGAAACAGCGCCTTGCCGAAATTGTCGGCGAGACCGACGAGGATGGCGCCGATCGCGGCGCCGCCGAGGCTGCCCATCCCGCCGATGATGACGACCGCGAAGGCGAGCGGCAGCATCTCGAAATCAAGGCCCGGATAGACGCCGAAGAAGGCGCCGCCAATGACGCCGCCGAGCGCCGCCAGGAATGCGCCGAGCGCGAAGATGAACATCGAGATACGCGAGGTGTCTATGCCGATGCCGCGCGCCATCTCGGCGTCGTCGACGGTCGCGCGCACCATGGCACCGATGCGCGTCTTCTCCATCGCGAGCCATAGCCCCAGCCCGATTGCGGCCGCGGTCACGATCATGAAGACGCGATAGAGCGGAAAGAAGATACCGCCGATCTGCACGCTTTTGGCCAGCACGGCGGGCGGATCGATGTCGAAATTGTTCCCGGTCCAGATGTCGAGCGCCGCCTGCTGGAACAGGAACGCGAAGCCGACGGTGAGCAGCACCTGGCGCAGCGGATCAAAACCGAGCGGCCGCAGGAAGACGCGCTCCATCACGAGTCCGATGACGCCGATCGCGATCGCGGCCGCCGGGATCGCCAAGACCCACGAGCCGGTCGTCCAGATCACGGTCAGCGCCACATAGCCGCCGAGCAGAAAATAGGAGCCGTGCGCCAGATTGACGATGCGCATGACGCCGAAGATCAGCGACAGGCCGCTGCCGACCAGAAACAGGAGGGCGCCGTAGGAGATGCCGTTGAAGGCCTGGATCAGCCAGTAATGGATATCCACGATCTCCCCCCACAGGAAGTTCGCCAGCAGCTTAACCGATGGCGGAGAGCAACGGAAACGGATAGATGGCCGCAGGGCGGGGGCCCCTGCCGTGATTCCTGGGGGACCAGGCCGACGAAGCGATCCCGAAATGGCCTCCGGCAATTGCTTCGCACGCTGCGCATGCGTCGCAATGACCAGGACAGACCCTCAGGGCCGGTGCAGCACCGCCGGCGGCCGGGTCACGGTGCGCCGCCCGCGCTTGAACGCATAGACGACCGGCGCGATCTCGCGCACCGCCGCATCCGCACTTTCGCAATCGAGCACCACCAGGTCGGCGTCGTGGCCGACCGCGATGCCGTATCCGCGCCGGTTGGTCAGCGCCGCCGCCCGCGTCGTGATCATGCCAAAGCAGTCGGCGATTTCGGCGCCCGATGCCGCCCGACACACGTTGGCATAAAGATTGGCCATGCGAATGAGCGAGCAGTCGCCGAACGGCGTGAACGGGTTGAGCACGTTATTGGTCGCGAGCGAGCAGTTCACGCCGTGCGCCAAGAGGTGATGCGCCGGGGTCACGCCGCGCGCGCCGCGGTGCGGCTCGGCGCGCCCCATGAGAAAGAGATCGGTCGCCGGCAGCACCGTGAGCGCCACCCCGGCCGAGCGCAGCTGCGCGGCCGTGGCGGCGAGCGCGTCCGGCGCAAGTGCCGAGAGCTTGGTGACATGGCCCGCCGCAACGCGCCCGCCATAGCCGAACGCCTCGGCGCGGCGGCACACATAGGTGAGATCCATGGTGGCCGGATCGAGGTCGAAATCGAGATGCATGTCGATATCGACGCCGAACTCGCGCGCGAGCGCGAACACGCGGTCGATCTGCCCATGCGGATCGCTGTCGGTGTAGGGGCAGGCGCCGATCAGGTGGCCGCCGCGCTTGAGCGCCTCGACCATCAGCGCCTCGGTGCCCGGGAGGTTGAGCATGCCGTCCTGCGGGAAGATGCAGAGCTCGAGATCGATCGCCCAGGCGTATTCGCGCACCAGCGGCAGCACGCCGTCGACCCCGCGCAAGCCGATGCCGGGATCGACTTCCAAATGCGCCCGCACGTGGGTGGTGCCGTTGAGGATGCAGCGCTCAAGCGTGCGCTTGGCACGCACGTAGACATCTTCCGCCGTGAACGCCGCCTTGAGGCGCGTCACCTCGCGGATCGCGGCGCCGAGGTCCCCTTCGGCCCGGCAGCGGTCGAGAATGCACGCCTTGTCGAGATGCAGATGCGTCTCGACAAAGCCCGGCGACACCAGCCGACCGGCAAGATCGAGCGTCTCGGCCTCGGCCGCGAGGTTGGGTTCGAGCGCGACGATCTTTCCGCCCGAAATGCCGATATCGGTAAGGCCGCCCCGGTCCGATGCGAGGCGCGCATTGCGCAGGATCAGTCCCATGTGACAGCCGTCCGCCGCCGCGTATGGAACGCAGCTTAGCGCAGATTCCGGCGAAAGCCTCCCCGACTCGATCGGGGACGACGCCGGTTCGCCGACAGGGATGCGCGCCAAAACAAAAGGAAGATGTTCGTGCGCATTGGCACCGGCTCGATCTCGGCTTACCTTTGCGTGCGAATCATCGAGCCCCAATCGTGCCCGTCGCAAAAGAAGCTGCCGCCGATTCCGAACTCCACCCCTGGCTGGTGGCCTGCGCAGAAATGGTCGAGCTAGAGACCGAGCCGACCAGGCTGACTTACGTACCCGAGATCACGCTGCGGCTCGCCGTCGAGATCGCGCCGCTGTGGCAGAAGGTCGAGCGCGACCTCAAGCTGCGGCTCGGCCCGCCCTATTGGGCCGTCGCCTGGGCGGGCGGGCTCGCGCTCGCGCGCCACGTGCTCGATCAGCCCGACCTGGTCAAAGGGCGCCGCGTGCTCGATTTCGCGGCCGGCTCCGCGCTCGCGGGCATTGCGGCGGCGAAAGCCGGTGCTGCCCGCGTCGTCGCCAATGACATCGACCCGCTGGCGGTTATCGCGACATCGTTCAACGCCGACCTCAACGCTGTCGCGATCGAGGCGGACGTGACCAACCTGATGGCGACGGACAGCGGCTTTGATCCGGCCGACTACGACGTGATCTTGGTCGGGGACGTCTTCTACGCGCCCGAGCTCGCGGCGCACGCACTGATGTTCCTTGATGGCTGCCGCGCCGGCGGCTGCGAGGTGCTGATCGGCGATCCCGGCCGCGTCGACCTGCCGCTCGACCATCTGGTGAAGATCAGCAGCCATATAATGCCGGTGACGCGCGACGCGCAGTTCGCCGGGGCGTCGTCCGTCAATCCCGCCGACCAGGATCTGCGCGCCGCCAATGTGTGGCGGCTCGTGGCGTGATGGGCAGGTCCGCCTAGCCGCGTACCCGGACCTGCAATTCGCCGAGTGCCGCCACCGAGCGGCCGATCAGGCGGTCGCCCGCCTGCACGGGTCCGACGCCCTCGGGCGTGCCCGTGTAATATACATCGCCCGGATAAAGCGTGTAGTACTCCGACGCGAACTCGATCAGCCGGCGGATGTCGTAGATCAGGTAGCTCGTATTGGTGTCCTGCCGCGTCTCGCCGTTCACCATGAGCGACAGCGGCAGGTCGTCCGGATTGGCGATCTCGTCCGCCGTGACCATCCACGGCCCGAGCACCGCGTAGCCGTCGCACGACTTGCGAAAGCTGCGGTCCTGCGGCCCGCGCACCGTCATATCGAGGCCGAGGCAGTAGCCCGCGACGTAGTCGAGCGCCTTCTCGCGCGGAATGCGGCTGCCCGCGCGGCCGATGATGAGCACGACCTCGATCTCGTGGTCGTTGCGCCGGTCGGGAAAGCGGATCGGGATGTCCTCGGCGGGGCCGATCATCGCCGAGTTCGCCTTGAGGAAGATGCCGGCCTCGCCGATGTCGGTCGAGAAGCGCCGCACGCCGCCGACATGCGC
>DASXCK010000456.1:0-3312 GCA_036491235.1 Xanthobacteraceae bacterium | reverse complement strand
GTTGTTCTTCATGGGCGTCGGCATGTCGATCGACGTCACCGTCGTGCGCGCCAACCTCGCGCTGATCATCGGCGCCGCCGTCGCGATCACGTTGCTCAAGATGCTGGTGGTCTGGGTCCTCTTCCTGCCGATCTGCGCGACCCAGCGCGACGCGCTGCGCGTCGGCGCAGTGCTCACCGCGGCGGGCGAGTTCGCCTTTGTCCTGATCCCGCTTGGCGTCACCCTCGGGGCGCTCAGCCCGGTGCAGGGCAGCCTGTTCGCCGCCATCGCGGCGGTCACCATGCTGATCGCAACGCCGACCGCGGCGCTGGTCGAGGCGCTGAGCGTGCGGCTCGGCCGCGGCACCGAGCGCGCGGCGGACGATTTCGACGACGCGCGCGGCTCGATCCTGCTCATCGGCTTCGGTCGCTTCGGCCAGCTCGTCGCGCAATGCCTCGTCGCGGAGGGTATCGACGTGACGGCCATCGACAGCGATCCGGAGATGATCGAGGCCGCAACCCGGTTCGGCTTCAAGGTCTACTACGGCGACGGCACCCGCCTCGACGTGCTGCGTGCCGCCGGCGCCGACACGGCGCGCTTGATCGCTATATGCGTCGACGATCCCGAGATGGCGTTGCGCATCGTCGATCTGGTGCGCGCCGAGTTTCCCGGCACGGCCCTGTTCGTGCGCTCATACGACCGCCGTCATTCGCTGCGGCTGATTGCCAAGGGCGTCGATTTCGAGCTGCGCGAGACGTTCGAATCCGCCCTCGTGTTCGGCCGCCGCGCACTCGAAGGCCTCGGCCTCGACCCCGAACGCGCGCAGGCGGTCGAGGAGTTCGTGCGTGCACGCGATCTCGACCGACTCGCGCTCCAGCAGGCGCAAGGCGTATCGGCCGGACTGGAGCTGTTCGGCGCCCGCTTCGTGCAGCCGGAGCCTCTATCCCAGCCGCGGCGGGAGGCGCAGTCCCTCCATGCAGACGCCGGCGGCAGGACCGGCGACAAGGCCCGCGTCGAAGCCGAGAAAGCCCCGCCGTGATCGAGCGCTCGCTCAATCGCACAAAAAAAAGCGCCCGCCGGAGGGGACGGCGGGCGCGGGACTCGAGCGCGAGAGGGGTAGCGCGGTCGAGCCGATGGCCGATTGGGGAGAAATCGGCCGGGGGATTCCTACCGCGCGACCGCGAGCGTATCAGCGAGCGGAACGATCGAGGGCGCGGCACATCCGGGCAGAAGGTCGATCACCTTGTTGGTCATGCGCGCGGCCCGACGCTCGCGCTGCCGGCGAACCAACACCGCGGTTGGATCGCGCCACATCGGTTCGGAAAGCGCATCGTTGAGGTCGCTGCGCGTGAGGCCGATGTCCCGCAGCATGCGCTCGTCGAACGACGCCAGCATCGCGACGTCGTTGCGATGGTGCCATGCCGCGACGAAACGGTGGCCGAGGCGCGCGGTGGCCAATGCCAAAGCCGCAAAAGCCCGGGCTAACGGGACAGGAAGGGAGGATATCGAGAGCGTGGTCATGGCTTTGTTTCCCGGACCGTCCGCAACCGTGCAAAGGCGGCAAATCGCTACCAGCGGCTCATGCCGGCGGCCCGAATGCCTCACGGATTGGATCGGACGGGCTGTTTGTCGCAGATTTCGATTGATAAATGAAACGAATGTTTTTAATCTGACTAATCAGTACACTTGATGTATCTGTTTCTTCCGTTTCCATGCCCCGGAGCCACCCATGACGGCGCTCATCGACATCGACCAGTTGCGCACATTCATCGCCATCGCCGAGACCGGCAGCTTCACCCGGGCGGCCGAGTTCGTGCACAAGACCCAGTCGGCGGTCTCGATGCAGATGAAGCGCCTGGAGGAGCGGCTCGACCGTCCGATCTTCGCGCGCGACGGGCGCGCCTCGAAGCTCACCGAGGACGGCGAGCGGCTGCTCGACTACGCGCGACGCATCGTCAAGCTCAACGTCGAGGCGCTCTCGGCGTTCTCCAAGACCGAGCTCAGCGGCCGCGTCCGGCTCGGCGTGCCGGACGACTATGCGGACCGCTATCTGCCCGAGATCATGGCGCGCTTCTCGCGCGCCTATCCGGGCGTCGAGCTTACCGTTACGTGCCAGCCCTCGAGCGAGTTGATGGCACTGATCGACGACAACGATCTCGATCTCGCGATCGTCACCAATTTCGATCGCAAGCGGCCGGTCGAGGTGTTTCGCCGCGAGCGGCTGCTCTGGGTGTCGTCGAACCGCCATTCGCCCCACACCGAGGAACGCCTGCCGCTCGCGCTCGGTCGGCCGATCTGCATCTGGCGGCGCGCGGCGGTCGAGAGCCTGGAGGCGACGGGACGGCCCTATCGCATCCTGTTCACCAGCGCGAATGCCGGCGCCGTCGGCGCGGCGGTGCTGGCCGGACTCGCGGTCTCGGTGTTCCCCGAGTCGGCGCTGCGTCCCGGCATGCGCGTGCTCACGCCGGCGGAAGGATTTTGCGAGCTGCCCGCCTGCGAGGTCGGGTTGATCCGCAATCCGCATGAGCGGCCAAAACTTGCCGACGCGCTCGCGGGGCACATCATCTCGTCACTCGACAATCTCTCGGAGGCGCGCGAGGCAGCGGAGTAGACCGCGGTCATTGCGAGGCGCACGAAGCGCGCCGAGCCGCCTCCGCTTGCTTCGCGAGCTGTGGACGGGTTTGGAGTCCGCCGTAACGCGCGAGCGCGAAGGCGGAAGCAAACGCGATCCGCAAGCGCATGAGGCCGTGGAGCGAGATTGCTTCGTCGCGCGTCGCGCTCCGCGCAATGACGGCAACTCAGTATGCGTATTCGGTATAGGTTGGCGCGACCGAGCCGGCCCAGGCGCCGTGATACTTCTCCAGCAAGTCCTCAGCCGGCGTGCGGCCGCGGGTCACGAGCTCGGCGAGCGGCTCGAGGTAGTGGTTCTCGTCGCGCCCGCTCGCGTCGAGATGCTTGCGGCGGGTCAACCCTTCCTGTGCGATGGCAAGACACTGCCGGGCGAGATCGAGGATGGTGCGCCCGCGGATGCTCGCCCGGAAGCCCAGCCTCGGCACATCGTCGCGCAGCCGCTGGCGCTCCTCGGCGGTCCAGTTCTTGACGATGTCCCAGGCAGCATCGAGGCAGGCCTCGTCATAAAGGAGGCCGACCCAGAACGCCGGTAGCGCCGGCAGGCGCCGCCACGGGCCGCCGTCGGAGCCGCGCATCTCGAGGTAGCGCTTGAGGCGCACCTCGGGAAAGATCGTGGAGACGTGGTTCGCCCAATCCGACACGCTCGGCCGCTCCCCCGGCAGCGCGGCGAGCCGCCCCGCCATGAGATCGCGGAACGACTGG
>DASXCK010000455.1:0-5588 GCA_036491235.1 Xanthobacteraceae bacterium | reverse complement strand
TCGGCGGCGCGGTCGCGGTGCCGAGCGCGGTGCGCAGCAGCGACAGCACCACGACGATGCGGGTGAAGGACGTGACCATCACCAGGATCGACGGCGCGAGGGAGAGCACCGTCATCAGCGCGACGAGCTGGAGCACGCGCTCGGTCAGCCCGCCGCCCTGGCCGAAATTGATGCTGATGTCCTGCGCGCCCGCCGGCGCCGTGAAACAGAGAACCAGCGCTACCCCGGCCGCTACCGTCGCGAGACGAACGCGGCGGCCGGATGGTGCGCGCTTCACCCTTTCCCTGACGGACGGCCGAGCAAGCTCGCCATCTCCTGCTCGAGGTTATCGAAGGATTTCACCGGGGTCTTGGCGGCCGGCTTGGTGTCGGACTTGGTGTCCGGCTTGGTCTCGGGCTTGGCGTCCGATTTGATTTCCGACTTGGTTTCCGACTTGGCCTCCGCGCGCGGCGTCGGAGGGACGATGGCGGGCGCTGTCGCCGGGCGCTGGCGCTGCAGCGCGGACTCGAGCTGCAATGCCATCTCGGCGAGGTTCTGCTCGTCGCTCTCGGTCAGAGGCTGCACCGGAGAGGGGGGCGTCCGCCTCGTCTCGGCGTTGCGGCCCGGCGGCGGGGGTGGAGGCGGGGAGGTTGGCGCCGGCTCGAGGTAAGTGCGCGACAGGTCGGCCGCGAGGCCGGCAAGGCGTTCGGAATTTGGTCCTCGCGTGGTGCCATCGAGGGCCGGGCGTGATGCAGTCGCCGGCGAGGAGCGCGCCTCGCGTTCGGAAGCGACATTCAGATCGGAGTCGGTGATGGCCCGCGGCTCGCGCTCGGCCGTGACCCGCGGCTCGCGTTCCGGTGTGGAGCGCACGACGCGCGCCTCACGCTCCGTCGCGATCCGCAGCTCACGGTCCAACGCGGGACGTGGCTCACGCCCGGCGCGCGGTTCGCTGTCCGGCACGGTGCGCGGCGCGGCCTCGGGATGCATCGACCAGGCGGCGCCCGTTTCGTCGGGTTGCGGCGCCGGCGGGGGAGTGAGCCGCGACGCACGCGGCATCGGCTCGGACGGCAGCGGCCACATGCTGCCCTCGGCGAGCGGCACCGCGCGCGGCAGCATGTCGGCGGCGCGCGCCGGTGGCGCCTCGCGGACGGGCGCGGCGGCGGCTGCGCGCACGATATTGGGCTCGATCACCACGTCGCTCGGGCCGCCGATCATGATCAGGTGTTCGACGTTGTCGCGCCGGATCAGCAGCAGGCGGCGTCGCCCGTCGACCGCGGCGGCGTCGATCACGGCGAGGCGCGGTTGGCGCCCGCGCACCGCGGACGCGGCATTGAGGGCGCCGGCGCCGAATCGATGCACCAGGTAGCCGATGGCGCAGATCAGCGCGATCACGACCACGATCGCGACGACGACGCGCACCGCGAGCGGCATGTCGGTGCCGAAAACTGCATACATCTCGTCTTCTCCGCGCTCCGCGTTGTCGGCCCCGCTTCAGCAGCCCGCGATATGGTTAACGGCCGGGGCAAAATTTGCCGCGCCAGCCTTTAACGAATCATTAACGCGGACCCGGGTTTTGCCCGACATTGCGCGTATTCACGAGCATTTTCTTGGTAAACGGCGGATTAAAGGCAATCGGCCGCGGCGCCCACGATTAACGCGGCATTAACCATGCGGGAGGCAAAGTCTGCCGAGTGGCGCCGCTGGAACTTGGCGCCGACGGAGGCTCGCATGGCGATCGCCGATATTCCGATTTTGTCGATGTTGCGGACCCGCATGCAGTGGCATCAGCAGCGCCAGCAGGTCCTGGCGCAGAACGTCGCCAATGCGGACACGCCCAACTACCATCCGATGGAATTGGTCGAGCCGAAGCCGCAGCAGGCCGGCGGCCTCGCGCCGTTGCAGCTCGTGCGCGACGCGCCGGGCCAGATCGGCGGGCTTGCCGATTCGAGCACGTTCCCGGGCCACCATCAGCAATACGAGGTGCGTCCTGCCGGCAACGCCGTCACGCTCGAGGACGAGATGCTGAAGGTTGCCGCCAACCAGATGGACTACCAGGCCGCGGCGCAGCTCTACACGCACAGCCTGAGCCTCATCAAACTCGCGGCCGACAAGAGCTGACCGCGCCGGATCGGCGTCGCTGGAGGCAGCGCATGGATTTCATCAAATCGCTCGCCATTGCGGCGTCGGGGCTGCGCGCGCAGGCCGGACGCATGCGCGTGATCTCGGAAAACATCGCCAACTCGGACTCGACCGCGCAGACCCCGGGCGGCGATCCCTACCGCCGGCGCATCCCGACGTTCCAGTCCGAGTTCGACCGCTCGCTCAATGCCCAGGTCGTCGCGCTGGGCCCGGTGCGCACCGACAACAGCGACTTCCGCGTCAAGAACGAGCCCGGCAATCCGGCCGCGGATGCCCAGGGCAACGTGCGGTACCCCAACGTCAACCCGCTGATCGAAGTGACCGACATGCGTGACGCCCAGCGCTCCTACGAGGCGAACGTCAACGTCGTCACCTCGACCCGCAACATGATCCAGCGCACCCTCGACATCCTACGCAACAGCTGATCAGGACCCTCACGATGCCGACACCCGGACTCGCCGCCAACGCCTATGCGCAGATGGCCCGCATCACCGATGCGGCTGCGGGCATCAAACGTGCGGCGACCGGCCTCGCCGGCACCGCCGACGCGGGGCCGAGCTTCACCGACGCGCTCAAGGACGCGCTCGTCTCGGTGCGCCAGACCGGCGCGAAGTCGGACGCGCAGGCGCGGGCGCTCGCCAGCGGCAGCAACAAGGCCGACCTCGTCGATGTCGTGACTGCGGTCGCCGAGACCGAGACCGCCGTCAACACGCTGGTATCGGTGCGCGACAAGGTCATCGCCGCCTACCAGCAGATCATGCAGATGCCGATCTAGCCGCTGGCTCGGCGTGTGCGCTCCCTCTCCCCGCAGGGGAGAGGGTCGGGGTGAGGGGCCCTATGAGTACCAAACGAACTCTGAATGACCCTCACCCGCCGCGCTTCGCGCGTCACCTCTCCCCAAAGGGGAGAGGGAAGGAAGGAAGAAGTGAAAGTCATGACAGGCCCCGAAGTGCTCGATGTCGCCCGTGATTCGATCTACACGCTCGTGCTGGTGTCGAGTCCGCTCATGCTGGTCGGCCTTGTCGTCGGCGTGGTGATCTCGCTGTTCCAGGCGCTCACCCAGATCCAGGAAATGACCCTCGTCTTTGTGCCGAAGATTCTCGCGATCTTCCTCGCCATGCTCGTCGCGCTGCCGTTCATGGCGCAGGCGCTGCAGGGGCACATGATGCGGCTCGCCGCCCACATCATCTCGGGCGGATAGCGCGGCGGGGCCCGGTTCGCCTGCACGGACCTCCAGCCTGAGGGCGCGCTGCCCATGCGCATCGATGTTTCCTTCCTTCCCGCGCTCGCCGCCGCCTTCATGCTGGTGTTCGCGCGCGTCGGCGCCATGCTGATGCTGCTGCCGGGGCTCGGCGAGCTGATGATCCCGACGCGCTTCCGGCTCACCGCGGCGCTGGTGCTTGCCGCCATCATGCTGCCGCTGCATCGCGACGCCTACCACATCGACCTGCAATCGGTCGGTCCGGTGCTGGTCATGCTCGGCGAGGAGCTGTTGATCGGCGCTCTGCTCGGCATGACGGCGCGGCTCACCATCGCGTCGCTGCAGATCACCGGCTCAGTGGTCGCCCAGCAGCTCGGCCTCGGATTCGTCACCGCGGTCGATCCGACCCAGGGCGAGCAGGGGGTCCTGATCGGCAATTTCCTCACCATCCTCGGCATCACGCTGCTGTTCGTCACCAACCTGCATTACCTGGTGATCGCCGCGCTCGACGACAGCTACTCGCTGTTCGCGCCGGGCGAGGTCCCGCTCACCGGCGACATGGCGGCGTTGATCACGCGCACGTTCGCCGGGGCGTTCAAGATCGGTATCCAGCTGTCAGCGCCGTTTCTGGTGTTCGGCCTCTTGTTCAACCTCGGCCTCGGCCTCCTGTCGCGGCTGATGCCGCAGATGCAGGTGTTCTTCGTCGGCATGCCGCTCTCGATCCTGGTCGGCTTTCTCATCCTAGTTCTCGTGCTGTCCGCCATGATGGGCACCTATCTCGACAGCGTCGAAGGCGTGTTGCGCGAGCTCGCGCCGCATGCCGGGACGTTCAGGTAGGCGCGCATGGCCGAAGAACAGGACGACAGCGAGAAAACACAAGACCCGACGCAGCGGCGGCTCGACGAGGCGGTGCGGCGCGGCGACGTGGTGAAGAGCCAGGAGGTCAATGCCTGGTTCGTGCTCGCGGCCGCCGCCCTCGTGTTGCTGAGCTTCTCGGGTTCGATGGGCTCGCAGTTCTTGGCGATGTTCCGCGGCATCATGGGGAATGCCGGGCGCATCTCGGTCGACGGCGGCGGGCTCATGCGCCTCGCCCGCGAGATCAGCGTCGAGACGCTTGCGGCCGTCGCCATCCCGTTCCTGCTGCTGGTGCTCGCGGCGCTGGGCGGCAACGCGATCCAGCACCGGCTGGTGTGGTCGCTCGAATCGCTCACCCCGAAACTTTCGAAGATCTCGCCGATTTCCGGCGCCGGGCGCCTGTTTTCCAAGCAGGCGCTGGCGAACTTCGTCAAGGGCCTCGCCAAGCTCGCGATCGTCGGCACGGTCGCGACCATGCTGCTGTGGCCGGCGCGCAAGCGCCTCGAAGGCCTGGTCTCGACCGATCCGTCGGCGATCGCGCCGTTCTCGCGCAGCCTCGCGCTCGAGCTGTTCGGCGGGGTGGTCGCCATCCTCGCGATCATCGCGGCGATCGACTACCTGTTTCAGTACCGCACCTGGTACGAGCGGCAGAAGATGTCCATCCGCGAGATGCGCGACGAGTTCAAGGAGACGGAAGGCGACCCCAAGATCAAGGCCAAGGTACGCCAGCTGCGCATGCAGCGCGTCAAGAAGCGCATGATGGCGGCGGTGCCGAAGGCGACGGTGGTGATCACCAACCCGACCCACTTTGCGGTCGCGCTGCAATGGGAACGCGGCATGAGCGCGCCGATCTGCGTCGCCAAGGGCCAGGACCTGATCGCGTTGCGGATTCGCGGTGTCGCCGAGGAGAACGGCGTGCCGATCGTCGAGAACCCGCCGCTCGCGCGCACGCTGCACGCGACCGTCGAGATCGACGCCGAAATCCCCGCCGAACACTACAAGGCGGTGGCCGAGGTCATCAGCTACGTGATGCGGCTCAACGGCACGGCGCGCGCGGCGCGCTGACGCATGTCCCGGCCAAGGGGCCGCGGGTTCGCCGACACGGCGATGCGCGAAGGTCGCCTGTCCCGGCGAGCGCCTGTCCAGCACTCGATGCGGGTGGCCGCCGGTTCATCTGTCAGAACATGCGCAAAAATGCGCTGCATCAACAGTTTGCGCACACGGAACCCCTTGCGAGACCGCCCCGACTGGGGCACTCAGGAGGCGGAGGCTTTGCGGGGACGTCGGGACCGAACGTAAGCCAGGATGGCGACGCAAGACGGAAGCGACAGGATGGGCGCCGAACGCCGCGGCAGCATCGGGCTGGTGTTGCTGGTCGCCGTGGTGCTGATCCTCGCCGCCGCCGGCCTGATGC
>DASXCK010000454.1:0-13043 GCA_036491235.1 Xanthobacteraceae bacterium | reverse complement strand
GCCGCATAAAGCTGCGGCCAGTTGTTCAGCGCGCAAATCACGTCCGGGCCGGCGCCCGACTGGATGGCCGCGGTGGTGCGCGCCTGGATGTCGTTGCCGTTGATCATCTCGATATTGAGCGTGATACCGAGGTCCTTCTTGCATTGCGGGATGATCTGCTCGCGCAGCACCTTGTCGGAGGTGGGAACGAAATCATTCCAGCGCAGCCAATGTACCGTCGAGGCCTGGGCGTAAGCGGGCGCACGCGAGGTCGCGAGGATCCCGGCCATGCCGCCGGTCGTCGCCGCAACCGCGCCGGCGCCGGATAGCTTGAGAAGCTTTCGCCGATGAATCCGAGGCATGTTTGCATTCCTCCCTTATCAGCACAGCTATGGCGTGTTTTTTCTATTGTAAGCACATTATGCCGTGTTTCGGCCGGAAGCAAAGCGCCGAATTCGCCTGACGGGCTGCGACCTAAAAGCCTGCTCGCGTGCAGCGTTTCCCTTATTGCAGCAGAAACACGCCCTTCCCGCCCGTTTGCCGGTCGAACAGCCGATAGGCTTCGTCGGCCTGGGCAAGTTGCCAGCGGTCGGTAAAGAGATGCTCGACCGCGATCGCGTGGTCGGCGACGAAGCGGGCGCAGTCCGCCTGGATGACGGTCGAGAACGTCCACGACGCCAGGATGGTGAGCTGCTTGCGCAGCATGTCGGGGCTCACCTCGATAGTCACGTCGCCGCCCTCGCCGACGAAGCACGCGATGCCCCAGCGCCGCGCGCCGCGCACGGCGACGAGCCGTCCCTCCGCGGCGCCCGAGGTGTCGAGCGTGCGCTCGGCGCCGAGACCATGGGTGAGGTCCTTGATCGCGGCGACCGGATCGCCGGCCTTGGGATCGATGACGGCGTCGGCGCCGAACTCGCGCGCGCGGGCGCGCCGTTCGGCGCTGAGGTCGAGTGCAATGACGCGCGCGCCCATCGCGACGGCAAGCTGCGTCGCCGAGAGACCGACAGGACCCTGGCCGACAATGACGATGGTGTCGCCGCCGGTGAGGTTCATCCGTCGCAGCGCCTGGTACGCCGTGCCGGTGCCGCACGAGATCGCGGCGCCGGTCGCGAAGTCCAGGCTCTCCGGCAGCGGCACCAGGGTATGCGCCGGCACCTTCATGTAGGGCGCATGCGCACCGTTCCCGGTGACGCCGTAGACGGTGCTGCCGCTGTGGCACATCTGCGACCAGCCGGTGCGGCACTGCGGACAGGTTCCGCAGCCCGAATAGTGATGCACCATCACGCGGTCGCCGACGCGTCCGACACGCGCGTCGACCGCGCTGCCGACGGCAGCGACGACGCCGCACGGCTCGTGCCCGGCGATCACCGGCCCGCTGAGCTTGCCGAGGCCGAGCGCCGCGGCAGCGTCGGTCGCGCGATAGGCCTTGAGGTCGCTGCCGCACATGCCGGACGCCTTTATGGCGATCACCGCATCATGCGGCCCCGGCGTCGGGTCGGGAAACTCGGCCAGCTCGAGCTTGCGTTGTCCCAGAAACGTCACGCCGCGCATGGTCGTCCTCCCGGATGATCGCGTCACCGCGACATACGATAGCGCGAAAAACGTACCGCGATGCCTGCAGCCGATGCAGCCCTGGCCCGCCCGCCGCCGCGGCTTGACCCTCACGACCTCCCGGGGATAGCGTTTCATCAGGAAACGCCGAGCAAAAGGTCACAAAAAGCTCGAAAGAAAAACCCGGAGGCCGCGTCCATGACATCGTTCGCGATCACGCCGCTCACCGATCATACCGGCGCCGAGGTCACCGGCCTCGATTTCACCGAGCCGCTCGACGCCGATACCCGTTCCAAGCTCAATCGCGCCTTCGCCGAGCACCACGTACTCGCCATCCGCGACCAGCATTTTGCGCCCGATCAGTTCACGGCCGCGGCCCAGGTTTTTGGCGTGCTGCAGCCGCACGACAAGAAGGAGCATCACGTCCCGGGCCACCCGGACGTGTATTACATCTCGAACGACGAGATCGTGAACGGCCGGCGCATCATCCCGGGCGAGACCTTCCACACCGACCACTCGAACCATCCGCGCCCGCCCAAGGCGACCATGTTGTTCGCGATCGAGCTGCCGTCGAGCGGCGGCGACACCCAATACGTCAACATGCATCAAGCGTATGACGACCTGCCGAACGAGACCAAGCGCAAGATCGACGGGCTCAAGGCCGCGCATGTCTACTTGAGCAAGTACAGCCCGCGTCCGCTCGGCGCGATCAGCCAGGACAGCATGCGCGAGGTGCCGCCGGCCGGCATCCATCCGCTCGTGCGCACCCATCCGGACAACGGCCGCAAGGCGCTGTTTCTCAATCCGGTGCGCATGGAGTCGATCGTCGGCATGGAGGACAAGGAAGCGCTGGCGCTGATCGACGAGCTGATGCAGCACGCGACGCAGAAGAAATACGAATATCGCCACAAGTGGCGGCACGGCGACTGGGTGATCTGGGACAACCGCAGCGTCATGCACCAGGCCAACCCGGACTACGACATGAGCCAGCGGCGCTATCTCTATCGCCTGATGCTCAAGGGCGAAGTGCCGGTGTGATCGTCATGGCCGACGGGTGGATCGCGGGCGACCTGAAGCACGCGACCTTCCCCCGTGCCGCAAGGCCTATTCGGGAAGGCCGGCCTTGCGCAGTCCCTCGACATAGAGGGCGCGGTCGCCGGCGCGCTGGATCGGCGGCATGACTTCGTCCAGGGTGGACATGCGAAGCGCGGGATAGAGCTCGCGGATGCGCTTCATCGCGGCCTGGGCCATGTCGGGCTGGCCGGCGAGCGCGTGACTCGCGGCCGCAACGCGCAGCGGCGCGATGTAGCCGGGATGATGGTGCAGGCTGCGCGCGGCCCAGGTGGCCGCCTCCTCGTAACGCCCGGCGAGCAGATGTGCGAGCGCCGTCGAGAACTGCCACGCGAACAGGCGCGGGTCGAGCGGACTCAAACGCATCGCGACGGCGGCGTGCTGGATGCCGGTGTCGTAATCGCCGAGGCACGTCTTGACCCACCCGCTCGCGCCCCAAGCGTTGGCGAGGTTCGCGTTCAAGGCCAACGCGGCGTCGACGAAGGTCGCGCCGGCCCTGACGTCGCCGGCCACGTATGCGAGCGCATATCCGCCGTTCGAGAGCGCCGCGGCATCGTCACGCCCCAGTTCGACCGCGCGCCGCGCCATGCGGATCGCCTCGGCAATCTCGCCCGCACGGTCCGCCATCCAGCCGTTCGCCTTGCGCAGCACGTAGATCTGTGCCGCCCGCGCAAACGGCGCGACGAAATGCTCATCGCGCGCGATGGCGCGGCGGAAGAGCTCGAGGGCGTCCTCGGTCGCGATGCGCGTCAACTGGCTGCTCGCCGCGATGCCGCGCAGATAGCAGTCGTACGCGTCCAGGCTCGCGGTCGGCTTGCGCCTGACGCGCTCGATCTCGGCCTGCTCCAGCGTCGGCGCAATAGCGCCCACCGCGCGCGAAGTCACCTGGTCCTGCAGGTCGAAGATATCCTCGAGCGTGCCGTCAAACCGATCAGCCCAAAGGTGAGCGCCGGTGGCGGCATCGATGAGCTGGCCGGTGACGCGCACGCGGTTGCCGGTCTTGCGCACGCTGCCTTCGAGCACGTACCGGACGCCGAGTTCCTTGCTCACGACCTTGATGTCCACCGCCTTCCCTTTGTAGGCAAAGCTCGAATTGCGGGCGATGACGAACAGGTCGCGAAAGCGCGACAGCGCCGTGATGATCTCCTCGACCACGCCGTCGGCGAAGTAATCCTGCTCGGGATCGCCGCTCATGTTCTGGAACGGCAGAACCGCGATCGACGGCTTGTCGGGCAGGGACGGATAGCCGCCCGCGAGCTCGATCGCGGGCGCATCGCCGCGCTCCTGCACGGCGCCGACGAAGCGAACGCCCTTGCGCGGGAACGTGCGGATGAGCCGCTGCCTGTCGCCGTTGTCGCCGATCGCGACCCGCGTGGCGTTGATCCGGCTCGCCAGCGCCGCCTCCGAGACGATCCGCCCGTTCCACACGGCGGCGAGCAGGTCGTCCCGGCTGACCACGCGGTCCCGGTTGCGGACGAGGTGCTCGAGGAGGTCGAACACCTGTGGCTCGACGGCGCGCAGCTCGCTGCCCCGCCGCAGTTCCCGCCGCCCGGTGTCCAGGGTGAAATCTTCGAAACAAAACAGCACGTTGATGGGCCTTACCCGCATTGAGAGAGGGGCGGCGCTCACCCAACCATAACAAAATCAACACCCCGTCTGAATGGAAATCCACCCCGTCCGAAGGCGTCCTCAAGGCGGACCGCCCGGACTCGTGTCATCGGTCGATGGCCTGTTGCATGACGACGACCGGATTTCGCCACACAGGAGGGTCTCGTGAACAAGCTGATCTCAGCGATCGCGATGGCAGGAATTGGTTTCGGTCTGCTGCACGGAAGCGACCCCGCCCTCGCCGACGAGTGGCCGACGCGGCCGGTGCGCACGATCATTCCATTCAGCGCCGGCAGTGCCGTCGACATCGTTCCGCGCATGATCTTCCAGGCACTGTCGAGCAGGCTCGGCGAGCCGATCATCGTCGAGAATCGAACCGGCGCGGGCGGCACGATCGGCGCCGGCCTGGTCGCCAGGGCGCCCCCCGACGGCTACACGCTGCTGGTCAATTCCTCGTCCCACACGATCATCCCGTCGCTTTACCCCGACATATCCTACGACACGCTGCGCGATTTCACCGGCGTGCTCCCGCTCGGCGATCTGCCACTCGTGCTGGTGGTCTCGCCGACGCGCGGGTTCAAGACGCTGCGCGACCTGATCGATGCCGCCAACGCCAAGCCTGACGCGATCAGTTACGCGTCGGCCGGGATCGGCAGCGCGACCCACTTCGCGGCGGAACGGCTGCGGCTCAGCGCCCGCTTCGCGGGCGTGCACGTCCCGTTCCGCGGCGCGCCCGAAGTCTACCGCGAGGTGATCGCCGGACGGGTCGATTTCGCCTATGGCGCGATCGCCTCGGCGCTCCCGCTCATCCAGGAAGGCAAGCTCATGGCGCTTGCGGTCAGCGGGCGAACCCGCGCCTCGGCGCTGCCCAACGTGCCGACGACCCTCGAGCTTGGCTTCCCGGGTTCCGACTATACGTTCTGGATCGGCATGTTCGCGCCGCGCCAGACCCCGGGCGACATCGTCGAGAAGCTGCGGCGCGAGACCGCGACGACGCTGCGGAGCGGTGACGTGCGGGCGAAACTCGCCAAGCTCGGCGTCGACACGATGGACATGAGTCCCGCCGCGTTCGATGAGCTCATCAAGGCGGAAGTCGCCACGAACGCCCTCGTCGTGAAGGCGGCCAATATCAGGCCGGAGTGACACGTGGCGGCGCGGCGACTGGACAACCGCCGCGTCATGCACCACGCCAACCCGGACTACGACATGAGCCGGCGGCGCTTTCTCCATCGCCTGACGCTCAAAGGCGAAGTGCCGATCTGACGACGCGACCGGACGGCGTCGTCCCGACGATCCCATCGATACGACGGCGGCCGGCGCAGGCGGCGCCGGCCGTCGAAGTCCTCTTTGCCGGTCAGGCGTCTATCTCGGCAGGCCCTGATCCTGCTCGGCCAGCGGCTTGAGCCGCGTGAACAGCGCGTCGGCCGCCACCGCCTTGCCCTTGGTGAGCTCGAAGCGGGCAACGTCGAGGACGGGTGCCAGCATCAGGCGGCCGCTGGCGAGATAGCCGACGAACACCAGATTGAACGCCGGAATTCTGACCTGAAAGGTGGATGTAGCCGCGACGCCGCCACGCGTGACGCCGTCGCGCGCGCCGGCCACCGCCTGGGTCGACGCCGGAGCACCGAAGGACACGGCCTTCCACTCGCTGTCCTGTTTCTGGAGCGTTACCGAGGAGCGGACCGCGCCGCCGATCGTGACCGGATAGACGATGAGCCCGGTCGCATGCAGCAGGCTCATCGGATCCTTGCCCGCCTGCCAGGCGCGCAGCTCGTCGAGCCTGACGATGAAATCGCTCAAGGGCGCGGCGAGCTCCGCCTGCTCCGCCTCGGCGGTGGTGCGAAAGCCGAGCAGTGTCGCATTCTCGCCCTTGGCGAGGGCCGAGAGCGTCGACAGCGACTGCTTTGCGGTCGACGCGCTTTGTTGCGCCACGGCGGCGACGTCGACGCCGCCGGGATTTTGGGCGAAAGATGCTGCCGGCACGAGGGCGATGACGGCAGCCATCAAGGCGATGCGCATATCATCCTCCTACTTTTTCTTGATCTGGTAGAAGTCGTCCCAGTGGGTATGGTCGCCCGCGCTCGCCACGTAGAAATCATACGTGATGAAGCGGTGATCGCCCACGTTGGGAGCCCACGGGTTATTGATCTCGACATAGTTCACGTTGGCGATGGTTTGATACCCGATCGCGACCATCATGTGGCCACCACCACCCACCCAGTGCCACGCGAAGGCAACGGGCCGGCGGCCGCAATTGGCGGCGTCGGAGATCTCATTTTGCAGCTGCGTCCAGGTGAGCGCCACGCCCGACGTCCGCGCGAACGTGAAGCCGTACTTGTCGAACTCGGGCCATCCGCCATTGACGCAGGCGCTCGGGGTCGACGCATTGCAGCAATCGGAGCGGCCGAACTCGTTGTTCGCCTCGGTGCATTGCTGCACCGAGACGCCGAGGAAGCCCATGATCATCTGGCCGCTCGCCGCCCAGCACCACATGTCGGTCTGCTGCGGCTGCAGCGTGACGGCAAGGTGTCCCTGGGCCGCCGGCGTGCAGACCGAGGTCGCCTGGGCCGCGGCACAGACGGTGTAGACGTACACGCTCACCGACGCGGTCGTATTGTTCTTGAACCCGCAGCGCCACGTGTTCGCCGAGGCGTTGGGGTATTGATTGATGATGGGAACGGCGGCGTTGTAGAACGGATGACACGCGCCGGAGATCATCCTGGTGTTCACCGGACAAGCCGTGCCATCGAGATTGCCGGCGCTGGCGCCGGCGGCGATCGGATAGCTGCGCACGGTCAACGACGTCTGCGCGATGGCGGACGGCGGCGCGAAGATCGCCGCGATGACCGTGGAGCAGAGAATCCCATAGAGCACGCTGGGCATTCGCATGGCGTACTGCTCCTGATTTGATCGGATCACATTCCGGCAGCGACGGGCGCCTTCGGCGTGTCCGTCACCGCAACATTTTTTGCTGTGCAGGGGTCGCGCACGCGGAAGGCGTTCGCCTTCCGTGCGTCATTTTCACTGGCCGCAGAGCGTATAGATCCAGACGGTCGCGCTCGCCGACGTATTGTTCTTGAATCCGCAGCGCCAGGTATTGCCGGGAATGTCGGGGAATTGATTGATGATCACGACGTGATCGTTATAACCCGGATGGCACGCGCCCGAGAGCATCTTGAAGTTTGCCGGGCAGGCGGCGCCTTCCAGATTGCCGTCGCTGGCGCCGGCCGCAACCGAATAGCTCTTGAACGTCAATTGGGTCTGCGTGACGCCGCCGGGCCCGCCTGACGGCGCGCCGCCCAACACCGCGCCGGCCTCCGATTGGCCGGGGACCGATGCCGCCGCTGGAGCGCCGGGCTGGATGGACTGCCCGGGCGGCTCTTGCGCCCACGCCGCCACCGAGAATGCCGAAACCAAGGCTAGACCAACGAACGTCGCCCACGATTTCATTGTCGCCTCCCTGGATATGAAGTTGTGAAGCCAGATGTCGCAAAGCTGCTGACGCGCGATCCTCTATTAGTTGCGCACGATCTCAATACTACTTTACTGTGTCGCGAATATGGCAGCCGAGCGACGTGGAATTGGCGTCGCGCAGGCAGGCGTTTCGTGGGCGGATTTTTGTCGGGCGATCAAGCCGGCCGGCAAGGATCAGGCCCTGCGAAAGAAAGCCAAGACCCGCGAGAAGCGACACTCATGTCGCCTTCGGCGGCACGCTCGCCGCCGTCTCGTGCGCCAGGTTGTTGACCAGGTTGGCGAAGACGTTGAACGCCACACTAGCCGCAATTTCGACGATCGCGGTGTCGTCGAAGCCGGCGGCGCGCACCGCGGCAATATCCGCGTCCGCCACGTGGCCGCGCGTATTGAGCAAAGTCCTTGCAAAGACGAGCGCGGCGGCGCTTCCCGGGTCTGCCGAGGTCACCCGCCGTGCCGCCGCGATCTCATCCTCGGCGAGCCCGGCCTCGCGCCCATAGCGCGTATGGCTCGCGAGACAAACATCGCAGTCGTTCGCCGCCGCCACCGCAATGCCGATCTGCTCGCGCAGATGCACCGGCAGCCGGCCGCTTGCCAGTGCATCGCGCAGCGCGAGATACCCGGCCAGCGCAGCACAAGAATGCGCGAGCACGCGCATCAGCGCCGGTACGAATCCCATCCTCGTTTGGACTTGGTCGAGCAGCGCCTCGGCCTCGCCGGCGGGATGATCGAGCGGTCTGATCCGCGGCATGGAGAGCCTCTTTTTCGCGCAATCGACGCAAGGCCGACGCGTGCGGCGGCCTCGCTCGCAACTCGATCAACCGGCGCGCGGCTCACATAGCCGGTGGTTTGCAACCGGCGCAACCTTCGACCACGTACGAGCGGAAGACCGACGACTTGTCGCGGATCGCGACGAGCTCCGCCTGCTCGGGCGCATCATGCCAGGCATTGGCCTTCGCCATGCTGTCGAACGCGTAGATCGTGATCCGCGATTTCGTCGGCTGGCCGGCGATCATCTCGGTGGCGCCGCCGCGCGCGAGGAAATGTCCGCCGAATTTCTCGATCAAGACGCCCTGGCGCTTCGCATAGGTCGCGAAGCCGGCCTGGTCGGTCACCTGGACCTCGTTGATCACATAGGCCGGCACCAGCGGCTTGGGTTGGGCGTGAATGGTGTGGATCGTTGCGGCAGCGAGGCCTGCCGCCGCGAGCGCCGTGAGGGTGAGCTTGTGGATCGACGTCATGGTGGTGTCTCCGGTTCGATTTGTCGTGCCATCGGCGAGCGCGTCGTGCGCTGCGGACGGCCGCCACCATGCGGCGGGCGACATATAATCAGAATTGCCAATATCAGAATAGATATATAAGTTTTGCTAATGGGCAGGGCTCCGACCGATTGGGACGCGCGCATCGGGCGCCGCCTCAAACTGCGCGACCTGCATATGCTCTTCGCGGTCGTCCGCGCCGGCAGCATGGCGAAGGCGGCGGGGCAGCTCGGCGTCACCCAGCCCGCCATCTCCCAGGCGATCGCGGACCTCGAGGCGACGCTCGGCGTACGCCTGCTCGATCGCGGCCCGCGCGGCGTCGCGCCGACGCTGTTCGGCGATGCCTTGCTCAAACGCGGCGCGGAGGCACTCGATGCGCTGAAGCAAGGCGTCCGCGACATCGAATTCCTGGCCGATCCAAGTGCGGGCGAAGTCTGGGTGGGAGCCTCGGAGTCGTACATTTCCGGCGGCTATCTGTCGGCCATCGTGACAAGTCTGGCGCGACAATATCCACGGGTCGTCGTTCACGTCGTCGAGGCCAACACAGCGGCGCTCGAATTCCATGAGCTGCGCGCACGCAAGGTCGATCTGATGCTCGGACGCATCTCCGGCCAAATCCGCGATGACGACCTGCGCGTCGAACCGCTCTACGACGAGGTGATCGTGGTCGCGGCCGGCCGTGCCCACCGCCACGCGCGCCGCCGCAAGCTCGAGCTCAGCGATCTCGCCGACGACGCGTGGATCCTGGCGCCGCCCAATACGGTGGTGCGCGATTTGGTCGGCGGCGCCTTCCGGGCGCGCGGCATGGAGCCGCCGCGGCTCAGCGTCACGACCTATTCGATGCAGCTGCGCATGCAGTTGCTGTCGACCGGCGGCTATGTTTCGCCCGTGCCGGAGTCGCTTTTGCACTACAACGCCGACCGCTGGTCGCTTTGCGCGTTGCCGGTCACGCTCGGCAAGCCGCTGCCGGTCGTCATCGTCACCCTCAAGGACCGCACGCTCAGCCCGGTGGTCCAGCTGTTCATCGACCACGCACGCGCCATGACCAAGGGGATGCGTACAAGTACGCGCCAGGCAAATCCGTAGGGTGGGCAAAGGCGGCCGCTGCGTTCGCTGAAGCGATGGCGTCGATCCGCCGTGCCCACGCGCCAGATCGCAATGTTTCGGCCGCCTTTGCCGACCCTACGGGGCCGCGGCACGCGCAACCCGACACAGCAGCCCCCGCGCATCCGGCGAGCCGGAGGCGGGATCGAACGGACCGTCGTAGGACATGGCCGCGTTGATATTGATGTCGAGCGCGCCATGCAGTGGTGCCGGCGCGTCGGGCCGCCACCAGCCCATGCCGGTGCTCACCACGCTCGGCGCGGTCGTGTCTGAGAGCTTCGCACGCAGGCGGCACGGCGGCAGCGCCGCCGCCGTCTCCACCATGACCCAGTCGCCGGCCGCGATGCCGAGCGCCTGCGCGGTCTCGGGATGAATGAGCAGCAGCGGATCAGGCGAGACTTTTTCCGCCCATGGCTGCCCGCGGAAGCGCGAGTGGTGATAGGTCTTCTCGCGGTCGCCGGTGAGCAGGATCAGCGGGTAACGCGTGCGCACCTCGCCCGTGGCGCGCTCGCGCGTCGGCGCCATGTAATCGGGCAGCGGATCGAGGCCGGCTGAGCGCAGCGCCTCGGAATAGAGCTCGACCTTGCGGCTCGGCGTCGCGAACGGCTGCTCGGCAAAATTGCCGAGCCGGTACGGCACCTCGACAAAGCCGCGCTGCTGCAGCTGATCAAGCGAGATGCCGCTGTCGCCGATGATGAACGCGTTGAACTCGCGTTGATTGCGCCACGGGATGAAGCGCTTGGTCAGCGCGCCCCGCGCCTCGAGGCGATCGAGCAGCCCGACCGCGATATCGAGGTCGCAACGCGCTTCGCCGTGCGGCGGCGCGGCGTTGCGCGTGTAGAGGACCACGGAGCCGGCCGGCGCGTACGAGACTTCCTCTTCCTCGAGCGCCGTCGTCTTGGGCAGCACGATATCGGCCATCTGCGCGGTCGGCGTCATCTCGTGCGCCGCGACTGCGAGGAAGTCGAGGCTGCGCAGTGCCGCCATGGTGCGCTGCGCGTTCGGATAGGTGACGAGAATATTGACGCCGCTGACATATAGGGCGCGCAGCGGATGTGGCCGGCCGGTGAGGATCGCGTCGATCACCGTTGGATTGTGGCAGGCGGTCTGCCAGCCGCGCGGGCCCGCCCACAGCGGAAAACGCTCGGCGCCGAGCGTCTGCCGCTCGATCTTCTCGGGCAGGCGGAATTGCGGCATGTGCAGCAGCTCGAGGTAGCTGCGAAAGCCGCGCGGCGCCTTCACGCGGCGATTGCCGCCGCGCCGGTCGACATTGCCGGAGATCGCCAGCAGCGAATGGAAAGCGCGGAACGTCTGCACGCCCGCCGTGAACGCATCGATGCCGTGGCCGCTCACGAAGCATGACGGCCCCTGCGCATAGAGCCGGGCGGCGGCGACGATCTGGTCCGCCGGCACGCCGGTAAGCTCGGCGGCGCGCGCCGGCGGATACTGCGCGGCGCGTTCCTTCAGCGCCTCAAATCCGTGGCATCAGTTAGCGACGAAGTCGCGATCGTAGAGACCCTCCTCGACCATCACGGTGATCATCGCGAGCGCGAGGGCCGCGTCGGTACCGGGGCGCGGCCGCAGCCAGATGTCGGCGAGGTCGCAGGCCGGAATGCGCTTGGGATCGATCACGATCAGCCGCGCGCCACGTTTCTTCGCCGCCTTGATCGCAGCCCACTGCACCGGGTCGGCGGCGCTCGGGTTGCGCCCGACCAGCAAAACGCAATTCGTGTTCGCGATGTCCTCGCCGGACGTGATGTTGAGGCCCATCGCGCGGGCGCTCACCGCGCGGCAGCCGCCGCACAGATCCTGGTTGATCATCCAGTTCGGGCTGCCGAGCGAGCGCAGGAGCAGCGCGACGATCGCGCCGCGGCTGAAGAAGGCGCCGCTCACCGCACCCGCGATCGCGGGCGCCCCATATTGCGTGCGCACCGCCGCGAGACGATCCGCCATCTCGTCGAGCGCCTCGTCCCAGGAGATCCGCTGCCATTGGCCGCTGCCGCGCGGGCCGGCGCGCCGCATCGGATGGAGCAGCCGCGTCGGGCCGTAGGTGACGCCGAGCGCACCGCGGATGCCCTTGATGCAGAACGCGCCCTTGGAGTGCGGCTGATCGCGGTTGGGCACGATATCGATGACGCGGCCGCTCTCGACGGTCAGCAGCGAGCCGCAAAGCACCGAGCATTCCCAGCAGGTGCTGGGATGGACGGCAGCGCCGGATGGCGCGTGTCGGTCGGACGGCCGCGGCGCAGCGACGGTGGCTTCGGTCATGGCAGGTCGAATATTGCCATCACCGTGCCGGGTGGCAAGCGCATCGTGGCCGGCACGCGGGCTGCGCGACTACCTCTCGCAGAGCCTGCGCTGCCCGCTCCCATACGGCTGATAGGTGCAATCGGACGGATCGAACGACGAATAGGTTCGGGCGCAAGCCTCGATGTTGCACTGGCGATGGGCGCCGGCGTCGGCCGTGCTCTCTCCGGCGCCGGTCGTGCTTGCGCCGGACCGCATGTCCGCACTGGCCGACCGCGCCATGGGGCAGAGCCGGCGGCGGCCGCCCGTATAGGGCTGATAGGTGCAGTCGGACGCGCGGAACGAATGATAGGTGCTGGAGCAGGCCTGGATGTCGCACAGGCCGGAGGCCTCCTGGTCGGCGTCCGCTTGATCGTCGCCGGGCTGAGCCTGCGGCTGACTTCCCTGCCCGGTCGTCCCGGCGGCGGGTGCCGCGGCGATCTGCGCGTCTTCCTGGCTGACGAGCGGCGTTGCCTGCGTCATGAAATCCTTCCAGATGCTCGCCGGCAGGCTTCCGCCGGTGACGTGCCGCATCGGCTTGTCGTCGTCATTGCCGAGCCACACGCCGACAATGAGCGAGTCGTTGAAGCCGATGAACCAGGCGTCGCGATAATCCTGGCTGGTTCCGGTCTTGCCGGCCGCAGTGCCGTCGTCCAACGATGCGCCGCGGCCGGTGCCGTGTTCCACGACGCCGCGCAGGAGCTCCACCATCGG
>DASXCK010000453.1:0-6183 GCA_036491235.1 Xanthobacteraceae bacterium | reverse complement strand
CTGGCGCGCCCGAAGAGATTCGAACTCCTGACCCCCAGATTCGTAGTCTGGTGCTCTATCCAGCTGAGCTACGGGCGCGTCGCCGGCAGGCCCAGTGGGCCGCGGGCAGGCCGCATAGCTATCGGCTCCGTGCCGCGTTGGCAAGAGACCCGGCGTGAGTGTCTAGGCTGGCCCAAGGCCATGGCGTAACAGGCATTTCCCGAGGCCATGCGTCCGCGGCTTCCTCGATTCCGGCGCATCTCGATCAAGATAATGAGCCCTCCTCGCGCGCCGCGCTCGCCGCGTCCTCGTGGGCGTCCACGCTCGCCGCCGTGATCCCCGGGAAATGCAGGCGGATCTGCAGACCAGGTGCATTGTCGTGCATCTCGATGCGCGCCCCGTGCAGGCGCGCGACGGCGGCAACGAGGCTCAGGCCGAGGCCGTTGCCAGGCGCGCGGCGGCTGCGTTCGAGCCGATAGAACCGCTTGAACACGTGGGGGAATTCGTGTGCCGGGATGCCCGGGCCGTCGTCCGCGACCGCCATCGTGGCGCCATCCTGGCGGCACGCGACGCTGACGGTCACGTGGCCGTCCCGGCGGCCGTGCTTGATGGCGTTGTCGACGAGATTCGACACGGCATCGAATAGAAGATCGCGGTCGCCGGTGATGAGCACGCGCGCGTCTCCGCCGGCGGTGAGCCGCACGCCGGCGTCCTCGGCGGCGGCGTCGAACAGCTCGACCACGTCGTGCGCGATCTCGGCGAGATTGACGGTGCGGAACGCGGCGGTGCGGTCGCTCGTTTCGATCTGCGAGATGCGCGTCAGCGACGCGAACATGCGCAGCACCACGTCGAGGTCCGCCAGCGCGTCGTTGATCAGCACCTGATCCTCCCCGGGCGCGCGCGGCCGGGTGGAGGCCCGCTCGAGCCGGCCGCGGATGCGGGCAAGCGGCGTGCGCAGGTCGTGCGCGACGCTGTCGGTCACCTGCTTGACCTCGCCCATCAGCGCCTCGATGCGGTCGAGCATCAGGTTGAGGTTGGCGGCGAGCTGGTCCCATTCGTCGCGCGTGCCGCGCAGCGGAATGCGCTCGCCGAGCCCGCCGCTCCGCATGATGGCGCGGCTCGTCGCGTTGACGGCTTCGATCCGCCCGACGGTGCGGCGGGTGACCATCACGCTTGCACTGGCGGCCAGCACGAAGATCAGCGCGATGCCGAGCAGCAACGCCGTATTGATCTTGCTTGCGAACGCCGCGAGGTCGCTGATGTCGCGTCCGACGAGCAGGTGGCTGCCGTCGGGAAGTGTCTCGGTTACGGCGCGCAGCCGCGTCTGCACGGACGTATCCGCCTTCGACCCCGCCGCCGTGAAGTCCGCCCATCCGGCTGCGACGGTGAGTGCCGCGGGCCAGGCCGTGAGATTGCCGGCGAGCGGTCTGAACGATTGATCGGCGAGGAGATAAACGCCGCCGTCGAAATCCGCCTCGGCCAGGCGCCGCGTGATCGTGGCGACGAGGTCCGCCTGTCCGGCGGTGTCGTACACCTTGCGCAACTTCGCGTGCTCGGCCGCGATCATGCCGTCGGCGCGGGCGAGCACGTAAGTCGACGTCGACCAATAGACGTAGGCGAACAGCGCGACCACGGCGGCGCCGAAGATGCCGATGAAGATCAGCGCGACCTTGAGCGTCGACGAGCGAAGCGTCTTAGCCAGGAGCACGGACGCAAAACCCGACCCCGCGGATCGTGTGGATGAGCGGGTAGGCCTGCTGTCCGTCGATCTTGCGTCGGACGCGTCCGACATAGACGTCGAGGATGTTCGTCGTCGGGTCAAAATGCAGATCCCATACATGCTGCAGCAGCATCGCGCGCGGGACCACTTGGCCGGCATTGCGCACGAGATATTCAAGCACCTGGAATTCGCGCGGCAACAACTCGATAGCGTGCTCGCCGCGCCGCACCGTCCGGGTCACGAGGTCGAGCTCGAGGTCCGCGACCCGTAACACGGTCTCCTTGACCACGGTAGCGCTGCGGCGCGCCAGCGCCTCGACCCGCGCCAAAAGCTCAGCGAACGCGAACGGCTTGACCAGATAATCGTCGCCCCCGGCGCGCAGTCCGCGCACCCGCTCGTCGATCTCGCCGAGCGCACTGACGATCAGCGCCGGCGTGACGACGCCCGCGTCGCGCAGGTGCCGGATGACCGTGAGCCCGTCCATCTCCGGCAGCATGCGATCGACCGTCACCACCGCATAGTCGGCGGATCGGGCGTGTTCGAGGCCGTCCCGGCCGTTGACCGCGAGATCGACCTCGTAGCCGTGAGTGGACAGCGAGTCGACGAGCTGGTCGGCCGTCTCGGGATCGTCTTCGATGACCAGGATCCGTCGGCGTCCACCCGCCATTCCCGTCAGCTCTCCTGATTGATCCATCGGCGTGGATACATCCTCAAAAGCCAATGTGTTTCGACATTCCTATGCTGGCACGCCACCTGCACGCTCATGTTGTCACAAATTCAAAAAACGCAAACTGACATTTCAGTCATAAAATGTCGGAATGTTAATTTGTACATCGGCCGTTGCCCATGTCAGCCTTCGTGCGGGTTCGCGCTCCGGGCCAGGAGACGTTGGTCGACAGCGAACAGGGCCGCACGAGCGATGACAGCTGCCTACATCAATCGCGTCGCCGCAGCGGTCCCCGCGCACGAGGTGCATGACACTTTCGTACGTTTTGCGGCGCGCCTGTTGCGCGACCGTCGCTCGCGGTTGCTGTTCGACCGCATGGTGTCGCGCTCGCACATCGAGCGCCGGTGGTCGTGCCTCGCCCCCGCCGGTCCGGGCGACAATGCTTCCGTCGATGACGGCGGCTTCTACACGCTCGGCCACTTTCCCTCGACCGCGCAACGCATGGCCCGCTACGAGACCGAGGCGCCGCCGCTCGCCGCCGCCGCCGTCGCCCGCCTCGGCCTCGGCGATGCCGTGCGCGACGTCACGCACCTGATCGTCACCTCGTGCACCGGGCTCTCCGCGCCAGGCGTCGATCTCGAGATCGTGCGCCGCTGCGGGCTCGCGCCGTCGGTCGAACGCACCGTCGTCGGCTTCATGGGCTGCTATGCGGCGATCACGGCACTCAAGCTCGCCCGCCACATCGTGCGCTCGGAGCCGTCCGCCAAGGTCCTCGTCGTCAGCGTCGAGCTGTGCACGCTGCATCTGCAGGAGACGGAGGATCTCGATCGCCTGCTGACCTTCCTGCTGTTCGGCGACGGCGCGAGCGCCGCGCTGGTGAGCGCCGCGCCGGTCGGGTTCGCGCTCGATGGCTTCAATGCGGTGCTGGTGCAGGAGGCGGCCGACCAGATCACCTGGACCATTCGCGATGTCGGCTTCGACATGATCCTGTCGGGCCGCGTCCCGGGCACTATCACCGACGCGTTGCGCGCCGGCGCGGCGCGCGTGCTGCCGGGGCTCGCGGCCGGCGACATCGACCTGTGGGCGGTGCATCCGGGCGGCCGCACCGTGCTCGATGCGGTCGAATCCGCATTTGCTCTCGACGCGTCGGCATTGGCGGTCTCGCGCGGCGTGCTGCGCGACCACGGCAACATGTCGTCGCCGACCGTGATGTTCGTGCTCGAACGCCTGCTCGCCGCCAAGGCGCCGGCCGGTGCGCGCGGTTGCGCCATGGCGTTCGGACCGGGCCTCACGGCCGAGACGATGCTCTTTCGGGCGGCGGCGTAGCGCATGTCCCCGCGTGGGAACGTTTTCGCCGATCGCGACGTCTAATCGGCCAAATGCCAGGGCGAAGACGGTGACGAACGCGATCGACTTCTCGCGACGCAATGATCTCACGGAGCTGATGGACTCCGACGAGACCGATTTTGCGACGTTCCGCGATTGCCTGATCGGTCTCGCCAAGGTCAACCGGCTGACGCTCGCTTACCGGCCGACCATGCGGTTCTTCGCCGACCTCGCCCGCGCCGGCCGGTTGCCGCGCGACCGCGCCGTCTCGGTCGTCGACGTCGGCAGCGGCTTTGGCGACATGATGCGCAAGGTCGACGGTTGGGGCACGCGGCGCGGCCTGCGCCTCGATCTCACCGGGGTCGACCTCAATCCCTGGTCGGCGCGCACCGCCGCCGAGGTGACGCCCGCCGATCGGCCGATCCGCTACGTCACCGCCGACATCTTCGACTACCGTCCGTCGCAGCCGATCGACATCGTCATCAGCTCGCTCTTCACGCATCACCTCGACAACGCGGCGCTTGTGCGCTTCGTCGCCTGGATGGAGGCGAACACGACGATCGGCTGGTTCATCAACGATCTGCGCCGCCACCCGTTGCCCTATTACGCGTTCGGTATCGCGACGCGCGCGTTGCGCTTTCATTATTTCGTCCAGCACGACGGACCGATCTCGATCGCGCGGGCGTTCGACACGCATGACTGGCGCGATACGCTCGCGGCCGCCGGTCTCGCGCCGGGCGCGGCCGACATCCGGCGGCAGTTTCCCTACCGTCTCTGCGTCGCGCGCGTGAAGGCGTGATGGCAGCCGCCGTGTCCGCGCTGATGATCGGCGGCGGTGTCGCGGGCGCGTCGCTGGCGGCGCATCTCGCCCAGGCCGGGCGCGCCGTGCTGCTGGTCGAGCGCCGCAACGGGCCGCATGACAAGGTGTGCGGCGAGTTCATCAGCGGCGAAGCGGCGCTCTATCTCGACGATCTCGGCGTCGATCTCGCGGCGCTCGGGGCGGTGCGCATGCGGACCGTCCGGCTCGGCGCCCGGCGGCGGGTGACGGCCGTACCGTTACCCTTTCCCGCCTTCAGCCTGTCGCGGCGCGTGCTCGACGAAGCCTTGCTGCGCGCGGCGGCCCAGCGGGGCGCGTGCATTCGCCGTGGCTGCGGCGTCCGCGCGCTCGCGCGGCGCGGCGGCCGATGGGTCGCGCAGCTCGACAGCGGCGAGACCATCGCGGCGGACGAGGTGTTTCTCGCGACCGGCAAGCACGACCTGCGCGGCTGGAAGCGGCCGCCCGGCGCGCAGAACGACCTCATTGCCTTCAAGCTGCATTGGCAACTGGCGCGCGAAGAGGCCGCGAGCCTCGGCGCGGGTGTCGAGCTCATGCTGTTTCCCGGCGGCTATGCGGGGCTCGAGCCGGTCGAGGACGGGCGTGCCAATCTGTGCCTCGTGGTGCGGCAGCGGCAGTTTGCGGCGCTCGGCCGGCGCTGGGACACGCTGCTGGCATCGCTGTGCGCCGTCTCGCCGCATCTGCGCGGGCGGCTCGCGGGCGCCCTCGCGTGCGCCGACCGCCCGCTCGCCATTGCGTCGATTCCCTATGGCCATGTCGCCAAAGTCGGGCGCGGGCCCTGGCTGCTCGGCGATCAGGCCGCCGTCATCCCGTCCTTCGCGGGCGACGGCATCGCGATCGCGCTGCATTCGGCGCGGCTCGCGGCCGACATTCACCTCGCGGGCGGGACCGCCGACGAATTCCAGCGGCAGCTCGCCCACGAGGTCGCGGGCCAGGTCCGGCGCGCCACGTGGCTGTCGCGGCTGCTGGTGCATCCGGCCGGCCGATCGGTCGCGACCGCGGCGGCGCGCGTGTGGCCGGACATCGTCGCCGGCGCCGCGCGCACCACACGAATTCCGGGCGACTGCATTCGCAGCGCCCGCGACATTTCGCTGCTTCCGATGATGGCCGCGCCGCCGCTTACGCCCGCGCCCGCTCGTTACGCCGCGCTTCCAGCTCGACCGCACGATCGGGAATGATGATGTGGAAGGCCGCCCCGATGGTACCTTCGGCGAGGCGGATCTCGCCGCCGTGCGCACGCACCAGCTCGGCCGCGATCACCAGCCCCAGGCCGGTGCCGCCGGTGCGCGTCGAGCCCTGGAATGCCTCGAACAGGTGCGCGCGCGCCTTCTCGGGAAAACCCGGACCCGTATCGGCGACCTCGATCATGACCACGGCGCCCTGACGGCGGCCGGTGACGCGGATCTGGTCGCGCGCCGGATCGTTCGGCGCACGCGTCTCCAGCGCCTGCATGGCGTTGCGCGCGAGATTGATCAGCACGCGCAGCAGCTGGTCGTGATCGGCATCGATCGTCAGGCCGCGCTCGACCGCGCTGACCCAGCCGATGCGCGCGTCGCCGTCGAGATCCAGCGTCTCGCGCACCTCTTCGACCAGCGCCTCGAACGGAATCATCTTGCGCTCGGGCGGCCGCTCCTGCGCGCGTCCGTAGGAGAGCGT
>DASXCK010000452.1:0-4686 GCA_036491235.1 Xanthobacteraceae bacterium | reverse complement strand
CGTCCTTGATCACCTTGCCCCACTTCGCGTCGTCCGCCTTGATGCGTGCAGCGAAATCCTCCGGCGTGCCGGCGATCGAGAAGATGAAGTTCGGCGCGAGGAATTTGTCGCGGAATTCCGGCTCGGCAAAGATCCGCCTGGTCGCCGCGCTCAGCTTGTCGACGATCGCCCGCGGCGTGCCCGCCGGCGCCGCGAGCCCGTACCACGAACCCGCCGCGTAACCAGGAAGCGTCTCGGCGAGGGTCGGCATGTCCGGATATTGTGCGAGGCGTTTCTCGCTGCCGACGGCGAGCACCTTGAGCTGGCCGGACTGCCAGGCCTGGGTGACCAGCCCCATGCTTACGATCATCATTTTGATGTGGCCGCCGATAAGGTCGGTCAGTGCCGGCGCCGCGCCCTTGTAGTGGACGGCGGTGAACTGGGTGTCGGTCAGGCTCTGCAGCAGCACGACATTGAGATGGCCGCTCGAGCCGAGGCCGAAGGTCCCGTAGGTGAGGCCCGGGGAGGCGTGAACCATCGCGATGAGCTCGCTCACCGAATTGGCCGGCACGGATGCATGAACCACCAGCGCCTGCGGGCTGATGCCGAGGCCGCTCACCGGGACGAAATCGGTGAGCGGATCGTAGGCGTGGGTGCCGTAGAGATGCTGATTCATGACGAAGGTGGTGTCGGCGCTGACCAGCAGCGTGTAGCCGTCCGGCGCCGCGTGCGCGACGAGCGCGCCGCCGATCTGGCCGTTGCCGCCCGGCCGGTTCTCGATCACGGTCGGCTGGCCGAGCGCCTCGGCGAGTCGTTGGCCGAGCGCGCGCGCCAGAATGTCGGTGATGCCGCCCGCCGCGTAGGGAACGACGATGTGGATCGGCCTCGTCGGATAGCTCTGTGCCGAGGCGGGGGATGCGAGCGCAACGGCCGTCGCCAGGATCGCTGCTCCCGCCAGCGCGAGCCGCACCCCCAATGTCCGCAACGATATCATGTTGATGAGTCTCCAATCCTTCCGAACCGCAATATATAACCGACGTTGTGTGCGCGTGATCTGAGCACGGCGTCCGCGCTCCTTCGCCCCGCACGCGGGGAGAAGGTCGGGATGAGGGGGCGCCTCCGCGATTCCCTACGTGCGATGTGTGTTGCTGCGACTCAGCGCCCCTCACCCCAACCCTCTCGGCCGAAGTCGGGTAAGCCCGATTTCGGATGTAAGCACGGGCCGAGGGAGAGCAGGCGCAGTGCCCCCCTTCAGGGGAGGGTAAAGCACGCTATAACCCTCCCCATGCGCATCATCGGGCTCGCCGGCTGGAGTGGCGCCGGCAAGACAACGCTCATCGCCAAGCTCATTCCGGGCATGCTCGCGCGCGGCCTCAAGGTCTCGACGCTCAAGCACGCTCACCATGCCTTCGACGTCGACCGGCCCGGCAAGGATTCCTACGAGCACCGCATGGCCGGCGCGACCGAGGTGCTGGTCGCCTCGCAGAAGCGCTTCGCCCTGATGCACGAGCTGCGCGACGAGCCTGAGCCGGGGCTTCCCGGATTGCTCGCCAAGCTCGCGCCCGTCGATCTCGTCATCGTCGAGGGCTGGAAACGCGAGCCGCACCCCAAGCTCGAGGTGTTTCGCGAAAGCGTCGGCAAGCCGCTGATCCATCCCGACGATCCGCACGTAGTTGCCATTGCGTCGGACGTGCCGCTGCCGCAGGCGCGCGTGCCGCGCGTCTCCCTCGACGACACGGCCGCGATCATCGACATCCTGCTCGCGCGCGCCGCGCCGCTTGCGGCCAAACCGCCGACCGGGAGCCGCTGATGGCGCAGCTCACCGACGACTGCTTTGCATTCTCGGGCCCGCTGATGCCGGTCGCCGAGATGGAACGGCTGATCGCGTCGCGCGTCGAGCCCGTCGCCGAGATCGAGGAGATTGCGCTGCGCGACGCCCGCGGCCGCGTGCTGGCGCGCGACACCGTCGCGGGGCTCTCGCTGCCGCCGTTCGACAATTCGGCGGTCGACGGCTTTGCGGTACGCCACCAGGACGTCGCCGGCGCGGGCGAGACGCGGCTCACCGTCGTCGATCGCGTGCAGGCAGGCGCTGCGGCGGCGCAGCCGCTCGGCGAAGGCGAGGCGATCCGCATCTTCACCGGTGCGCCGATGCCGCACGGTGCCGACACCGTCCTCATGCAGGAGGACGTGCGCGTCGACGGCGACGCCGTGGTCGTGCCGGCGGGCCTCAAGCGCGGCGCCAACCGGCGCAAGACCGGCGAGGACATCGCCAAGGGTGCGGTCGCGCTGCCGGCCGGCCGGCGGCTTGCGGCGCGCGATCTCGCGCTCGCGGCAGCAATCGGCATGACCAGGCTGCCGGTGCGCCGGCGCCTGCGCGTCGCGCTGTTTTCCACCGGCAACGAAGTGGTCGAGCCGGGCATGCCGCTGGCGCCGAACGCGATCTACGATTCCAACCGCGTCCTCCTCGCCGGCCTGCTCGCCAACTTTGGCGCCGACGTCACCGATCTCGGCATCCTGGCCGACGATCCCGACGTGCTGCGCCCCGCGCTGCAAGCGGCCGCCGACGGCCATGACCTCGTGCTCACCTCCGGCGGCGTGTCGACCGGCGAGGCCGATCACGTGCGCGCCGCCGTCGAGGCGATCGGCCGCCTCGTCTTCTGGCGCGTCGCCATCAAGCCCGGCCGGCCGGTCGCCATGGGCGTCATTCCGGGCAAGACGCCGGGCACCGCCGCCGCTTTCGCGGGCCTGCCCGGCAACCCGGCCGCCGTGTTCGTGACCTTCGTGCGCGTGGTGCGACCGCTGTTGCTGCGCCTTTCCGGCGCGACGCCGTCGCCTTTCATCCCGCTGCCGGTGCGCGCCGCCTTCGCGTATCGCAAGCGCAGCGGTCGGCGCGAATACGTGCGCGTCGCGCTGCGCACCGCCGCCGACGGCGTGGTCGAAGCGCTCAAGCACGAGCAGGAAGGCGCCGGCGTGATCACCTCGCTCACCGAGACCGCCGGCCTGGTCGAACTGCCGGAGAATGTCATGCAGGTTGCCGTGGGTGCGACCGTCGGGTTCATTTCGTACGCGTCGCTGTGCGATTGACTCCTGACATGGCCGGGCTCGTCCCGGCCATCCACGTCTTTCTTCTGTGTGGCAAAGACGTGGATGCCCGGGACGAGCCCGGGCATGACGAAAATACTCCCTTAGGCGTCCGGATACTGCGCCGCGATCTTTCCGGCCTCGGCGGCGTCCTCCGGCGTATTCACGTTGAAGAACGGATCGACCGGCGTCGCCGGCCAATCCGCGATTGCGACGCCGTGGCGCGCGGTCCACACCTCGATCTTGTGCAGGCCCTCCTGCGTGAGCGCGTGCTGCAGATCCTCGCGCAGCGCGACCGCCCACAGCCCGACCACCGGATGGCGCCACTCGCCCGAGCGCGCGCAGGCGAGCGGCTTGCCGCCGTCCGTTCGTGCCGCATGCAGCCGCGTGACCAGATCGCGCGGCAGGAACGGACAGTCGCCCGGCACGCTGGCGACGTAATCGACGCCCGGCGCGTGCGCTGCCGCCCAGTCGAGCCCCGCCAGCACGCCGGCGAGCGGTCCGGCGAAATCCGGCACGTCGTCGGCGATCACCGGCAGCCGCGTGAACGCAAAGCGCGCCGGATCGCCGTTGGCATTGATGATGAGGCGGCTGCATTGCGGCGCGAGCCGCTCCAGCACGCGATCGAGGATCGTCGTGCTGCCGATGCGCAGCATCGCCTTGTCGCCGCCGCCCATGCGCCGCGCCAACCCGCCGGCGAGGACGAGGCCGAGTGTTTCTGGAAGCTTGCTCATACGTCTCGTCCCCCGCTTGCGGGGGAGGGCGGGGAGGGGGAAGCCCCGAACGCATGTGATCGCTGACTTGCCCCCTCCCTGCGCGCCTCGCGCGCGTCCCTCCCCCGCAAGCGGGGGAGGGGAAGAAGACACCCCTCAATCCTCATGCACCGCCGCCTTGCGCCGGTGCTTCGCGCTCTCCTCCTCGACATGGGCGAGGTCCTGGTCGAACACGATGCGCGCCGCGCCCGCGAGTGCGACGAAACGCTTGCCGCGCGCGCGGCCGATCAGCGTCAGGTTCGCCTTGCGCGCGAGCTCGACGCCCCACGCCGTGAAGCCCGAGCGCGACACCAGGATGGGAATCCCCATGCGCACGGTCTTGATCACCATCTCGGAGGTGAGCCGGCCCGTGGTGTAGAAGATCTTGTCGTCCGCCGGCACGTGGTGCTTGAACATGAAGCCCGCGATCTTGTCGACCGCGTTGTGGCGCCCGACGTCCTCCATGTAGACGAGCGGCTTGTCCTCGTGCGCGAGGATCGAGCCGTGGATCGCGCCGGCCTCGAGATAGAGCGACGGCGTGGTGTTGATCTTGTTGGTCAGCGCATAGAGCCACGACGTACGCAGCTTGGCGTCCGGCAGCCGCGCGCTCTCGATCACCTCCATGAGGTCGCCGAACACGGTGCCCTGGGCGCAGCCCGAGGTCTGCACCCGCTTCTTCATCTTCTGCTCGTAGTCGGTCGCGCGCTCGGTGCGCACCACGACGACCGCGAGCTCCTCGTCGTAGTCGACGCCGGTGACGACGTCGTCCGGCGCCAGCATGTTCTGGTTGAGCAGGTAGCCGAGCGCGAGATATTCCGGATAGTCGTTGATCGTCATTGCGGTGACGATCTCCTGCGAATTGAGGAAGATCGTC
>DASXCK010000451.1:0-6033 GCA_036491235.1 Xanthobacteraceae bacterium | reverse complement strand
TATTCTGATGGCGCATGGCGCGGATCCTCTCCTGTGTCTCGAACGTTGCCGAACGCTCAAAACACAGAAGAATCCACGCCATGCGCTCTGTCTACAAAATCTAAACCGGACACCCGTGGGACAAGCCCGGCCATGACGGTGAAATTACTCGATCCTCGCGCCGGAGCGCTTCACCACATCGGCCCATTTGGCCGAATCGGACGCGATCAGCTTGGCGAAATCCTCAGGCGTGCCGCCGGCGGGCTCGTCGCCGATCTCGGCGAAGCGCGCCTTGAAGGTCGGCGAGACGATCGCGCGGTTGATCGCGGCGTTGAGCTTGTCGACGATCGGCCGCGGCACGCCGGTGGGCACGATCACGCCGGTCCAGGTGCCGGCCTCGTAACCGGGCACGCCGGCCTCCGCGATGGTGGGCAGATCCGGAAACGCCGCCGAGCGGTGGTTGCTGCCGACCGCGAGCGCGCGAACGGCGCCGGAGCGCGCGAACGGCGCGATCGAATTCAGGCTCTCGAACATCACCTGCACGCGGCCGGCCATGAGATCCTGGATCGCGGCGGCGCCGCCCTTGTAGGGCACGTGCACGATGTTGGTGCCGGTCATGTACTTGAACAGCTCGCCGCCGACGTGGCCGGGCGAGCCGTTGCTCGACGACGCGTTGAGCAGCTTGCCGGGATTGGCCTTGGCGTAGGCGATCAGCTCGCGCACCGAATGGACCGGCAGCGACGGCGCGACCGCGAGCAGCAGGTGGCCGCGCGTGATCAGCGAGACCGGCTGGAAGTCGCGCTCGATGTTGTAGGGCAGCTTGGCCATCATGTGGCGCGTGATGGCGAGGGCGCCGATCGGCCCCATGCCGATGGTGTAGCCGTCGGGCTTGGATTTCGCGAGCAGGTCGAGGCCGAGCGTGAGCGCCGCGCCTGGGCGGTCGTCGACGATCACCTGGCCGCCGAGGATCGGATTGAGCTCGGCCGCGAGCAGCCGCGCCACCGTGTCGGTCGCGCTGCCGGCCGCCTGCGGCACGATGAACCGGATGGGATGGTCGGGATATTCGGCGCGCGCCGCCAGAGGCAGCGTGGTGACCAGCAGCAATAATGCCAAGTGGAAACGACGCATCCTTCCCTCCCCGCCTTGCTCCGTCATGCGCGGGCATAGCCGTTTGAAGAACGGCGTCGCTTCACTCGCCTATGTCCCGCGCATCCACGTCTTTGCTTCCTGCCATTAAGAAAGACGCGGACGGCCGGGACAAGCCCCGCCATGACGATTCTACGGAATCACATTGTCGCAAGGTCGGCCTCGACCAGGGCGCGCAGCTCGGGCGTCACCGCGGGCGTGACGCCGAACCAGAGCGAAAAGCCGCGCACCGCCTGGTGCAAGAGCATGCCCAGGCCATCGGCGGTCGCGAGCCCGCGGGCGCGGGCGGCCGCGAGCAGTGGTGTCAGCAACGGCACATAGACGAGGTCGGCGACGACCGCGCCGGCGGGCAGCAGGCCGACATCGATCTCGAGCAGCGGTTGCTTGGCCATGCCGAGCGATGTGGTGTTCACCAGCAGGCGTGCGCCGCCGAGCAGCGCGGGCGCGTCGTCCCATTGTGCCGGCACGACGGCGGCGCCGAAACGCTCGCGCAGCGCCTGCGCGCGCCCGAGCGTGCGGTTCACGAGATGGACGCGCTTGGCGCCACGCTCGATCAAGCCGAAGACGACCGCGCGTGCCGAGCCGCCGGCGCCGAGCACGACGACGTCTTGCAGACCGCGATCCCAGCCGGGCGCGGCGGCATCGAGGTTTCCGAGAAAGCCCTCGACGTCCGTGTTGGTCGAGCGCAGCGTGGCGCCGTCGCGCCACAGCGTGTTGGCGGCCCCGACTGCTTGCGCGCGCGCGTCCGGCAACGACAGTGCGAGCGCCGCCTCCTTGTGCGGGATGGTGATGTTGGCGCCGACATAGCCGCGCTCGGCCATCCCGGCGAGGAACGCCGCAAATTCTTGCGGCGGCACCGGCTCCTTGCGGTACTCGCCTGCGATACCGTGCTGCCTGATCCAGTAATTATGGATGATCGGCGAGCGCGAATGCCCGGCCGGCCAGCCGATGATGCAGGCGGCACGGAAGCCCTCGCTCATAGCTCGTCCGCCACGTGATTACGCAGGGTGCCGATCTCCGGGACCGAGAGCTCGACCACGTCGCCCGGCACCAGCCAGCGCGGCGGATCGCTCCGCGGGCCGAGCTTTACCGGCGTGCCGGTGACGAGCACGTCGCCGGGCTTGAGCGTCATGAACCTGGTGATGTAGGCGATCAGATCCGCGAAGCCGAAGATCATGCTCGCGGTCGTGTCGTCCTGGGTCACCTCGTCGTTGACCCTGACGGTGAGATGCAGCGGCTGGGTGAGATCGACGTCGGTCGCCATCCACGGCCCGATGCTGCCGGAGGCATCGAAGTTCTTGCCCTGAGTCACATTGAATTTGCCGTGGTGCAGCCAGTCGCGCACTGTTCCTTCGTTGCACAGCATCACACCCGCGACATGCTCGAGCGCGCGCTCGCGCGGAATGTGGCGGCCTTCGCGGCCGATGACCAGCGCGATCTCGCCCTCGTAGTCGAGCTGCTCGGACGCGCGCGGGCGCAACAGCGGCTTGCCGTGCGCGACCAGCGAATTGGGCGCGCGATAGAACATGCTGGGATATTTCGGCACGTTCGGATCGTCGAAATCGGCATTTCGGTTGGCGTAGTTGATGCCGACGCAGAGGATTTTTTCGGGCGCGAGCAACGGCGCCAACAGCTCGATCTCGGCGAACGCGAAATCGGGCCGCACCCCGCGCACCGCGGCGCGCGCGTCGTCCAGCCCATGGGCGCGCAGCAGATCGACGAGCGTCGGATGGCGCGCCCCGAGGCGCAGGCGCAGATCGACCACGCCATTGCCGACCACCGCGCCATAGCTGGTCCGGCCGCGCACGTTGTAGCTCGCGAGCCGCATGTCCCCTTCCCCCCGACGCACGTTCTGGCGCATTCGCGTCGCGAACTGGTAGGATCGCGGCTCGCGCCGGTCAATATGTCTGCCCGCTGAGTAGCGCGCCAGAAGAAACACGAGGAGGAACGTCGATGCCGCACGTCATCTGCGAGTATTCCGCGAATATCGAGGACAAGATCCGTCTCGACGCGCTGCTCGAGACGCTGCATGCCGCCGTGATGCGCACCCGCATCTCCGAGCTCGCAGGCCTGCGCACGCGCGGCGAAAAACGCACCGACTATCGCATTGCCGACAACGATCCGGCCAACGGCTTCGTTAACATCACGGTGCGGATCGCCAAGGGCCGCTCGGCCGAGACGCGCCGGCTGGTCGCCGAGACCGTGTTCGGTGCCGCGCAAAAGCACCTCGAGGGCGTGTTCGCGACGACGCCGCTCGCGCTCTCGGTCGAGGTGCAGGAGATCGATCCGGAATTTCGCATCCACACGAACAACATCCGCGACTGGATGAAGGCGCGCGAGCCGGCGGCGTAAATCGAAGACAGCGTCATGCCCGGGACAAGCCGGCCATGACGCCGATGGATCAAAGGAACATCAATACAGCCCCGGCGTCGCGCCGCCGTCCACCGCCGTCGCGGTGCCTTGGATGTGGCGGGCGCGCTCCGAGCACAAAAACAACGTCAGCTCGGCGACATCCTCGGGCTCCGCCATGCGCTTGACGCCGCTTTTCGCGATCGCCTCGGCACGCACCTCTTCGACGGAGCGGCCGGCGGCCTCGGCGCGCTGGCGCAGCAGCGTGTGGGTGCGCTCGGTCGCGGTCATGCCCGGATGGATGGCGTTGACGTTGACGCCATCGCGCATGCCGCGGCGCGACAGGCCCTTGGTGAAGTTCGACAGCGCGGAGTTGACCGAGCCGCCGATCAGGAATTCCGCCTCGACGGTGCGCGCGGCGCCGCCGATGATGTTGACCACGTGGCCATGCGCGTCCTTGAGCATCGGCCAGAGCAGCCGCGACAGCCGCACCGCGCCGAAGAATTTGAGCGCGAAGCCGTCGAGCCACGCCTCGTCCGGAATGTTGAGAAAATCGCCGGCGCGGGTCGCGCCCGCGCAGTTGACGAGGATGTCGCAGCGTTTGTGGCTCGCGTTGAGCCGCTTGAACACCTCTTCGCAGCCTGCGAGCGTGCGCAGGTCCGCGGCGACCGGTAGCGGGTCGGCGCCGACCGCCGCCACCGCCTTGCGGGCGGCCGCGAGATTTTCGGCTGAAGATGAGGCGAGCACGCACGTCGCGCCCTCGCGCGCAAATGCGACCGCGATCGCGCGGCCGATGCCGCGGCTGCCGCCGGTGATGACGACGACCTTGTCGGAAAATTCCCCTGCCATTTCCTTGATCCCTTCCGTCCTCGCACACAATCAGGCGGGCGAATATGTCCGATTGACGCCCCCCGCTGCTCCGCCACAATGGCACTTATCATCTGCGCATGTCCGTGTCGGCGAACCGGTACCCGCTTCGCCGGAACATGCGCCAAGAAGATAGCACGACGGGAGGAGACGCGTTGAAGCCCGCGCCATTCGATTTTGCCAGCGCCCGATCGGTCGATGACGCGGTGGCGCTGATGACGCAGCATGCCGACGCGCGCCTGCTCGCGGGCGGACAGAGCCTGATCGCGACACTCAATATGCGGCTGTCGGCGCCGAAGCTTCTGGTCGACATCAACGCGCTCGACGAGCTCAAGCGCATTTCGGTCAATGACGGCGTGGTCGAGATCGGCGCGCTGGTGCGCCATGCGCAGGCCGAGCGCTCGGCCGAGATCGCGCGGCATGCGCCGCTGATCGCGCTTGCGCTGCCGCACATCGCGCATCCGGCGATCCGCAACCGCGGCACCATTGGGGGCTCAATCGCTTTCGCGGACCCGGCGGCGGAGCTGCCGGCCTGCCTGCTCGCGCTCGGCGGCGAGGTCGAGATCGCCAACGCGACCGGCCGTCGCCGCGTCGCGGCGGACGCGTTCTTCACCGGCTTGTTCGAGACCGCGCTCGGGTTCGGCGACATGCTCACCGCAATCCGCGTTCCGGCCGCGGCGGCCGAGCGCCGCTACGGTTTCGCCGAGCTCGCGCGGCGGCACGGCGACTACGCGATCGTGGGGCTCGCGGCCGCGGCGCGCGCCGACGGCAAGGCGCTCCGGGACGTGCGCCTCGCCTTCTTCGGGGTCGATGCGACGCCCATACGGGCACACGGCGCCGAAGAGGCGCTCGAGCGCGGCGAGGATGCAGTCGCGGCCCTGGCAGACGACCTCGCCCCGCAGGACGACGTGCAGGCGTCGGGCGCCGCGAAGCGGCATCTCGCGGGCGTGCTGCTGCGGCGCGTGACGGCGCAGCTCGCGGAGCCGCGACCGTGAGCGAGCGTTTCCACGAGATCGCCCTGACGGTGAACGACGAGGAGGTGCGCGAGCGGGTCGACGCGCGCAAGACGCTGGTCGACTTCCTGCGCGAGGATCTCTGCCTCACCGGCAGCCACGTCGGCTGCGAGCACGGCGTGTGCGGCGCCTGTACGGTCACGCTCGACGGCGCCATCGTACGCGGCTGCCTTATGCTCGCGGTGCAATGCGACGGCGCGCGCGTCGAGACCATCGAGGGCGCCTCGGACGCCGGGACGATCGCGGACCTGCAGGAAGCCTTCCAGGTGCGCAACGCGCTGCAGTGCGGCTTCTGCACGCCCGGCATGCTGCTCACCGCGGCGGCGCTGCTCGCGCAAGGGGGCGTGCCAAGTCGCGAGGAGATCCGCGCATATCTCTCGGGCAATTACTGCCGCTGCACCGGATATCACGCGATCGTCGAGGCGGTCGAGGCGGTGGCGCGGGCACGCGCTGGAGGGAAGCCGTGAAGATCAGCGACGACGTACCGTCGGCGCTGAGCGCGCTCGACCGGCCGAACTCCTATATCGGCCGGTCGGTACCGCGGCCGAACCTCGCGCGGCTCACCCAGGGGCGCGCGCAATATGTGAGCGATGTGACGCTGCCGCGCATGGCGCATGTGGCGTTCGTGCGCAGCCCTTACGCGCATGCGCGCCTCGCGGCCATCGACGCGACGGCGGCG
>DASXCK010000450.1:0-14383 GCA_036491235.1 Xanthobacteraceae bacterium | reverse complement strand
ACCCGTTGCTGCTCTGAGTTTCGTTCGACAACGGCCAGCGCTACTGCGCCCGATCCCAAATGTCCTGTGCTCAGCGAAGCACTTGTCTGGCCGTCTTGCCCGTCATCTTGCCGAGGTCCTTGCGCGCGTCGGTGAGCGCCTTTTTCAACGGCGGGCTGGCCCGCTTCTCCAGCTGGGTGGCGAGACGCTGCATCTGCGTGACGAGCGTCCGGCCGATCGTCGCCGGCGATGCGCTGTCGCGCCCCGTGACGACCGCGGCGCCAGCCGACAGGATCTGGCCCGCCGCCTTCCACGCCGTCGGGTCTTTGAGCAGGAGCAGGAGAACTTCCCGGCCGTGCAAGTCGAGCAGGTTCGCCCATTGGCGCCCGCGCGGGCTTTCCATCATCTCGACGTCGCGGAAATGCCGCAGCGCGTCGAGCGCCTCGGGGCCGATCAAGCTCTTGCCGACCTCCTGCACGACGCAAAGGCAATCGAACATGAACTGGATCAGCCCGGATTGGATTTCCTTGCTCACCTCGAGCGCCGTCGCGTAGTCGGGCTGGAAGCCCTCGGCTTGATTTGCGCCGTGATTGGTCTCGATGCCGAAACCCCAAATCTTGCGCTTTCCGCCCGGCGTGAAAAAGCGGCTGTAGGCGTAGTCGGACGAGATCCCGGTGGTGCCGTAAAGCGCGAAACCCTGCTCAACCGTGTAGGTGCGGCCGCGCACCGCCGCGATGGCGTCGCGCATCGCGTTGCCCATGTTCTGGAACTTGGCTTGATCGGCGGCCGGGATGTACTCGCCATAGCCGCCGGACGCGCCGCGCAGCCCGTTCCACACGGGGTTCAGGAAATTCTGCGTCGCGTTGACGTTCTGGTCGTCGTCGTCGCCCCAGGGATAGAGAACGAGCTCGGCGTAGGAGTGGACGTCGACATATCCGATGATGTTCGGAAAATGGTCGAACATCCAACGGACGTTGCGCGTTTCGGGCTCCGAGAACGCAGCGCTTCCATGATAAGTCTCGCTGCCCGGCACGTTGCTGGTCTGGCCGATGATCCATTGCCACAGGAAGTCATAATTGCGGTTGAGGTCGGTGCCGCGGGTGCCGTCGGCGTTGACACTGCGATTCTTCCGCCACCACTGGTCCTGCGCCTGGACGGAGGCGCGAACGAACTCGCGCCCGTCGGGATTGACGTTGGGAAGTATGAAGATGTCGAGTCCCTCGACCAGCGACCGGACGGTGTTCGCCGACCAGAATGTCGGGCCGAGCGTGATGCCGATGCCGTTGTCGTACGCCCAGCACAGTTGATAAGCCAATCCCACCAGCGCGTCGGGATTGATGAGCTCGCGCGCATGGTGCCCGCCGACGAGCAGGACCCCGTTGCGGTCGCCCGTGCTTGCGCCGCCGCGAATCCGCAGCGCGCGGATCACCCGCTGCTCCACCGACGCCTCCGGCGTCTGGACGAGCTGCGTGAACGCCGGATATGCGGCGTTGAGAAGCGCGAGGACGCCCTCGATGGCGGCGCTTGTCAGGTATCCGGCGGGCGGGGGCATGTCAGCGCTTCTTCCGCTGGCGCTCGAGCTCGCTGCGCGTGTCTCTCATCCATTCGTCGGCGCCGATGAAGCGGTGACCGCGGCGAACATCGCCGGATTGGGATATCTGCACGCGATATCCGGCCTCGACGAGTTTCTCCGCATCCGCGAGCGTGATGAGACCATCGACGCGGTTGCCCTTGTCGTCCGAGCGCGCGGCGAAAAGATCGAGATCGCGCGCGAGCACGTCGCGCAGACGCTGCGCATCGGGCGCCTCGATGGTGACGAAAAATCGCTTTGGAAGCTCGGCCATACTGATTCCCCACACATCGTGACGGGTACGTTGGTACGGCGGAATGGCACGGGGGCTTCAGCCCTGGCTCAGCATCCTGCAAGGCGTGGAACACGTCAACCTCGGCGTACACTGCCTTGTGCGTGGGCGCGCCGCGCAGCGAGGCGCTCCTCGACGCCGCCCACAAGCGGGCGCGTCCTGATGACGACGATCGCGATGGCCGCCGCATGGCGCCCGTCGCGCTCGGCCCCGGCGCCGATGCGGGCTTCCGCGCTCCCATGGCGATCGCGTGGTCGGGCTGTTGATGTCGGCGCTCTCGAGCCTGATCGTGGTGCCGAGCGTGGTTAGGTACACAAGCTTCGGCACTCGCCTAGTCCTGAATACAACAAAAGGGCGGCCAGTAGGCCGCCCTTTTACGTAGGCCGGCCTGAATAGCTCAGCTGCACCCCGTCGTGCTTCCGCACGTGTCGCACTTCATGCACGTCCCGTTCCGCACCAGCGTGAAGTTCATGCACTCGGGGCAAGCCTCGCCCTCGTAGCCGCGCGCCTTGGCTTCGGCGCGGCGCTCGGCGACCTGGGCGCGGCTGTCCGGCGCCTTGGTGGGCGAAGTCCACGGCACCTGCTCGAGCGCGAGGTGTCCCTCGGCCTTGAGCGCGGTCGAGCCTTCGACCTGTCCGCCCACTTGGCCGGCGCGGGCGCCGGCGTTGGCGAGCGAGGTGACGTTCGACCCGCGGGCGTCGCTGCCGCGCGACTCGGTGGTGCCGGTCGCGCGGGCATCGGCGCCGCCCGGCATCACCACCAGCTTGTCGGTGCGCGAGCGGGTGAGGCCCTTCGACAGGTACTTGTTCGCGGACTGTGAGGTCTCCGCCGGTCTGCCTTCCTCGACGCCCTTGCCGAGTGCGTCGAAGCTCGTCTCGCGCGGGTCGACATGGGCGAGATCGAAGCGCGACATGTACGACACCGCGAGCTCGCGGAAGACGTAGTCGAGGATCGAGGTCGCGTACTTGATCGAGTCGTTGCCCTGCACCGGGCCGGACGGCTCGAAGCGGGTGAACGTGAAGGCATCGACATACTCGTCGAGCGGCACCCCGTATTGCAGCCCGAGCGAGACCGCGATCGCGAAGTTGTTGAGGAGCGAGCGCAACGCCGCGCCTTCCTTGTGCATGTCGATGAAGATCTCGCCCAGCCGGCCGTCATCGTACTCGCCGGTGCGCAGGTAGACCTTGTGTGCGCCGACCACGGCCTTCTGGGTGTAGCCCTTGCGGCGGTCCGGCATGCGCTCGCGCTCGCGGATCACCGTGATGCGCTCGACCACCTTCTCGACGATACGCTCCGCAAGCCCGCTGGCGCGCGCCGCCGCCGGACGCTCGAGGAAGGCCTCGACGTCCTCGTCGTCCTCCTCGTCGGCGATGAGCTGCGAGTTGAGCGGCTGCGAGAGTTTCGAGCCGTCGCGGTAGAGCGCGTTCGCCTTGAGGCCGAGCTTCCACGAGAGCAGGTAGGCGCTCTTGCAGTCCTCCACCGTCGCCTCGTTCGGCATGTTGATGGTCTTCGAGATCGCGCCCGAGATGAACGGCTGCGACGCCGCCAGCATGCGGATATGGCTCTCGACCGAGAGGAAGCGCTTGCCGGTGCGTCCGCACGGGTTGGCGCAGTCGAACACGGCATAGTGCTCGGCCTTGAGGTGCGGCGCGCCCTCGATCGTCATGGCGCCGCAGACATGGATGTTGGCGGCCTCGATCTCGCGCTTGTTGAAGCCGAGCCAGGCGAGCATGTCGAAGTTCGGCTTGGCGAGCTCCTCGGCCGGCACGCCGAGCTCGTCGCGGCAGTAGTCCTCGCCGAGCGTCCATTTGTTGAAGGCGAACTTGATGTCGAAGGCGGTCGGGAGCGCCTTCTCGACCTTGGCGACGGCCGGGTCGGTGAAGCCCTTGGCCTTGAGCGTGGTGTGGTTGATCGCAGGCGCGTTCGACAGCGTGCCGTGACCGACCGCATAGGCCTCGATCTCGGCGATCTCGCTCTCGCGATAGCCGAGCACCCGCAGTGCCTCGGGGACGGCGCGGTTGATGATCTTGAAGTAGCCGCCGCCGGCGAGCTTCTTGAACTTGACCAGTGCGAAGTCGGGCTCGATGCCGGTGGTGTCGCAATCCATCACCAGGCCGATGGTGCCGGTCGGCGCCACCACGGTCGCCTGCGCGTTGCGGTAGCCGTGCTCCTCGCCGAGCGCGAGCGCGCGGTCCCAGGCGCGCATCGCGTGCTCGACGAGCCGCGGATAATTTCCACTCAAACCTTGGCACGCCGCATGGTCGAGCCGCACCGGCGGGGTCGCGACCTTCTCGTAGCCGGTCTTCTCGCCGCGCGCGGCACGGCGATGGTTGCGGATCACGCGCAGCATGTGTTCGCGGTTCTTCTTGTAGCCCGGGAACGGCCCGAGGACCGCGGCCATCTCGGCCGACGTCGCGTAGGAGACGCCGGTCATGATGGCGGTCAGCGCGCCGCAGATCGCGCGGCCGGAATCCGAGTCGTAGGGAATTCCCGACGACATCAGGAGGCCGCCGACATTGGCGTAGCCGAGGCCGAGGGTGCGGAACTCGTAGGAGAGCTGGGCGATCTCCTTGGAGGGGAATTGGGCCATCAGCACCGAAATCTCGAGCACGATGGTCCACAGGCGGACGGCGTGCTCGTAGCCCTCGATGTCGAATGCCCGCGTCTGCGCGTTACGGAAGGCGAGCAGGTTGAGCGAGGCGAGATTGCAGGCCGTGTCGTCGAGGAACATGTACTCGGAGCACGGATTGGAGGCGCGGATCGGGCCCGAGGCCGGGCAGGTGTGCCAGTCGTTGATGCTGGTGTGGAATTGCAGGCCTGGATCGGCCGAGGCCCAGGCCGCGTAGGCGATCTTCTCCCACAGGTCGCGTGCCTTCAGCGTGCTCGCCACCTTGCCGGGCTTGGTGCGCCAAGTCAGGTCCCAATCGCCGTCCGCCTCGACGGCCTTGAGGAAGCCGTCCTCGACCCGCACCGTGTTGTTCGAGTTCTGGCCCGAGACCGTGAGGTAGGCGTCCGAATCCCAATCGGTGTCGTAGATCGGGAAGTCGATGTCCTTGTAGCCCTGCTTGGCGAACTGGATGACGCGCTTGATGAAGTTGTCGGGCACGAGGGCGCGACGCGCGAGCTTGATCTCGCGGCGGAGCACCGGATTCTTCTCCGGATCGAAGCAGTCGTCGCCCGAGCCCTCGCAGTTGACGCAGGCCTTCATCACGGCCTTGAGGTGCTTCTGGTTGATCTTCGAGCCGGTCACAAGCGCCGCGACCTTCTGCTCCTCGACCACCTTCCAGTTGATGTATTTCTCGATGTCCGGATGATCGACGTCGACGATCACCATCTTGGCGGCGCGCCGCGTCGTGCCGCCCGACTTGATGGCGCCGGCGGCGCGATCGCCGATCTTGAGGAAGCTCATCAGGCCGGAGGACTTGCCGCCGCCCGAGAGCCGCTCGCCTTCGCCGCGCAGGCGCGAGAAGTTCGAGCCGGTGCCCGAGCCGTACTTGAACAGGCGCGCCTCGCGCACCCACAAATCCATGATGCCGCCGTCGCCGACGAGGTCGTCGTTGATCGACTGGATGAAGCAGGCGTGCGGCTGCGGATGCTCGTAGGCCGACTTCGACTTGGTGAGCTTGCCGGTCTGGAAGTCGACGTAGTAGTGGCCCTGGCTCGGGCCGTCGATGCCGTAGGCCCAGTGCAGGCCGGTGTTGAACCACTGCGGCGAGTTGGGCGCGACCATCTGCATCGCGAGCATGTAGCGCTGCTCGTCGAAGAAGGCCTGGGCGTCCGCTTCCGAGTCGAAGTAGCCGCCTTTCCAGCCCCAGTAGGTCCAGGTGCCGGCGAGACGGTCGAAAACCTGGCGGCACGACTGCTCGCCGACAACGCGCTCCTTCTCGGGCAATGCGGCGAGCGCATCGCTGTCGGCGACCGAGCGCCACAGGAAGGAGGGGACGCTGTTCTCCTCGACCTTCTTGAGCCGCGCCGGAACGCCCGCCTTGCGGAAATACTTCTGCGCCAGCACGTCGGAGGCGACCTGCGACCACTGCGCCGGGACTTCCACGTTATCGGCATGGAACACCACCGAGCCGTCCGGATTACGGATCTCGCTCGTTGTCAGTCGGAATTCGATCCCCGCGTAGGCAGACTGACCTTCCGTGGTGTAGCGCCGCTCGATCCGCATTCCTTGCCCCTTCAATTCGTTTGGCGTGGCACGCGGCTCATCGAGCATAGCGTACCGACGCTGCACCTGCGACGCGGGCCTGTCCTGCCCACGCCCCCCATGCCCTGTTTCTGTTTGGACGCCTGAACTAGCCACCCGGGTCCCGCGAGACGGGCCCGCCTTCTTGTCGTGGCGCGCGTCGGCCGATCGCCTGGGAAGGACACAAGTTCGGTGTCCGCCCAAGCCATATGGCCCCGGCGAAACAGTGTCTCAACCCTCTCAGGGATCGTCCGGCGAGGACGAGATACTGGGTCCGCCGCAACGATTGAAGGCTAAGACGACTCCGCCGCGCTCGTCAAGGCTTAGTGTCGGAATCTGAATCAACCGCTAAATATGGTGGTTAACTGTAGAATTGCGGGGAAAAGAATCGGGGGAGGCCGCAAGTATCGGATAACGCCCGAAGATTCGAAAGGGCGCAGTGACACCGGTGTGTCATTCATCCAACACAAATCCATCATGGAGCGGTTCCGGGTGGCGCAGCGGTAGGGATTTACGGGCCAAAATCGCGAGTCGTCCGGCTGTCAACGAAGCTTCGCGCAACGGAACAGATCGGTCTCCGCGGGCCGCGCATAGGTCGATCGGTCTGCTCACCTTGCGGGATGTGGACAGCGGCCGCGGATCGCGGCAGGCGATCGTCAGCGGCGCCCAGCGGCGATCCGCGGCCGCGCGGTGGCGGGTCCGGCGCCGTCCTGATTCGCCATGTCCCGGTTCGCCATGCCTCGATTCGCCATGTCTCGATTCGCCACGTCCCGATTGGCCCTGCCGTCCGCCGCGATTTCGTGCAGGGTCAACTCGCCATGGGTGCGCGGCAGTGCATCCGGACATTCGTTGCGCAGGAATGCGATGAGCTTCTCGCGCAACTCGCAGCGCAGATCGAAGGACGAGCTCGAATTGGCGGCGCTCACCAGCACGCGCACCTCGAGGGTGCGCTCCTTGGCGTCGGTGACCTGCACGCCGACCACCTGGCGATCCCAGAATTGCGATCGGGCGGCGATCTCGGCCGCCTTGGCGCGGATGCGCTCGATCGGCGCCGCGTAGTCGAGATAGAGCATCACGGTGCCGAGGAGCGCCGTGCCCTCGCGGGTCCAGTTCTGGAACGGCTTCTCGATGAAATAGGAGAGCGGCACCACCAGGCGGCGCTGGTCCCACACGCGGACCACCACGTAGGTCGAGGTGATCTCCTCGATGAAGCCCATTTCGTTCTCGACGACGACCGCGTCATCGAGCCGTATCGGCTGGGTCACGCGAGCTGGACGCCGGCGATCAGATTGGAGAGCACCGGCCGCGCCGCGAGGCCCGCGACGATGCCGGCAAGGCCGGCCGAGGCGAACAGGCTCACGCCGACCTGCCGGACCGCGCTGAAGGTCATCAGGGCGGCGCCCGCGGTGAGGAGAATCACCAGGGTCGACATCACGCGCTTGAGCACGCGCATCTGCGTCACGTGTTTGCGGGCGAGCAGATTGTCGGCGGTGTCGAGCCGGAAGCGCATCAGATACACGCTGACGCCGATATCGACGGCGACGAGGGCGATCCAGCCGAGGAGCACGATGAAGGCGACGCGCATCGCGCCGCCGCTCCAGGCCGCGACGTCGGGTGGCAGGCGCACCGCCGGCAGCACCAGCGCGAGCGCCAGGGTGACGAAGGCAAGGCGGGTGAGGGCGTGCGCCTGATCGATCAGCGAGCGCACGGATGGCCGCGCCGCGAAGACGCGCAGCACGATCCGGCGCAGCACCCAATGAATGACGAGGGCCGCAACGGCCGCGAGGACGAGCACGAGGCCGGCCACGGCCCAATCCGGCAGGAAGGTGAGGGCCCCGGTCACTTCGTTGACGACGTCGTGAATGCTTCCAAGTTGCATCGCGGTTCCATCGGTTTGGCATCAACTTTTCCGGCTGGTTCCCGGCCAATCCGTATGGACACCAATGCACGAGCGGCGCCGCCGGTTGCGCGCCGCTGGACAAGGGTTCCGCCCGCTGGCATGAGTGCAGCCACCCCGCCGCCTCAGGGAATTGCGATGAAAATCTCGACCTTTTTCACCCGGTTCTTCACCTGGTGGAATCACCAGACCTTCGGCACGCAGTTCTGGACATATCGCTATGGCGAGCTCGTCGGCGAGGACGAGTTCGGCAACCGCTACTACCGGACCAAGGGCGGCGCGATCGACAAGACCCTCGGCTTCGAGCGGCGCTGGGTGATCTACAACGGCTACGCGGAGGCCTCGACCATCGGGCCGGCGTGGCACGGCTGGATGCATCACACGGTCGACGTCCCGCCGACCGACGAGAAGGTGACGCCGCGTGCGTGGTGGAAGCCGCACCGCCCGAACATGACGGGCACGCCGGGCGCGCTGCGCCCGACCGGCTCGACGCTGGCGCAAGGCCGCCGCCCGAAGGCGACCGGCGACTACAAGGCGTGGACGCCGGGACGATAGATAAGCCGGAGCTCGTGGTTGTCGTCATGGCCTGGCCAGTCCCGGCCATCCACGTGTTTGGTCCTGGTGACTCCGCAAGACGTGGATGCCCGGCATAAGGCTGGGCATGACGGTGGAAGGAGTTACTTCAACACCTCATCCAGCTTCAGCGCTTCGTTGAAGTCCACATCCGAGTCCTTGATGCCGTTGCCGGCGGACTGGGCGTCGCCGCTCACCGCATAGAGCCGGTTGCCGACCACGCCGACCGCGAGGCCGTGGCGTTGATGCGGCATCGAGGGCAGGATCTGCCAGGTGTTGGTTGCGGTGTTGTAGGCCTCGACTGCCTTGAAGGCGCCGAGAAAGCGCGAATCCTGCACCTCGCCGCCGGGCACGATGATGTAGTTGCCGTAGACGCCGGCCGCGATGGCGCTGCGCGCGGTCGGCATGCGGGCGCCGGAGGTCCACAGGTTGGTCTTCGGATCGTAGATCTCGACCAGGTCGACATTGTTGCTGGTGCCGGAGATGAAGGCGCTGCCGACGCGGCCGCCGATCACGTAGAGCTTGCCGTTGATGCCGGCGCTTGCATGGTGATTGCGCGCGAGCAGCAGCGGGCGCGCCGAGCTCCAGGTGTTGGTCGCCGGATCGTAGACGTCGACGGTCGCGACCACGTTGTGCGGCCGGCGCGGATGGATGCCGTTCTCCTTCACGCCCGGCAGCGAGGTCGCGCCGCCCGTGACATAGATCTTGCCGTCGAGCACCGCCGCGCTCGCGGCGCCGCGTTTGGTGGGCAGCGGCGCGAGTGCCTTCCACGTGTCGGCTGCGGGATCGTACTCCCACGCATTGTCGATCGGATCCCAGGCGGGCGGGCCGCTCTGCGGCAGCTTGAAGCCGCCAAAAGCGTAGATCTTGTCGTTGAAGGTCGTGAACGCGAGGTGATGCGAGGGCAACGGCATCGGCTTCTTCTGCGTCCACGTGTTGCTGCCGGGATCGTATTCGTAGACGAGCGCCTTGGGCTTCCACACCGGCGCCAGCCCGGCGAACACGTACATCTTGCCGTTGGCGGCGGCGCCGAGCACCTCTTCGGACGGCACCGGGAACGGTGCGAGGGTGAGCCATGGCCCCTGCGGCGCCTGCGCGGCGGCAGGCGAGGGGACGGCGGCGGCGCAGGCGGCGGCCAACAGCGCGGCGCCCAGCAATCGACGGATGTCGGTTGGCATCTTCTGTCTCTCCCTTGAATCGCGGTGAGGCTCTTGGCGCGTTTTCTGGCGCGGCCTCGTTCGCCTGCCCCGCCGCATTCTCGCATCTCCGGCGCGGCGGAGGAAGGAGCCCTTAGCGTCCGTAAACGGCTTCCTGCGTCACGACGAAATCGATGCGGCCGTCGAGGAGCGCGCGGACGCATTCGGCGGGCGCGTTGACGATCGGCTCCTCGTGCACGTTGAAGCTGGTGTTGACCAACACGGGCAGGCCGGTCTTGTCGCGAAAGCCGCGCAGTATCGCGGCATAGAGCGGGTTCTCGCTGTCCCGCACGATCTGCGGCCGCGCGGTGCCGTCGACGTGCACGACGGCGGGAATCTTCGCGCGCCACTCGGGCCGCACGCCGCACGTGATGGTCATGAAGCGCGCCGCGTAAGCGTTGACCGAGGTGATCTCGAACACTTTGGCGGCATCTTCTTCGAGCACGTAAGGCGCGAACGGCATGAACTCGGAGCGCTCGAGCCGCTTGTTGAGGTCGTCGTTGATCGCATGATCGGACGGGCTCGCGATGATGCTGCGGGCGCCGAGCGCGCGCGGGCCGAACTCCATGCGGCCGAGATAAGCGGCGCCGACCTCGCCGGCCGCGATACGCGCGACCGCGCCGTCGGCCGGCGCGCCCGCATGTCGGCGCAAGCCGGATGCGGCGGCGAGCGCCGCATCGATGTCGCGGTCGAAATCGCGCCCGAGACAGACGCTATCGAGACGATAGCGATTGGCGAGCCAAGATTTGAGGCCGTCGCGCGCCAGCAGGAGCGAGAGCGCGGCGCCGACGCACAGGCCGTCGTCGCCCATCGCCGGGAAGACGAAGACCTCGTCGAGCGGAAGGTTTTCGGCGAGCATGCGGTTGAGCCGCACATTGGCAAAGAGACCGCCGCCGAGACCGAGATGGCGCACGTTGTGACGGTCGATCCACCAGCGCACCGCCTCGAGCATCAGATCCTCGGTCGCCTTCTGGATCGAGGCCGCAATCGTCTCGCGCGATGCGCCCGCGCAGATGCGCGCCATCTCGTTGCCGATCTCGACCTCGCCGGGGAAATCGGTCGCGATGAGACCATCGGGGCCGACCCGGAAGCGCCGCGCGATCTCGCCCGCGAGCGTCGGCTCGCCATAGGCCGCAAGCCCGGTGAGCTTTCCTTCGTGGCGCAGTTTGCGGAAGCCGCACAACGCGGTGGCGAAGCTGTAGGCCTGGCCGATGCTGTTGGCCCTGAGCTTGCGCAGGAGGTCGCGGTCGTCGCCAAAGTGGCAGTCGAGGGCGCCGTTCGCCAAGGTGCGGATCGAATAGCTGACATTGTCGCCGATGCCGTCGGCGGTGAACACGAGCGCGTCCTGCCAATCGGTGAAGAAGAGCGCCGGCAGCGCGTGCGCGGCATGATGATTGGCAAAATGGAATTGCGTGTCGGGGCGGAAGCCGTTGGCGTCGAGGAAGCGCGCGGCGGCGAAGACCGCGTTGGTCTCGGCGGTGGCGCGGCGCTGGCACTCGCGCCACATCTCGCGCAGGCCCGGCTCTTTGCCGCGCCAGCGGCGCACCGCGTAGTCGATCTCCCGGAACAGCGACGGGCGCAAGTAGATCGCCGGAAAGAACGCGCGCGTCGACGCGATCGCGTCGACGTCGTGCCGCGTCCACCCGGCGATGCGCAGGACCTCGTCGATGGCGAGCCAGGGCACGCCGTCGCCCGAGCCCTTGTGCCGAGTCAGCCGCTCGTCCTGGACGGCGGCGACGAGGCGATAGTCGTCGAAGACGGCGGCCGACGAATCGTGCGCGCCGGGATGGAAAGCCAGAATGCGCATGGAAAGTCCGAAAAATTGCGGGCGGACCCTACCCCATGTGGCGGCGCGGTGGCTACCGGAACGCCGAAGCCAAAGAGCTCGTGCCAATGCAAGTTCCGGCGTGGCCGCGCCCTTTCCCCGCCGTATTGCCCGTGTTAACCGGGCGCCGGATAGGGAAGGCGGAGGGGGCTGGGGCCGCCCCGCAGCGGGACACCGGGATGCGCCAATTGGGTCGTTGCGCCGTGCTGGTGGTGGCGAGTTTCGCCGCCACGGCGCCGGCCGTCGCCCAGTTCGGCGACATTTTTGGTTCGCCGCCGCGGCCGCCCGCCAGCATCCCGAATCAGCAGCAATACGACCAGCAGCGCGCCTACGAGCCGACGCCGCCCGCGCAGCCGCAATATCAGCCGCAGTACCAGCCGCAGTACCAGCCGGCGCCGCAATATCCGCCGCAGAGCAACGCTGCTCCCTATGTCCCGGGCCAGGGCAATGTCGGTCCAGGCCAGGGCAATGTCGGTCCGGCGCAAGGGAATGTCGGCCCGGGGCAGGGGGCCATCCAGTCGGGCACGCTGCCGCCGCCGCCCGGCGTGCCGGACCAGCGCGCCGCCGTGCCGCCTGCGCCGCCGCCGGGTACGCCGCCAGCGCCGCAGCCCGCGATCCCGCCTGGTGCGGCGCCCAATCTCGCCCCCAACGTCCCACCAGGACCGCCGGCGCCCGCGACCGCCACGGCGCCGGTCGACCCCACGCTGCAGCCGGGCGACGAGGTCGTGACCGAGCCGCCCACGCAGAAGATCGTCAACCCCACGGCGGTGTTCGCCGGCCTCGACAAGATCACCGGCCGCATCACGTCCTTCGACGTCGCGATCAACGAGACCGTGCAGTTCGGCGCGCTGCAGGTGACGCCGCGCGTCTGCTACACGCGCCCGCCCACCGAGACGCCGCAGACCGATGCGTTCGTCGAGGTCGACGAGGTCACGCTGCAAGGCGAGATCAAGCGCATCTTCACGGGCTGGATGTTCGCGGCGACCCCGGGCCTGCACGCCGTCGAGCATCCGATCTACGACGTGTGGCTGACGAACTGCAAAGGCGGCGCGTCGGCGCCGGTCGCCGAGGCGCAGCCGACGCCGGCTGCGCCGGCGCATCCCGCCGCGAAGCCGCCGCTCAAGCCGCGCCACCCCGTCGCGCCGCGCGCGGCGGTGCAGCAGCAACTGCCGCCGCGCTGACGCAGACCTCGCCCCGGTATCCATCACCACGTCTGCCCGCGAATGCGGGCATCCACGTCTTTACGGCCATGCAGCAAGCAAGACGTGGATGGCCGGGACATAGGCAAGCGAAGCGACGCCGTTCTTCGAACGGCTATGCTAGGCCATGACGTGCTTCAAAGCTCCAACGCGCCGCGGGTTGCGAGCGCGAGCGCCTCGTCTCCGGGGATTGATCGATCGAGCGGCAGCGCCGCGAAGTCCGCTTCGCCGACGAGTGCCGCGGCAAGCTGCTTGTGGTACTGCTTGCGCGGTACCTCGACGGCGCCGAACGTCTTCAGGTGATCGGTGACGAACTGGGTGTCGAGCAGGCCAAATCCGCCGGCGCGCAGCCGCGCCACCAGGTGCACCAGCGCGACCTTCGAGGCGTCGCGCGCGCGATGGAACATGCTCTCGCCGAAGAAAGTGCGGCCGAGGCTCACGCCGTAGAGCCCGCCGACGAGTTCGTCCCCGTCATAGGCCTCGACCGTCTGGCAGTGCCCGATGCGATGAAGGCCAAGATAGAGATTACGGATGCGCCGGTTGATCCAGGTGCGCGCGCGCCCGGTCTGCGGCGCGGCGCAGCCGTCGATCACCGCCTCGAAATCGCGGTTGCACACGACGGTGAAGCGCTCGGCGCGCACCGTGCGGGCAAGGCGGCCCGGGACATGGAATCCTTCGAGGGGGATGACGCCGCGCTGCTCGGGCTCGATCCAATAGAGCGCCGGGTCTTCAGCGCTTTCGGCCATCGGAAAGATGCCGCACGCGTAGGCCTTGAGCAGGACCTCGGGGGTGATCTCGACGAAGGCGGCGTCGCGGCTGGCCATTGGGAGTTTGCTGGGGCGTCCGTCTGGACGGTCGTGGTTCCGGAGTTCCGCAAGCGCGCGGCAGTGCGAGGTCGCTCAAGCATAACGCCAGACGGCGTGCATCAGCGCAACGCGTCGGGCAAGAACTGTTAACAAAACAACAACCATAAATCCCCACATCTTTCTGCAAATTGGAAACATAGGCCGCCGTCGGCGTTAGCGTCATGAGTGGGCCGCGTCGCAGGGGTACGAGGCCGCAAGGGGGTAGCACGTGTTGAACGCGGCCATCACCACAGACCACCGTGATCCTCGTGCCCGAGGCAAGAACGAGCCGCCGCGTCGCGTGCTGGTGGTGGAGGATCAAGCGCTCGTCTGTATCGAGACCGCCGACACGCTCGAGCAGCAGGGTTTCGAGGTCCACATCGCGCTGAGCGGGGAGGAGGCCTTGCGCCAGCTGCGCGCCGGGCTCGCGGTCGATGTCCTCTTCACCGACGTCGACCTCGGCGGCGCGCTCGACGGCCCAATGCTGGCGCGGCTCGCCCGCGACCTGATGCCGGCGGTGATCGTCGCCTATACGTCGGGCACCGTCGCGGCGGTCGCGCAAGCCGTCGCGGGCTCTGCCTTCGTGCCGAAGCCGTACAGCCCCGACCGCGTCGGCCGCATGCTGAGCGGCATGTGCGCGAACCTCGCCTAGGGCGGATTCCGTTCACCTTGAGTCACACCGTCATGGCCGGGCTTGTCCCACGGGTGTCCGGTTTAGATTTTGTAGACAGAGCGCATGGCGTGGATTCTTCTGTGTTTTGAGCGTTCGGCAACGTTCGAGACACAGGAGAGGATCCGCGCCATGCGCCATCAGAATA
>DASXCK010000449.1:0-6808 GCA_036491235.1 Xanthobacteraceae bacterium | reverse complement strand
TCGCCAGGCGCTGCAAGGTACGGTCGCCTTCACGGGCCGGCTCGCCTCGATGAAGCGGGCCGAAGCCTTCGCGCTGGTGCGCAAGCACGGCGGCACCCCGCGCGAGGGCGTCACCAAGAAGACGGACATTCTCATCGTCGGAGAGTTCGGCTGGCCGCTGGTCGACGACGGCCGGCCGTCGAACAGCCTCGCCCAGGCGAAGAGCTACGGCGTGCCGGTCGCGAGCGAGCGGCGCTTCCTCGAATGGCTCGGCAAGGTCGCGCCCGAGGAGCAGGCAAAAACCTATACGGCGGAGCAACTTTCCGCGCTCGCCAAGGTGCCGGCAGGAATCCTCGACCAGCTCGCCATGTTCGGGCTGATCGAGCCGAAGGACGGCCGCTACGGTTTTCGCGACCTTGCGGCCGCGCGGCAGATCGCCGGGCTCATCGCCTCCGGCGTCGCGCTGTCGGCAATCACCAAGAGCCTGCACGAGATCCGCAAGTGGCTGCCGGAGGCGCAGCTCTCCAACCTGCGGCTCTTCCCCGAGAGCGCGGACCGGCTCCTGATCGAGCAGATGCAAGGCCGCACCGAAAAATCCGGGCAGTTCGTCCTGCCGGTCGAGCCGAACGACGACGACGCGGACGCGCTCTTTGCCGCCGCACAGGCCGCGGACGAGGCGGGCGACGGCGAGAGTGCCGAGCGGCTCTACGGCCGGCTGATCAAGGTCGACGCGGGCGATGCCGCGGCGCGCTTCAACCTCGCCAACCTGCTGCGCGCCGCCGGCCGCGCCGTCGAGGCCGAGGCCATGTACCGCGACGCGACCAAGGCGGACCCGGGCTATGCGCCGGCCTGGTACAACCTCGCCGACGCGTTCGACGAGCGCGGCCGCACGCCCGAGGCGATCGCGGCGCTCGAAACCGCGCTAAAGGCCGATCCGAACTATGCGGACGCGGTGTTCAACCTCGCGCTGCTGTTGCAGAAAGTCGAACGCCACGCCGACGCGGCAACGCAATGGCGGCGTTACCTCAAGCTCGACACGGACTCGCCATGGTCGGCGCGGGCCAAGCGGGCGCTGAAGTTCTGCGAACTGCAGGTCGCGGAGGACAAGCGGCAGACGTCGTGACGCCGTCGCTCGCCAGCACTACGATGTCATTGTCCGCGCAAGTGGGCAATCCAGTATTCCCGCACAGTCGATTGGAACCGCAACAGTGCTCCCATGCACCGCCGCGGAGTACCGGATCGCCCGCTTGCGCGGGCGATGACGGCACAGGGTTGGGCAACCCGGCATCCCTGTCAGGAGCCCCGCCTTGAAGCGCCCGAAAATCGAACTCGGGCGCGGCCCGAAACGCGCGCTCGACGCCTACGCGCAGAAGCGCGACTTCGCGCGCACGCCGGAGCCGGCGCCACAGGCTAAATCCAAGCGCACCGCCAAACGCGCCAAAGGCGCCGCCACCGCCTTCGCCTTCGTGGTGCAGCGCCACGACGCGCGGCGGCTGCACTTTGACCTGCGGCTCGAGCTCGACGGCACGCTCAAGAGCTGGGCGGTCACGCGCGGGCCGAGCCTCGTCGCGGGCGAGAAGCGCCTCGCCGTTCACACCGAGGACCATCCGCTCGAATATCTCGACTTCGAGGGCAACATCCCTAGGGGTGAGTACGGCGGCGGCACAATGATCGTGTGGGACCGCGGGACCTGGACGCCGGAAGGCGACCCGCACTTCGGTCTCGACAAGGGACATCTCGCGTTCACGCTCGACGGCACCAGACTCAAGGGCAAATGGCATCTGGTGCGTATGCGTAAGAAGTCCGGCGAGCGGAGCGAGCCGTGGCTGCTGATCAAGTCGGAGGACGCCTTTGCGCGCGCGCCGACCGATCCGGACATCACGGCGGAAGAAACCTCGCACCTGACCGGGCGCACCTCGAACGAGGTCGCGGCGCAAGGCACGCTACGCCGTGATCACGCGGCGCGCACGAGCGAAAAGAAGGCGCGCAAGGTCGCGCTGCCCGACATCGGTGACATCGCAGGCGCGCGCAAGAAGCTGCTGCCGACCTTCGTCGAGCCGAGCCAGGCGTCGCCGTGCGAGAATCCGCCGAGCGGACCGAAATGGGTGCACGAGATCAAGTACGACGGCTACCGCATCCAGGCGCGCATCGACGGCGGCAAGATCAAACTGCTCACGCGCAAGAATCTCGACTGGACCGAGCGCTTCGGCGCGATCGAGAAAGGACTGACAGCCCTGCATCTCGGCTCGGCGCTGCTCGACGGCGAGATCGTGGTCGAGGAGGAGAACGGGATCGCGAGCTTCAACGGCCTGCAGTCCGACCTCTCGTCCGGCCGCCAGGACCGCATGCGCTATCACGTCTTCGATCTGCTCTACTGCGACGGCTTCGACCTCACGCCTGCGACGCTCATCGATCGCAAGAGCCTGCTCGCGCAGGTGCTCGCCGCCCTGCCCGCCGGCTCGCCGATCCGTTTCAGCGAGCATCTCGAGACGGACGGCCCCACCATGTTCGAGCATGCCGGCCGGCTCGGGCTCGAAGGCATCATCTCGAAGCGCCGCGACCTGCCCTATCGACCCGGCCGCACCGACGACTGGCGCAAGAGCAAGTGCGTCGCGCGCCAGGAGTTCGTCGTTGTCGGCTACAGTCAATCGACGGTCGCGGCCGGCGCGGTCGGCGCGCTGCTGCTCGGCTACTACGAGGGCGGCAAGCTGATGTATGCGGGGCGCGTCGGCACCGGCTGGTCGGGCGCGGAGGCGCAAAAGCTCAAGCAGAAGCTGGAGGCGATCGCCGGCACAAAGCCGGCCTTCGGCCGGCCGTTGCCCGCCGGCGCCGACAAGGGCGTGCACTGGGCGGCGCCGCAGCTCATCGCCGAGGTGCAGTACCGCGGGTGGACCGATGACCGTCTGATCCGGCAATCGTCGTTCAAGGGGCTGCGCGAGGACAAATCCGCCGACGAGGTCGTGCTGGAGGCGAAGCCGCACGCCGCCAAGGCCGCCGCACCCGGCGCGGCCGCGGAGATCGCGGGCGCGCGGCTCACGCATCCCGACCGGCTGTTGTGGGACGAGGGCACGAGCAAACAGGCGCTCGCCGAGTTCTACGCCGAGATCGCCGATCATATCCTGCCGCACATCGCGGGACGCGTGCTCAGCGCCGTGCGCGCGCCGTCGGGCGCGCAGGCAAAGAGCTTCTTTGCCAAGCACCGATGGGCGGGTCTCGAGCATGTGCGCGAGGTCGAAGTGGGCGAGAAGGAGCCGATGATCGCGATCGACGATCTCGCGGGCCTGATCGGCCTCGTGCAAGGCGGCACCGTCGAGATCCACCCATGGGGGTCGCGCGCCGACGACCTGGAGCGGCCCGACCGGCTGATCTTCGACCTCGATCCCGGCGAGGACGTCACGTGGCGCGACGTAATCGCGGCCGCGCAGGCGCTGCGCGGCGAGCTGGAGGCGATCGAGCTGGAAAGCTTCGTGAAGACGTCGGGAGGCAAGGGCCTGCACGTGGTCGTGCCGGTCGAGCCGCGGCTCGACTGGGACGCCGCCAAGGCGTTCACGCAATCGGTCGCCGAGAAGATGAGCCGCGACCATCGCGATCGCTACGTCGCGACGATGTCCAAGCGGGCGCGGCGCGGCCGCATCTTCATCGACTATTTCCGCAACGGCCGCGGCGCCACTGCCGTGGCGGCCTACTCGACCCGGGCGCGCGCGCACGCGCCGGTGTCGACGCCGATCGCCTGGGAGGAGCTGTCCGAAGGGATGCGGCCGGACCACTTCACCATCGACAATCTGCGCGAACGGCTGGACTTCCTCCGGCGCGACCCATGGGAGGGGTTCTTCAAGGTGAAGCAGCGGATCAAATGAGACGTCATGCGCGGGCTTGACCCGCGCATCCACCTCTTGCTTCTCGGGAAAGACCTGGATGGCCGGGACAAGCCCGGCCATGACGGAGCATATGTGATGTCCTCAACCAACGCCGAACCCGTCACCATCTCCGACGGCGCCATCCGCGTCTCCGGCCTCCTGCAGACGCCGGCGCATGCGCGCGCCTGCTACCTGCTGGCGCATGGGGCCGGCGCCGGCATGGCGCATCCTTTCATGGCGGCGGTCGCGACCGAGCTCGGCGAGCGCGGCATCGCGACCTTGCGCTACCGATTCCCCTATATGGAGCAGGGCAGCAAACGCCCGGATTCGCCGAAGGTCGCCCATGCCGCGGTGCGCGCCGCCGTCGCGGAAGCGGCACGGCGGCTGCCGCAACTGCCGCTGTTCGCCGGCGGCAAATCGTTCGGCGGCCGCATGACGTCGCAGGCGCAGGCGGCGACGCCGCTCGCCGGCGTGCACGGCCTCGTTTTCCTCGGCTTTCCGCTCCACCCGGCCGGAAAGCCGTCGCACGAACGCGGCGAGCATCTGTTCGCGGTCGATATCCCGATGCTGTTTCTGCAAGGCACGCGCGATGCGCTTGCGGCCCTCGATGAGCTCGAGCCACTGGCTCAACGGCTTGGCCGCCGGGCGACCTTGCGGCTCTACGACGGTGCCGATCATTCCTTCCATGTTCCGGCGCGATCCGGCCGCACGGACGCGCAGGTGCGCGGCGAGATGCTCGACGCCCTCGCCGCCTGGATCGATCAGGTTGCGATGCCGCGCCGTTAAGGTGTGTGGCGCCAGCGAGAGCCTTCTGGTCGAGGATGTCACAAACCACCGCTATGCAAACCAATCGATCTGCAACCCCTGAAGGGACGCGCAGTAACATTAATCGCTCCCGGTTGCGCTCAGAACGCCTGAGGGAGTGGCGGGATACTGGTGCGCGGGATAGGGTTTTGGCGCGATTCGGCCGCCGGCCGGACGCCGTTTGAAGATGGAGAATTTCACCATGAAGCTCACCGTTGCGGCTCTGCTGGTCGCCGCGCCGCTGCTCGCCAGCACCGCCGCCGTCGCGCAGACGATGAACGCGGACGATATGAAGTGGATCAACGCGTGCATCACCGACAACAAGGGCGAGCCGGGCGCGACGCCGGAGATCATCCGCAAGTACTGCATGTGCATGAACGAGAAGATGTCGAACAACGAGACGCAGTCGATCACGCAATGGGAGAAGAGCCATCCCACCGAGCGCAAGGCGTGCGACAAGGAAGCGGGCTGGAAGTAGCCGTCACGCACCTCCACGCGTGTGCCGATCGTGGCGATTGGCACACGCCGTCGATCTTTTTTTGTTGAGAAGTTGCCAGCCGACAGTTTCCTGTTGATACGAGTCGCCCGTCACCGCAAGACTTGAGTCGCGGAGGGAGGGAACCGGCCCGTGAGTCGGCACAACGTCCGCCAGGCCGTCCGGCCAATAGATCCCGGACGGCCTGCTCCGCCCTCGACGCCTCACACGCAGCTATTCTTCCCGACCATCTGACGCTGCGTCAGCCGCGCCGTTTCGCGCCCGCAGCATCGCGACCGGAATCGGATCGAACAGGCTCGCGAGCGGCACCCGCTCGGCGCCGCGCTCGGGCGTGTCGCCGTCGGCGGCCGGCAGGAATCCGCCAAGCTCCACCTCCCCTTGCCATGACTGCGGCAGCGGCCAATGGCGCCCGCCGCCGGTCAGCGCCGCAAAGTGACGGCCGACCACCACGATGGCGGCGTCCTTTCCGTGAGAGCGCGCGAAGGCGACGACGTGCTCGCGGTGCGGGCCCACGACCGCAAGCGGCCGATAGTCGCCGTGCGCAAAGACCTCGGCGAGGGAGCGGCGGAAGGCCAGCAGGCGCTGCGTGAGCGCGAGCTTGATGCGGCCGTCGGGCCATGTCTCGGCGAGCGCGCGCATGCCGGCGCCGGTGGACAGCGCCGCCAGCGAATCCGTGCGCGCGGCAAAATCGACCGCGCGGCGGTTGTCGGGATCGACCAACGAGAGGTCCCAGAATTCGCTTCCCTGGTAGAAATCGGGAACGCCCGGCATCGCGATCTTGAGCGCGAGCTGCGACAGCGAGTTGAGTGCGCCGAGCAGCGCGACACGCGGCGCAAGGGCATTGAAGCTTTGGACGAAGTCGGGATCGCCGAGGATGGCGGCAATGAAGCGCGCGAGACCTGTTTCATACAGCTCGTCCGGATCGAGCCAGCTGGTCTCCTCCTTGCCCTCGCGCGCCGCCTTGCGCGCATAGGCCTGGAAGCGCTCGACATCGGCGTCGAACGGCCAGGCGCCGATCAGTGCCTGGTAGATCATGTACTCGTGCGCGGCCGAGGGCGCGCGCAGCCCGTCCGCCTGCTGGGCGTAGCGCGCATTGGCGTCGCGCCACTGCGCGACCGCCGTGGCCCAGTCCTCGGGGATCTCGGCGAGCGCGAGGATGCGGGCGCGCGCGTCCTCGCCGCGCTTGGTGTCGTGGGTCGCGGTCGCGGTGAGGCCGGATGCCGAGGTCGCGGCGCGCGTCTGCATCAACCGGTGAAAACCGTCGACCGCGAGGCCGGTGGATGCGGGATTACCGCCGACTTCGTTGAGCGCGATGAGCCGATGGAAGCGGTAGAAGCTCGTGTCCTCGAGCGACTTCGCCATCACGGGCCCGGTGAGCTGCTGCAGCTTGCGCACGAAGCGACGGGCACGGGCGCGGCTGAAGCCGGTCTGCCCGGGCGCGACCAGATCGAGCGTGAGCAGGTTGCGCAACAGGTCGAAGACCGGCGCCTCGGCGGGCGGCGCGGCGGCGCGCGCCGCCGCAACCGCGCGATCGATCACGGCGCGATCCGCGTCGCTCGCGCCCGCCTCCGTGACATAGGTTCGGTAGACGGGAAAATGAACGATGCAGGCCGCGAGCGCGGCGCGCAGGCGATCGGCGGCAAAATCACGCGTGACCGGGTGGCCGGCCGCG
>DASXCK010000448.1:0-5563 GCA_036491235.1 Xanthobacteraceae bacterium | reverse complement strand
AGCGATTTTCGCAGATCCTCTTCCATGCGCTGACGCTCGATCGCCATGCCGAGGACATTGGCGATGCCGCGCAGGAAAATAATATCGCTTTCGCTGAATTCGCCTTCATTGCGGCTGTCCACCTCGAGCACGCCGAAGGGGGCATTGTCGCCGCCGAGGATGACGTTCATCGCCCGGCGGATGCCATGTTCGACCAGCAATTCGGGTGTTCGAAAGCGCTCTTCGATATCCAGGTGGTTGGATATCACCGCCTTGCCGGTCTTGAGCGCGTAGCCCGCCGGGGAGGCGGTGTCGGCGCCCACGGTCGCGGTGCCGACGACGCCCGGTCCCCAGCCCACGCCGGCGCGCACCAGAAATCTCCGCTCCTTGGGGAGATATTCGAGGACTTTGGCAAAATCCGCCCCGAGCCCATCGGCAACGGCACGTATGGCGTTGTCGAGCAACTCTGGCAGCGGCGTCCCTCTCAGGGCAAGCACGCCGAAGTCGGCAAGGATCTGCTGTTGCTGGACCCGTTGGCGCAGAACCTGCACGGACACTTCGCCGTCCGGGTCGGCCTCGTGAGGCTGTTCGACCACGAATTCGCGCGTACCCGGGTGATACTTCACGATCGACAAGCGCTACCGCCTTTCCGCAAGCGAAGTCCCCGCCAACTACGCAGCGCAGGAGGGCTGACGTTCACGCGCTGATGCTTGAATGAAGTCCCAAGGTCCGCGCGCCGACCAACCTAAAGCGCTCGTCAGCCAGCGGCTTGTTCTTTGAGATTGCCCGGCCCTCAGGCACCAAGGCCGTCCGGACCTCGCGCGCCCGGCCCGATCTCGCAAGCGGTGGCTGAACCATCTAGGAATAGCGTACCAGGTGCGGAGCAGCAAGCCGGGTCACACCGGAACCAGGATTTCGTGCGAATATGTTGGAGTTCCGACTTACTTCGATCGCGTGCCCGACACCCTGGTGAGCATGTGAAATCCCGCGGGGGACCGCCGGCATCGATGTGGGTCACGCTCCGAATGACGCCGGCAACTCCACCAACACGCCCATCGCGCGCGACAGGTGTCCGGAAAGCCAGGCGCCTGCGCGCCGCAATGGCGTGCTGAGCCGTGCCTGCCACGCGGCAATGTCGCCCGGACCGCCTCCGTCGGTGTCGTCGAGGTCGAAAGTCGAAAGATCGGGCCGTCCGAGCACGACCACAGGGCGATCGAGCGCGCGCGCCTGCGCGGCGACGCGGTTGGCGACCGGCTCGCCGGCGGCGATGATCACGGCGGCCGCATCCGCGATGTCGGAGGCCTGCGGCTCACGTAGCGCGATCGCGATGCGATCGGGCCGGCCGCTCTGCCAGATCTCCTCGGCGACGTCTGCGTCCTGCGCGAACCAGTGCACGCGGGCGCCGGCCCCGACCAGGCGTCGCATCAGGCCTGAGGCGACCGCACCGGAGCCGACCAGGAGCACGGTCTCGCGGGAGAAACGGGAAAAATCGGGTTCGAACGCCATGGGGATCAAGTCCGAAGTTGACGAGAATTATTTTCCATATAGAACGTTAAACGGTGATGTAAATAGAAAAATATTCTACTACAGACGGCGAGCGAGACGGGACAATCGATGGGACTTCATGCAGCAAAAGAGACGCGGTTTTCCGTCGGCGGGGCTGCCGATGCTGCGCTGCAATCAGCGCTGACCGCCACGGGCCGGCTCGACGAACTCGAGGCGCAGAGCATCTTCATCTTTCGCGAGGCTTTTGCGCGGCTCAAGCGCATCGCGCTGCTGTGGTCGCTCGGCAAGGACTCCAACGTGATGATCTGGCTCGCCCGCAAGGCGTTCTTCGGCCGCGTGCCGTTCCCGGTCATGCACGTCGACACCGGCAAGAAGTTTCCCGAGATGTACGCGTTCCGCGACCGCTATGCGCCCGCGTGGGGCCTCGACCTCAAGGTCGAGCCGTGCCCGCCGATCGAGAGCGTCGACCCGACGCTGCCGCCCGCCGCGCGTTCGGCCGCGCGCAAGACCGCGGGGCTCAAGCTCGCGCTCGCCAAATATGGCTTCGACGGCCTGATCGCCGGCATCCGTCGCGACGAGGAGGCGACGCGGGCGAAGGAGCGGGTGTTCTCGCCGCGCGGCCGCGAAGGCGGCTGGGACGTGGGCGACCAGCCGGCGGAATTCTGGGATCACTTCAATGCGACGCCGCCGGCCGGCGCGCATCTGCGCATCCATCCGATCCTGCATTGGACCGAGCTCGACATCTGGACCTACACGCGACGCGAGGGCATTCCGGCGATCCCGCTCTACTTCGCCCGCGACGGCAAGCGCTATCGCTCGCTCGGTGATCAGGACATCACGTTTCCGGTCGCCTCGCAGGCGACGACCATCGACGCGATCATCGCCGAGCTCGAGGCAACGCGCATTCCGGAGCGCGCCGGCCGCGCCATGGACCACGAGGCCGAGGACGCGTTCGAGCGGCTGCGCACGGCCGGCTACCTGTAAGCAACGTCCGTGTAAGCAACTTCTGTGAAAGCCCTGCGATGAACATCGCCGTCACCGATTCGATCGCGCCGGCCCGCATGGGCGGGGCGCGCCCGCTCATCCGCGTGGTGACGGTCGGGCACGTCGACCACGGCAAGTCGACACTGATCGGGCGCCTGCTGCACGAGACCGGCAGCCTGCCGGACGGCAAGATCGAAGCGCTCAAGGCGGTCAGCGATCGGCGCGGCATGAAGTTCGAGTGGTCCTTCGTGCTCGACGCGCTGCAGACCGAGCGCGACCGCGGCATCACGCTCGATACGAGCCAGGTGCATTTTCGCACGGCGGCGCGCGACGTGGTGCTCATCGATGCGCCCGGACACGCGGAGCTCCTGCGCAACATGATCACTGGCGCCGCGCAGGCCGATGCGGCGCTGTTGATCGTCGATGCCGCCGAGGGCGTGCGCGGCCAGACCCGCCGGCACGCCTACCTGCTGCACCTGCTCGGGCTGCGCCAGGTCGCGGTCCTGATCAACAAGATGGACAAGGTCGGCTTCGACGAGGCCCGCTTCCGCGAGATCGAGGCCGAGATCGCGCGCCACCTCGCGAGCGTCGAGCTTTTGGCGACCGCCTTCATTCCGATCTCGGCCCGCGACGGCGACGGCATCGCGCGCCACTCGGCGTCGCTGGCGTGGTACGACGGGCCAAGCGTGCTCGAGGTGCTGGATCAGTTCCCGGTGAACAAGCCGGCCGCGGATCTCCCGCTGCGCATGCCCGTGCAAGCGATCTACGCCTTCGGCGACCAGCGCATCATCGCGGGCCGCATCGAGAGCGGCCGCGTCGCGGTAGGCGACGAGATCATGATCGCGCCGCGCGGGACGCGCGCGCGGGTGCGCTCGATCGAGGCCTGGCCTTTGCCGCGCGAGGCGCACGCGCCGCAGTCGGCCGATGCCGGACGATCCGTCGGCTTGACCCTCGACCAGGCCGTGCTTGTCGATCGCGGCGACATCGTCGCGACGGGCGCGGCGCCGTGCAAGACCGTGCGGCGGCTGCGCGCACGCGTTTTTTGGCTGCATGAGACGCCGCTGAAGCCCGGCGCCTCGGTCACGGTGCGCCTCGGCATGGCCGAGTGCCGCGGCGAGATCGGCGCGATCGAGAACGTAGTCGATCCGGGCGAGCTTTCCGCGCACGGGTCGAGCGCCATCGAGCGCAACAATGTCGGTGACATCGAGATTGCGCTGGCGCAATCGATCGCGGCGGATCTCCATGCCGCGAATCCGCGCACCGGACGGCTCGTGCTGGATCTCGGCGGGCGGATCGCCGGCGGAGGCCTCGTGCTGGCGGTCGAGGATGAGAAGGAGTCGCGCGGCGGGGGCGGGGCCGGCGGTGACCGTTCGTCGGTGCGCGCCGAGGATCTGGCCAATCTCTTGCGCGATCTTGCGCCGGCCGAGCGGATCGCGCGCCTGCGCCGCGACGTCGAGGGCAAGATCATCTTCACCACGAGCTTCGGGCTCGAGGATCAGGTGATCCTTCATCTGGTGGCAGAGCAGGGCGCCGACATCGACGTCGTCACCCTCGATACGGGACGGCTGTTTCGCGAGACCTATCACCTGTGGGCCGAGACCGAGCGGCGCTACGGCCGGCGCATCCGCGCGATCTATCCCGAACGCGACGATCTCGAAGCGCTGGTCGAACGACACGGGATCAATGGCTTCTACGAGTCGCGCGCGGCACGGGCGGCATGCTGCCACGCGCGCAAGGTCGCGCCGCTTGCGCGGGCGCTCGAGGATGCGTCCGCCTGGATCGTCGGCCTGCGCGCCGACCAGTCGGTGAACCGCCAAGGCATCGACGTGGTGACGCGGGACGCCGGCTTGCTGAAAGTCAGCCCGCTCTTCGACTGGACGCGCGAAACGGTGCACGCGTTTGCGGCGGCGAACGGTGTTCCGCTCAATCCGCTGCATGCGCAAGGCTTTGCGTCGATCGGCTGCGCGTCGTGCACGCGCGCGACGGCGCCCGGCGAGCCCGAGCGCGCCGGCCGCTGGTGGTGGGAGACGGACGACAAGAAGGAATGCGGGTTGCATGTGCGGCCGGCGGGAAAGGAATAGGCTCCGGCGCGTGCGGCCGATCAGCGCTGGCAGCAGCATAGGATAAGACATCGCGGAATTTCCGCTTTTATGCCAAAGACCAATATCCATTTGTCATCGGCGCAGTGTCCCACGTGCCTTGACGTGAACTATTGTCATTTACAACCCCAGTTAGCGGCGATAAACTTGCGGCGTTTTTGTCGGGGGGAGTGCTGTGAGGCGTCTTGTTTACGTCATTGCCGCCGCAACGGTGGCATCAAGCGGCTACGTATCGGCCGAGCCGTTGTATCGGACTGCGTCGGAACGTATCGAACAATACGGCTTGGACGACGGGTATACGTTCATCGCTCCCTATTTCACGCGCGTCGAGACGACGCTGTGGATTTCGATCGCGAAAGCGTCCACAAACTCGCAGAATTCTCAAAGCTCCGAAAATAGTGGTTCACAGAGCAAAGCGGTTGGTCCGTCGATATTTTTTGCTGCCTGGCAAGCGGCCGGAGCAGATTCGGGCGAAATAAGATACGCGGTAAGCTGTGATCTTTCGAAAGTTCTGAAGGGCGGCGAGACGATTTCGGTGACGGGCGTCAAACCGGAGGACACGTATAGCGGCCGGAAAATCGTGACTAGATCCGATGCGGATAACGTCTTCGTCCGCGCCAACGCGACGAAGCCCGATTCCGATGCCCAGCCGGTTGGCGGCACACTCAATACTTCCTGTCCGCAACCGGCGGCGGCGCCGAGCTTGAGCATCACGTTCGGCGTGACGACGACTCCTGCAGCTCGCGGTTACCTGTACTTGAAGAGAAACGCGTTTTTCAGCGATAGCGTCAATGTAAGCGTTGACATCAATGGCTTGCTGTCGGGCTCGGACAGTTCGTCCACGCAGCAAATCACCTCCATTCTCACCGAATTGGCTCAAGTCGCGGGGCAGATCGGCGCTGGAGGGTTTCCTGGGTTTGCTGCCGACCTCAAAAAGGGGCCACAGGACCCACGGCAAAGATGCTTCACCGCTCTTGCCGAGCTGATCAAGCCGG
>DASXCK010000447.1:0-3602 GCA_036491235.1 Xanthobacteraceae bacterium | reverse complement strand
CCGCGAAGTGAGTGGCCAGTGAGCTTGCCGGCGCTTATGAGAGACGGCGAAACGGGAGCGTGGGGGTTGCAAGGGAGATCGGCATGAGGGGCCGCCGCTACCTGGCTTTGGCCGTGATCGCAACGGCCGTGACGGCCGGTCGATGGGCCGCCGCGGAACAGCCGCGCGCCGTCATCGAGCTCTTCACCAGCCAGGGCTGCTCGTCCTGCCCTCCCGCCGACCGGCTGCTCGGCGAGCTCGCCAAGGATCCGTCGCTCATCCCGCTCAGCCTGCCGATCGATTACTGGGACTATCTCGGCTGGAAGGACACGCTCGCGCTTGCGGGGCACGCCAACCGGCAGAAGGCGTACTCGCGCGCGCTCGGCAGCGGCGTCTACACGCCGCAGGCGATCATCAACGGCTCGACGCAGGCGCTGGGCAGCGACCGTGCCGCCATCGAGCAGGCGATCGCGAAGAGCCGGACCAACAACGCGACGCTGGCGCTGCCGCTGACGCTGACGATCGCGGATGGCCGACTCACCGTCACGGCGCCGGCCGCCAAGGGCGACGCCGTGCCGGCCGAGGTGTGGCTCTGCCCGCTGGAGAAATCGGTCAAGGTCGCGATCGGCCGCGGCGAGAACGAAGGCCACACGTTCACGTATCACAACGTCGTGCGGCACTGGGTCAAGCTCGGCGAGTGGAACGGCCAGGCCGCCACCTGGAGCATTCCGGTGGCGAAATTCCAGTCACAGGGCGTCGACGCCGTCGCGGTGGTGCTGCAGAGCGGCGCCGGCTCGACGCCGGGCGTCATGCTGGGCGCCGCAATGACGCCACTCGACGCGCCGCATGGCGCGACCGTAACGACCGCCCATCCGTAGGGGCGGAGCGCGCCCGACTCTCCATTCTCCGCAAAATAAAGTCGTTCGACGTGTCGGTCCTGGGGCTCCGCGACCGTCCTTGCGGCATGGATGGAGCAAACAGCGAGGTCCGAGAGCCATGACGCAGCAAGCCGAAGCAGCCGAACGTCAAATCAGGGAACTCATCGAGGCATGGGCGGAGGCGGTGCGACGGCACGACATCCCCGGCATCCTCGCCCATCATGCGCAGGAGATCGTGATGTTCGACCTGCCGCCGCCGCTGCTGTCGACCGGCATGGAGGCGTATCGGAAGACGTGGGATTTGTTTTTCGCGTACCACAAGCCGTCACAGGCCTTCGACGTCGAGGAGCTGACGATCACGGCCGGTGACGACGTCGCGTTCGCCTTCGGCATCATGCGCTGCGGGGCGGGCGCGAAACCGGAAGGATTTCCGTTCCGGCTGACCATCGGGCTGCGCAAGATCGACGGCCACTGGCGTGTCACCCACGAGCACCACTCGATCCCGGCGGTCGACGGGTAGCAGGCAACGACTGCTTCTGTATGAGCGAACCTGCGCGCGCAAAAAAAGAGGGCCGACTTGCGTCGGCCCAAAGCATAGGGGGATTGAACCTTACACGGAACAAACAACTCAAAGAGCCGGCCGGTACAAGCTCCGGGGGGCTGGGGGGCTGAGGAATCCAGAGCCCGCACCGAGCCGAACTCTATGGGGGTTGTTATCGCAGGGTACGTTGACCCCCACGGGGCCGAATTCGGGCGGTATTATGAATCGTTTAACGAACGCGTGATCGCCGCGAAGGCCGTTGATCGCGCCGCCGAGATGGCTGCGGCGATGGTGACGCAAGCGAAGCCCTTGCCGCGACGCGCATTCAGCGCGATCATGAAAGACCCGTGACAAATGGAGGCGCCGCATGACCTTCGGGCCCGGCGAGACTGAGCCAAGCCAGAATCCCCGGGGCGACGGCATGACGGCCGGCGCCCCGCACGCCGCCTGCGTCACCTTCGACCGGCGCGAGCTCGATTGCATTCTCGCGCTGTATGGACGCATGGTCGCGGCAGGCGAGTGGCGCGACTACGCCATCGACTTCCTGCGCGACCGCGCCGTGTTCTCGGTCTTCCGCCATGCCGCCGAAGTGCCGATCTACCGCATCGAGAAAAATCCCAAGCTGGCGCGCCGCCAGGGCGCCTACAGCGTGATCACGGCGACCGGCCTGATCATGCGGCGCGGGCACGAGCTCGACCGCGTGCTGCGCGTGCTCGACAAGCGCGAGAAGCAGATCCGGCTGGTGGCGAATTAGCAGCCCGCTTGGGGCGAAGCGGAACGCGGGGACATCGTCTCCGCGAATAGGGGCATCCCGGGATTTCGCTTCGGTCCCTCCGGCTACGGTCCTCACCTCGGCGGCGCACCCGCCCCTGCCCCCAGTTCGCGCTGCATCAACACCGTGTCGAGCCAGCGGCCGAACTTGAATCCGACATTCTCGACGGCGCCGACGTGGCGGAAGCCCATGGCGGCGTGCAGCGCAATCGACGGCGTCTGTGTCGAATCGCCGATCACGGCGATCATCTGGCGAAAGCCGCGCTGCTCCGCCTCGGCGATGAGGCGGCCGAGCAATGCGGCGCCGACGCCGCGCCGGTGCATGGCCGGCGCCACATAGACCGAATCCTCGACGCTCCAGCGGTAGGCCGGGCGCGGCCGGTAGGCCCCCGCATAGGCGTAGCCCGCGATCGCGCCATCGACCTCGGCGGCAAGATACGGATAGCCGCCGTCGACGAACGCCTTGTGCCGCCGCGTCATCTCGACTGCATCGGGCGGCTCGAGCTCGAAGGACGCGGTGCCGTGCCGCACCGCATGGTCATAGATCGCCGTGATGGCCGGGATGTCGGCCGCGGTCGCGGCCCGGATGGAGAGGCCCATGGTCTCGCCAATACCGCCCTCGCCCGCTCGTCGCCACATAAAAAAGCGCCCCGGCGGACCGGGGCGCTTGCGGTCGATTAGCGGAGCGGGCCGGTCAGCGGCGGTCGCCGACCAGACGCAGCAGCATGAGGAAGAGATTGATGAAGTCGAGGTAGAGGCGCAGCGCGCCCATCACGGCCTTGCGTCCCGCAACCGTCCCGTCGTCCATCGGGCTGTACATTTCCTTGATCTGCTGGGTGTCCCAAGCGGTCAGGCCGGCGAAGATGCCGACGCCCAGCACGGAGATCGCCCAGTAGAGGCCGCCCGACGCCAGGAAGATGTTGACGACGCTCGCGATGATCAGGCCGAACAGACCCATGATCAGGAACGAGCCCATCGCATCGAGATTGCGCCGGGTGGTGTAGCCATAGAGCGAGAGCGCGCCGAACGACGCCGCGGAGATGAAGAACACGCGGGTGAGCGACGTCTGGGTGTACACCAGGAAGATGCTTGCGAGCGACAGCCCGAGCAGTCCCGCGTAGGCGAAGAACAGGAGGCGGGCGGTCGATGCCTGCATCTGCGAGATGCGGTAGCTCAGGAAGAAGACGAGGCCGAGCGGGGCGAACAGCAGCACCCACATCAGCGGGCCCTGGAAGATCGCCTGGCCGAACGGCGTAAGGCCGCTGATCACGCGGCCCGATACGTGGATGGCGTCGCCGCCAGCCGCCTGGTAGGCCAGCCACGCCACGACACCGGTCAGCGCGACGCCGCCGGCCATGTAGTTGTAGACACGGATCATGTGGGCACGCAGGCCCGCATCGGTCGCGACGGCACGGTCGGCGCCGAACCCGCGC